>JADYZH010000114.1 GCA_020853215.1 Sulfuritalea sp. | reverse complement strand
CAGGCGCGCCGGCCACGCGCGCCCGGCCAGTCGCAGGCAGATGTCCGGGCCGATCCCCGCCGGTTCGCCGGACGTGACCGCGATTGTCGGCAGCGGAAGGCCGTCAGCGCTCTTCGACGCGGAATTCGACATAGGCGCGATCGCGGATTTGCCGGACCCAGTCCTGGTAGGCCTCGTCGGCCTTGCGCTCGCGCAGCACCTGGCGTGCCGCGAGCCGCTGGCGTTCGTCGGTGACATTTTCGGTGCGTCGCTCCAGCACCTGGATCAGGTGGAATCCGAAGGGCGACTGCACCGGCTGGCTGATCTGGTTGATTGGCAGCGCATCCATCGCCTTCTCGAAGTCGGGCACGGTATCGCCCTGGTACAGCCAGCCCAGGTCGCCGCCTTTCGCCGCGGAAAGGTCGTTGGAGTGCAGGCGCGCCAGCTCGGCAAAGTCCGCGCCATTGTCCAGCCGTTCCTTGAGCGCGACCAGTTTGCGCTTCGCCTCCGCTTCCGACACGAGCTCGTTGACCTTGATCAGGATGTGGCGGGCGCGGGTCTGCTTCAGCGCCGCCGCCGGTTTGGCGCCGCCGCCGGTCTGGTCGATCAGCTTGACGATGTGGAAGCCGGCCGGGCTGCGCAGGATGTCGCTGACTTCGCCGGGCTTGAGTTTCTTCACGGCATCCGCATAGAGCGCCGGCAGGCGGTCGAGCGGCCGTACCCCCATCAGTCCGCCCGACAGGCCGTCCGGCGCATCGGAATAGCTGGCGGCCACCTTGGCGAAGTCGTCGCCGCGGCGGATCTGGTCCAGCGCGGCCCGTGCGCGCGCGCCGATGCGCATCAACTGGTCGGGCGTGGCCTGTTCCGGTACGCGCAGGATGATGTGGGCGGTGCGCACTTCGACATTGGCGGTTTCGCCTCCGGCAGCGAGATTGGCGAGGTAATTGTCGATCTCGCCATCGGTAACCGCGACGCGGCTTTGCACTTCGCGCTCGCGCAGGCGCGAGAGGACGATTTCCTCGCGAATCTCCTCGCGGAACTTGGCCCAGGCAATGCCGTCCTTCTCCAGCGCCGCGCGGAAGTCCTGCAACGAGACCTTGTTGCCTTCGGCGATGCGCCGCATGGCGGCGTCCAGTTCGATATCCGGTACGCGCAGCCCGGTTTCCCTGGCGTACTGCAATTGCACACGATCGGTGATCATGCGCTCGAGCAGCTGCTTTTCCAGGACGTCGCGCGGCGGCAGCTGCACCTTCTGGTCGCGCAACTGGCGCTCCACGGTGGCGAGGCGCGCGCGCAGCTCGTAGGCGGTTATGGCCTCGTCGTTGACCACGGCGATGATCCGGTCGACCTCCAGGGGTTGTGCGCGTCGCGTCTGGGCATGGCTCGGGATGATTGCAAGGCCGGAGATCAGGCAGAACAGCAGAATGCGAAATTTCATGGCGTATTGAAGGGCGACTCTGAATTTTGCTGGTTGATCACACCGTAGCCGGGCACGTTGCGCTTGAGCATTTCGAGCGGGTTGGTACCGACCTTGGCAAAGCCGTTGAATTCGAGCTGGACGAATAGCGAGGTGTTGGCATCCCTTTCCAGCGTCGCGATGCGCTGGAATACCACGCGGCCGATCCAGCAGTCGCCGTCGTATTCGAGGCCGGCGACGGTCTCGACCATGCGCTGGTCCTTGATCGAGTAGTTGATGCGTCCGACACCATGCCAGCCACCGGCGAGCGGCCACTGACCCGAGATGTCGAACTGGCTCAGGCCGGGCTGTTCCAACTGGTCGCGGGTGTAGCGATAGCCGGCGTTGAGTACCTTGCCGGCTTCCGGCTGGTAGCGCGCGCCGACGTTGAAGCGCTCCATGCGGCGTACCTGCGGGTTGTACTGCAGGTTGGCATCGGCATAGGTCTTCTCCATGATGCGGCCGGAAAACGATCCCAGCAGGTCGGCGTAGCGGTCGGTGCGCAAGGGTTCGGCGGGCGCGGTCGCGGTTGCCGGCAGGCCCACCTTCTGGTCGGTGAAGTAGAAGCGCTGGCCGAACGAGCCACGCAGGGTTTCGGCGCCGGTGTCCGGATCCAGCAGGCGCGAGGTAATCATGGCCGTCAGCTGGTTGGCATCGCCGATGCGGTCGGGGCCGCCATAGCGGTTTTCGGCGAAGGTCTGGGCGAAGTTGTAGTCCGTGGTGCTGGTGTCGAAAACCGGGATCCGGTCCTGGTCGCGGTTGGGCACGTACAGATAGTAGAGGCGCGGTTCCAGCGTCTGCGTCAGCGACCTGCCCTGCCACTCGAAACCGCGTTCGAAGACGACGCCCGAATCCACGCTGAACAGCGGAACGTTGCGCGTGATCGTGTCCGGCCCGCCGATGACGACGCCATTCACGTCGTAGCGGGTATCGAGGTCGTAGCGGGTGGAATGCAGGCCGATCTTGGGCGTGATGCTGAGAACGTCGGTCTGCAGGGGCAGCGAAATTTGCGGGTACATGACCGTGCGCTTGCCCTCGGTGGTTCTCGAGTCGGCGCTGCGGAAGTCGACGTACTCGCCCCGCAACGCGAATGTCATGCCGTAGGGCAGGTCGCCGCGCAGGGCATTGACCGTCACCTGTGGCAGGCGCCGGTACGGTTCCGTCACCGGCGGCTGGTCCGGATCCTGCAGGGTCTGGTAGCGCTGTGCCAGCAGGTTGACCGACCACCAGCCGCCGCTGTAGCCGAGCGTGCCCTGGCGCAGCAGGTTGGTTTGCGAGACGATGGCCGAACCGCTGCCCAGGTCGCTGAAGAAGGTGTCGTCGGAGACGCCGGTCAGGTCCAGCGTGCCGTGAAAGCCGTAGCCGAAGTTCTGGCGGTGCTTCACGGCGTAGGCTGACCGCCTGTCGTCATCCTCGAGCTTGTCCCGGTTCAGGTATTGTCCGCGGACGATGCCGCCGTAATCGGGCTGCAGGTAGCGGTACTCGCCGTTCCACAGCATGCCGCGCTTTTCCATGTAGCGCGGCGCGATGGTCGCATCCATGTTGGGGGCGATGTTCCAGTAGAACGGCTGGGTGAACTCGATGCCGCCCTTGCTGGTGGAGCCGGCCGTGGGCGTCAGCAGGCCGCTCTTGCGTTCATTGTTGAGCGAGAAATTCAGCCAGGGCGAGTAGAGGATCGGCGTTCCCAGGAAAACCAGGGTGGCGTCGCGCGCGGAGCCTTCCTCCGCATCGTAGTCGAGGCGCAAGTCGGCGGTGCGCACGAACCAGTCCGGATCGCGCCCGGCAGCCGGCGCGCAGGTGCTGTAGGTGGCATCGGTGAGGCGGTACTTGCCCTCGCCCTCGAAATCCATGCGCGCCGCCGATCCATGCCCGGTGGTGAGGCCCGTCGTCTCCGGCTCTTCATCGCCGGTCCAGATGGCGCCGGTCTTGATGATCGCGGTGGATGGCGTTGCGGCACGACGCTCCTCGGTCCCGGTCCACAAGGTCGGCGCCGATCCGGTCTTGATGCGGCGGATGCTGTATTCGGGCTGCTCGAAGAAGCCGGTGCTTTCTTCCATCCGCATCTGCATGCGCGGCCCCTGTACGCGGTCGCCATCGCGTGAAAGGCGGACCTTGCCTTCGGCTTCGATTTCCTCGACCGGCTGGCGGTAGGTCAGGCGGTCGCTTTGCAGGCTGGAATTGCGCTTGCGCAATTCGACGTTGCCCTCGGCGACGAGTTCGACATCGGTCCTGCCGGCGATCCTGTCGGCAGCGACGAAGGTCGGCAATGACTCACCCGGCTGTCTGGTCCAGGGCAGGACGGCGGTCGATCTCTTCAGTTCGGGGTTGGGCAGCTCGCCTGCCGCGACGTGGGCCGAGTAGAGCGGCGGCAGCGTGCGTTCGGCCACCTGCGGCGGTTCCTGCGGCTTCTGGATGGCCTCCGCTGGCGTCAACTGCGGCGTGGCCGCGTGTGCGGCGGGTTGCGCGGGCGATGCGGAACGTGCCGTGATGCTTGCCGGCGCCGGCGTTGCGGCTTTCGCCGAAGGCGCGCCGGGGGAGGGGGCGGGCCGGGGTACGGGTGCGGTTGCGGCCCGCGCCTGTTCGGCGGTCAGATCGACGCGTGCTGCCGGTGGCGCCTCCACCACGCGCGGGGCGGGTGCAACCGGCCTGGCGATGGCGGCGGGTTCGACAACGGCGGGCAGCGGCGGCGTACCCGCGCCCAGCAGGGCGGGATTCACGCGCAAAGGCGGCAGCGGTTCGGCCACGGCGGAACCCGCAGCCAGCGCCAGCAAGGCGAGCAGTGAGCCGGGGCCGAATTGTCCGCGATGCGATTGAGACATGCCGTATCGGTGAGTGGGTGCAGCGGTGACGGAACGATGCAGACGCGAACGCGGCGTACTGCGTGCCGGGGAACCTCTTGTCGGCCGATGCTAGAATCGCGGATTCTAACACTTCGTGCCCGCGCAAAGCGCCCTGCGGCGGAGCTATTGAGCCATTCCAGGCATCGTTCGCATCTTCGACATGGAACGCCAGCAGCAAATCAAAACATGGCTCGCCGCCCACTTTCCGGGGCGCGCTTTCAGCCTCGCACCGGCCTCGGCCGACGCCAGTTTTCGCCGCTATTTTCGCGTCACGCTGGACGACGGTACAACGCGCATCGTCATGGATGCGCCGCCGGCGAACGAGGACTGCCGGCCCTGGCTGCATGTGCAGCGGCTTTTTCATGAGGCCGGAGTTCACGTGCCCAAAGTGCTGGCCCGCGACATCGAGCGCGGCTTCCTGCTGCTCTCGGATCTCGGCGCGACGACCTACCTGCAGGTGCTGGATGCGGCCAACGCCGCGCCGCTTTATGCGGATGCCATTGCGGCCCTGGTGAGGATACAGCGGGTCAGCCGGCCCGGCGCGCTGCCCGACTATGACGAAATGTTGTTGCGCCGCGAGCTTGAGCTGTTTCCCGAGTGGTTCCTCGCCCGACACCATCGGGTGGCCCTTACCGAAAGCGAACGACAGGGCCTGGCGACCGTCTTCGACTGCATCCTGGCAGTGAATCTGGCGGAACCGAAGGTGTTCGTGCATCGCGACTACCATTCGCGCAACCTGATGCGCACCGATGCTACCGGTGCCGGCAATCCCGGCATCATCGATTTCCAGGACGCGGTCTTCGGTCCGATCAGCTACGACATGGTGTCGCTGCTGAAGGACGCCTATATCGAGTGGGACGAAGAGCTTGCCCTCGACTGGCTGGTGCGCTACTGGGAAGCCGCGCGCAAGGCCGGGCTGCCGGTCCCCGGCGATTTCGGCAAGTTCTTCCGCGACTATGAATGGATGGGCGTGCAGCGCCACCTCAAGGTGCTCGGCATATTCGCCCGCCTTTACCATCGCGACGGCAAGGACGGCTACCTCAAGGACCTGCCTTTGGTGGCGCGCTATCTGCGCAAGGCCTGCGAGCGCTATGCCGAACTTTCGCCGCTGAGAAAGCTGCTGGACATAGTGGAAGACAAGATCATCGTGCTTGGCTACAGCATGGACAAGCCGGCTGCATGAAAGCGATGGTGCTGGCGGCCGGGCGCGGTGAGCGCATGCGGCCCCTGACCGACCAGACGCCGAAGCCGCTCTTGCCGGTCGGTGGCAAGCCGCTGATCGTCTGGCTTCTGGAGCGCATGGCAAGGGCCGGGCTGCGCGACGTGGTGATCAATCACGCGCATCTGGGTGCGCAGATCGAGGCGGCGCTCGGCGACGGATCACGCTGGGACCTCTCGATCGCCTATTCACCGGAGCCCGAAGGTGCGCTGGAGACTGCCGGCGGCATCGCCAACGCGCTGCCGCTGCTGGGTTTTGAGGAGCCCTTTCTGGTGGTCAACGGCGACATCTGGTGCGATTGGAATCTGGCGCAGGCGCCGAACGTACTCGGCCCCGGCGATCTTGCGCATCTCGTGCTGGTGCCGAATCCCCCGCATCATCCGCAGGGCGACTTCGTGCTGCGCGGGAGTGAAGTCGGTGCCGATGGCACCGCGGACGGCGGTGCGCGCAGCTGCACGTTCTCGGGCATCGGCGTCTATCGTCCGCAAGTCTTCGCCGAGATCCGCCGCGGCGCGCCGGCGAAGCTGGCGCCCCTGCTGCGCGCGGCGATGGCGCAGCGGCGCGTCTCCGGCGAACTGCATGGCGGGCGCTGGGTGGATGTCGGCACGCCGCAAAGGCTTGCCGAGCTCGATGCCGAACTGCGTGCCGAACTGCACGCGCCATCGCAGCGGGGGATCCCGTCCCCGGCGCCTGCACGCGGGGACATATAATCGAAAGATGGAACCCTCACCCCCTCCGGCCGGCGACAGCTTCGCGGCGTATCGCCGGCGCCGACTTTCCCTGATCGAGCGCATGAGCCGCGGCGGCGGCGGGATTGCGCTGATCCCCACGGCGCCGGAACAGCCGCGCAATCGCGACACGCATTTCCCCTACCGCGCCGACAGCTATTTCCAGTACCTGACCGGCTTCACCGAACCGGAGGCGGTACTGGTGCTCGTCGCCGGTCGCGGCGACGCCGCGCCGCAATCGATCCTGTTCTGCCGCGAGAAGAATCTGGAAAGGGAAATCTGGGACGGTTTCCGCCATGGCCCGGACGGTGCCCGCGCGCTGTTCGGTTTCGATGCGGCGCATGCCATCGGCGAACTCGACGCCAAACTGGTCGAGCTGCTTGCCGACCAGCCGGCGCTGTGGTTTTCCATCGGCCACGATGCCGGCTGGGACGGCCGCATCGCGGTCGCGCTGAACAAGGTGCGTGCCGAGAGCCGCAGCGGCAAGCGTGCACCGGCGGCGATCCGCGACGTGCGCGCCGAGCTCGACGCCATGCGCCTGGTCAAGGATGGCGCGGAGCTTGCCATCATGCGGCGCGCCACCGAGATTTCCACGGGCGCCCATGTGCGCGCCATGCGCTTTGTCAGGCCGGGCCGTTTCGAGTACGAAGTCGAGGCCGAACTGCTGCACGAGTTTCGCCGCCAGGGTTGCGAGTATCCGGCCTATACCTCGATCGTCGCCGGCGGGGCGAATGCCTGCGTGCTGCATTACGTCGGCAACGACCAGGTCCTGAAGGACGGCGACCTGCTGCTGATCGATGCCGGCGGCGAACTCGACGGCTACGCCTCCGACATCACGCGCTGCTTTCCGGTGAACGGGCGTTTCAGCGGGCCGCAAACCGACGTCTACGATCTGGTGCTCGACGCGCAGACGGCGGCCATTGCGGCCGTGCGTCCCGGCGCCACCTTTGTCGATCCCCACGAGGCGGCGCTGAAGGTGCTGGCTCAGGGCATGATCGACCTCAAGCTGCTTCCCGGTTCGCTCGATGCCGTGATCGAATCCGAAAGTTACAAGCGTTTCTTCATGCATCGCACCAGCCACTGGCTGGGCAAGGACGTGCACGATGCCGGCGAGTACAAGGAAGGCGAACACTGGGCGCCGCTTGCCCCGGGCATGGTGCTGACCATCGAACCCGGTTGCTACATCCGTCCGGCCGACGATGTGCCCGAGGCTTTCTGGAACATCGGCGTGCGCATCGAGGACGACGCGGTGGTGACGGCGGCCGGCTGCGAGATCATCACCGCTGCCGCGCCGAAAGAGATCGCCGACATCGAAGCGCTGATGCGGGATGCGCGTGGAACAGCCTGATCCTGCCAGCGCAGCGAGCCAGAACAATCACCCCCTTCCGGTTGCGATTGTCGGCGGCGGGCCAGCGGGGATGGCGCTTGCTCTTGCGCTGCGTATTCACGGGGCTGACGCAGAAATCTTCGAGGCCCGGGATCGCGCCGCCGTGCGCCGCGACCCGCGCGTACTGGCACTGTCCGACGGCGCGCGGCAGATCCTCGATTGGCTCGGCGTCTGGGCGGGCCTGCCGGCGACACCCATCGAAACCATCCACATCTCCCAGCGCGGCGGTTTCGGGCGCACGCTGTTGCGCGCGTCCGAACTGGAAGCAAGGGCCCTGGGTTGGGTATTGCCAGCCAGTGATCTGATTGCCGCGCTGGACAGCGCTGTCAGCGCCGCAGGCATCGCTTATCGCGAGAACACGAAAGTCGGCGCCGGCGATACGGCGCATTTCAAGCTCACCGCGTTTGCAGAGGGTGCTGTCGATCCCGCTGCCGGCACGATGCGCGACTACGGGCAGCATGCCGTGCTGTGCAATGTCAGCGTGGCGGCGCCGCATCGCAATGTCGCCTGGGAACGCTTCACCGGCGAAGGTCCGGTTGCCCTGCTGCCCCTGGGCGAACGCTACTCGGTGGTACTCACCTGCGCCGATGCCATAGTCGACGAGGTCAGGTCGCTCGGCGACGCGGAATTTCTTGCGCTGCTGCAGCGCCGCTTCGGCACACGGCACCGCTTCACCGCGGCGACCCCGCGCGTGGCCTACCCGCTGGGCTTGCGCTACCGGCGCGACACGACAGGCGAGCGCCAGGTGTGGCTGGGCAATGCCGCGCAGACCTTGCACCCCGTCGCCGGGCAGGGCTTCAATCTCGCACTGCGCGATATTTGGGAACTCGCGCAACAGGCGGGTGCCGCGAGCGATCCCGGCGCCCCCGACGTGCTTGCCGCCTATGCCCGCGGTCGCCAGGCCGACCGGCGCGGCGCCATCGGCTTCACCGACCTGCTGATCGACGGCTTTGCCTCCGACTTTGCGCCGCTCAGACATGTGCGCGGAGCCGGATTGCTGGCGCTCGACTTGCTGCCCGCGTTGCGCAGCTTTGTGGCGAAGCGGATGATTTACGGCGCCCGTGCCTGGCCGTGACTTTTTACCGGTTTCAATAAAAAGCCTCGATTGCCGCCGAAGCGCTTTGCGCTAAAATCGCGCCCTCACCTACCCGCATTCTCATCCCGACATGGACTTCCTGGGCTTTCAGTTGCGCAACAACCTGTTTGTCGCGCCCATGGCCGGGGTTACGGATCGACCGTTTCGCCAGTTGTGCAAGAAGCTTGGCGCGGGACTGGCGGTGTCGGAAATGGTGACCTCGAACTCCCTGCTCTACGGCAGCGCCAAGACGCGGCGGCGCGCCGACCATGAAGGCGAGGTCGATCCGGTCTCGGTGCAGATCGCCGGCGCCGATCCGGCGATGATGGCGCAGGCGGCAAGGTACAACGCCGACCACGGCGCCCAGATCATCGACATCAACATGGGCTGCCCGGCGAAAAAGGTCTGCAACGTCATGGCCGGCTCGGCGCTGATGCAGAACGAGCCGCTGGTGGCGAAAATCCTCGAAGCCGTGGTGAAGGCCGTGCCCGACACGCCGGTAACGCTCAAGTTCCGCACCGGCTGGAACCGCGACAACCGCAATGCGCCCGGCATCGCGCGCATCGCGGAGGAGTCGGGCATCCGCGCCATCGCCATCCATGGCCGCACGCGCGCCGACCAGTACACGGGCAGCGCCGAATACGACACGATCGCCCTGGTCAAGTCCCGGGTGGGGATACCGGTGATCGCCAACGGCGACATCGACACGCCGCAAAAGGCCCGCTACGTTCTCGACTATACCGGCGCCGACGGCGTCATGATCGGCCGCGCGGCCCAGGGGCGTCCCTGGCTGTTCCGCGAGATCGAGCATTTCCTGGCCACCGGCGAGGAACTCGCCGCGCCGCGCGCGGAAGAGATACACGCCATCCTGCGCGGACACCTGGCCGAGCTCTACCGCTTTTACGGCGAAGAGACCGGCGTACGCATCGCGCGCAAGCACATCAGCTGGTATACGAAGGGACTTTCCGGCGCGGCGCATTTCCGCCATGCCATGAACCAGCTGCAGACGGTACGCGAGCAACTGGATGCCGCCGACGAGTTTTTTCTCGGGCACGCCGCGGCAAACGAGCGCCTGCCGCGCAGCGAGCGTGACGGAGAAATGAAAGCGGCATGAGCAGCGAAATCAACGACTGCGTGCGCCGCAGCCTCAACCGCTATTTCCGCGACCTAGACGGCCAGGCGCCGCATGCGGTCTACGGCATGGTGCTGAAATGCGTCGAGCGGCCGATGCTGGAAGTGGTGATGAAGCATGCCGACGGCAACCAGACCGTCGCCGCCGAAATGCTGGGCATCAGCCGTGGCACCCTGCGCCGCATGCTGGTCGAACACGAATTACTTTAACGCTCATGGCTTCGATGAACCACCCCGCAACATGAATTCCTGCACCTTCGATGGGTCCCACGCTGGCAAATGGGCCCGCCCCTCCCATCCTCCCCTCGCGGGGAGGCTACCAATCGGCTCGCTGCGCTCGAACATGACACGGCGCGCTTGGCACCGTATTTCACGTTAGCTCCCCGAGGTTCCAATGAAAGTGACACAGGCGCTCCTCAGCGTTTCCGACAAGCGCGGCGCGGTTGATTTCGCCCGCGGCCTGGCCCAGCTTGGGGTCAAGCTACTTTCCACCGGCGGTACCGCCAAGCTGCTGCGCGACGCCGGCCTCGATGTCACCGATGTTTCGGATTACACCGGCTTTCCCGAAATGCTCGACGGTCGGGTCAAGACCCTGCACCCCAAGGTGCATGGCGGCATCCTCGGCCGGCGCGACCTGCCCGAGCATCTGGCTGTCATGGCACAGCACGGCATTCCGGCGATCGATCTGGTGGTGGTGAATCTCTATCCTTTCCGCGAGACGGTGGCCAAGCCCGGCTGTACGCTCGACGATGCGATCGAGAACATCGACATCGGCGGTCCGACCATGGTGCGCGCCGCGGCGAAGAACCACGGCAGCGAGCAGGGCGGCGTCGCCGTGGTGACCGATCCGGAGGACTACGAGCCCATACTGGACGAGCTCAAGGCCGGCGGCGCGATTTCCTATGCCACGCGCTT
>JADYZH010000113.1 GCA_020853215.1 Sulfuritalea sp. | reverse complement strand
GGTTCGGCATCCTGTCGTTGATGGTGGTCGAAATCGGCCTGATCACACCGCCGGTGGGACTCAACGTCTTCATCATCAGCAGCATGGCCAAGGAAACCTCGATGAAGGAGACCTTCATCGGCATCATCCCCTTCCTCGCCTCGGACCTGCTGCGCATCACCCTGATCGTATTCGTGCCTTCGATTGCGCTGATCGCGCTGAAACTATAGAAGCCGGCAGGCTGTGCCAAGCCTGCCGTGGATGCACGGCGATTGCCGCCCCTGCCGCCGCGGCGCCCGCACAAACAACGGCGGGTCCTAGTATCCTTGGGTTTTCGATCGACCCGGATCCCCCGTCATGCCCCTGCCGCCCCACGCCCGCCAGACCGCCCGCGACCTGATTGCCTTCATCGACGCCAGCCCCAGCCCCTGGCATGCGGCGGCCAGCGCCGAGCAGCATTTGCAGGCCGCCGGCTTCACACGCCTGGAGGAGGGCGCGCGCTGGTCGCTGGCGCCGGGCGGGCGTCATTACGTGCTGCGCGGCGGCGCCTCGCTGATCGCCTTCACGCTCGGCAGCCGGCCGCTGGCGGAAGCCGGCTTTCGCATCGTCGGCGCGCACACCGATTCGCCGGGGCTGCGGCTCAAGCCGCGGCCGGCCCTGGGCGGCGACGGCCTGGCGCGGCTGGCGGTGGAAATCTATGGCGGGCCGATCCTGGCGACCTTCGCCGACCGCGACCTGTCGCTCGCCGGGCGGGTGATGCTGCGCGGCGCGGCCGGGCCGCAGGCGCGCCTGCTGCGCTTCGACCGGCCGCTGCTGCGCCTGCCCAACCTGGCGATCCACATGAATCGCGAGGTCAACGAAGCCGGGCTCAAGTTCGACAAGCAGACCGAACTGCCGTTGCTGCTCGGCCTGCTGGACAAGGACGGCGACGCCGATGCCCGCCTGCGCGAACTGCTGGCCGCCGCCGTGCAGTGTGCGTCGGATGATCTGCTGAGCTGGGAACTCGCGGCCTACGACGTACAGCCGGGCAGCCTGTGGGGCGCCGACGAGGAATTCATCGCCAGCCGGCAGCTCGACAACCTGGCTTCATGCCATGCCGCGCTGGCCGCGCTGACGGCGGTGAGCGGGCCGGCGGCGACGACCGTCGCGGCCCTGTTCGACCACGAGGAAGTCGGCAGCGAAAGCGCGGCGGGCGCCGGCGGCAGCTTCGTCGGCGACGTGCTGGCGCGCATCGGCCTCGCCCAAGGGCTGGACGGCGAAGACCGGCGCTGCGCGCTGGCCAACAGCTTCTTCATCAGCGCCGACATGGCCCATGCGTACAACCCGAATTTCCCGGCGGCCTTCGAACCCGGGCACAAGGTGATGGTGAATGGTGGTCCGGTGATCAAGAGCAACGCCAACCAGCGCTACACCACCGACGCGGCCACCGCGGCGCGCTTCATGGCCCTGTGCCGGCACGCCGGCGTGCCCTGCCAGCAGTACGCGCATCGCGGCAACCTCGGTTGCGGCAGCACCATCGGTCCCATCGTCGCCGCGCAACTGGGCATTGCCGGCGTCGATGTCGGCTCGCCGATGTGGGCCATGCACAGCGCGCGGGAAAGCGCCGGTGCGCTCGATCCAGCCTGGATGGTCGCCGCGCTGGCTGCCTGTTACCTGAGCTGATCGGGAACAAACAAGGAGTACCCGCACATGGGCATCGATCCGCTGCCGCTCGACACCGACACCGTCCGCAGCCTGTCGGGCGTCACCACCGCGACACTGACCACGGTCCTGCTCAAGAAAGGCCTGCGCAACGTCTGGATGCGCGGCGCGCGGCCGCTGCAGGCATCTTCGGCGACATCCTCTGCGGTCGCATGAAGCAGCGCGCGGTGGCGGCGCTGCTCAGCGACGGCGTGGTGCGCGATGTCCAGGGCGTGATGGCCACCGGGCTGCCGGTCTGGTGCCAGGGCACCGCGGCGCCGGTCTGACCTTCGTCGGCTGGCAGGAACCGGTCGGCTGCGGCGGTGTCGCGGTGTTTCCCAACGACGTGGTGGCGGCCGATGCCGACGGCGCGATCGTGATCCCGGCCGCGCTGCTCGCCGAGGTGATCGCCGAGGCCGTGGAACAGGAGCGCATGGAAGCCTGGATCCTCGCCGAGGTCGCCGCCGGCGTGCCGCTGTCCGGACTCTACCCGCCGAACGAGGAAACAAAGGCGCGCTACGCGGCGTGGGTGCGCGGGCGGGGGTGAAGCGGACTGGTTCGCCGTATCGCCAGCGCCGACTTTTTCGGCCGCAGCGGTCGGCGGCTCGTGCCGGGTGAACAACGGTTTCGTGCCCGTTGCCGTCATTCCCGCGAATGCGGGAATCCAGCGGCGTTTGAGCCGGGGCACTGGATTACGGGTTCCGCTGCGCGGCCCCGGAATGAGGGTTGGTAGACGAAGGCGAAAGT
The DNA here is from genome assembly GCA_020853215.1 of Sulfuritalea sp. Classification (GTDB taxonomy): domain Bacteria; phylum Pseudomonadota; class Gammaproteobacteria; order Burkholderiales; family Rhodocyclaceae; genus Sulfuritalea. The sequence goes on along the minus strand of JADYZH010000113.1, from coordinate 1,171 downwards.
CGATCGGGATACGATCAATGGTAGCAAAGGCCGAGTAGCCGCCCCCCCGTCCGGCGCCTCAATACGTCTCGACGTGATACCGCCCCTGCTGCAGCATCTGCGGGCGCAGGGTGTTCCAGTCGAGGCCGTTGGCCTGGCATAGCGCGGTGAAGGCTTCCTCGACGCCTTTTTCCATGCCCTTCAGGCCGCACAGGTATACGTAGGTGTTGTCGTCCTGCAGCAGGCGCGCGACGTCGGCGCCGCGCTCGCGCAGCAGGTCCTGCACGTAGTGCTTGGGTTCGCCCGGCACGCGCGAGAAGGCGAGGTTCATGTCGATGAATTCCCCGGGCAGCTTGGTCAGCGGCCCGAAGTAGGGCAGTTCGCCGGGGCTGCGGGCACCGAAGAACAGCATCAGCTTGCCGCCTTCGCCGGCGGCGGCCTTGCGCCGGCGGCGTTCGGTCATTGCCCGCATCGGCGCCGAGCCGGTGCCGGTGCAGATCATCAGGAGGTTGCTGCCGGGATGGTTGGGCATCAGGAAACTGGTGCCGTAGGGGCCGACCACGTTGACCTTGTCGCCCTTCTTCAGGTCGCACAGGTAGTTCGAGGCGACACCCTGCGCCGCCTTGCCTTCGTGGTCCTCGGTAACGCGCTTCACGGTCAGCGAGAGGTTGTTGTACTTCGGCCGCTCGCCATCGCGCGGGCTGGCCACGGAGTAGAGGCGGACGTGATGGGGCTTGCCGTTGGCGTCGAGGCCGGGCGGCAGGATGCCGATGGTCTGGCCTTCGAGCACCGGGAAGGAGGCGTTGCCGAAGTCGAGCACGATGTGGCGGATGTCGCTCGATGCGTCCGCGGCGGTGAGTCGGAAATTGCCGCTGACGGTGGCCACGGCCGGGGCGTGGATGCCGTAGAGGTTGGTGTAGGGATGGGCGGCGGACCATGGCGGCGGCGCCGTGCCGCCCTGGCCGGCGGTGGAGGCGGCGGCGATGCGTTCGACGTCGTCGGGCAGGTCCGTCGCCGTGTCGCCGGCGCCGACTTCCGTGCCCTGGTCGAGGGCGATCTGGGCCGGCAGGCTGTCCCACAGCAATTGCTCGGCGATCGGGTAGGCCCGGTCGGCCGGCATGTTGCGCCAGCTGTCGATGGAGCCGGTGGGACAGGGCGAGATGCAGTCGTAGCAAAGATTGCACTTGGCCGC
>JADYZH010000112.1 GCA_020853215.1 Sulfuritalea sp. | reverse complement strand
GATCAGCTTGAGTCCGTCGGCGAATTGCCGGGTGACGTGCGTCGGCTCGAAAGGCGCGCCCAGCGTCGCCACGGCAACGCAGTCGGCGACGCGATGGGCCGCCGCGAGGACGGCCGCACCGCCCAGCGAATGGCCGATCAGCAACGCCGGGGCGCCGTGGTTGGCGCGCAGCCAATCCGCGGCGGCGACCAGATCATCCACGTTGGAACTGAAATGCGTGTTGGCGAAATCGCCGCCGCTGCCGCCCAGCCCCGTGAAGTCGAAACGCAGCACGCCGAAGCCGGCTTCCGCCAGCCCCCGCGCGATGAAGGAGGCCGCCTTGCTGTCCTTGGAGCAGGTGAAGCAATGGGCAAACACCGCCCAGGCCCGCGGCGCCGTCTCCGGCGTGTCGAGTCGTCCCGCAAGCAGGCTGTTCTGGCTACCGGCAAATTCGATTCTGCGGCTGGGCATGGCGGATGTCCTTTCCTCAACACTACGGATTCCTGCCGTTTCGCTCCCGCCGTCGCGGCCGGGTGCAGTGCTTCTAGCGGCCGAAGATCCCCTTCAACAACTCCACCGGCTGCGGCATCTTCAGCGGGTCCGCAGCCTCGTCCTGGGTCTTGTCGCGCCCGCGGCCGGCGTCGCCGCGTTCCTGGGCCATGTCCGCCATTCCCAGCATGCCGCTGGCGACGGACTTGACGCGCAGCTTGACCGCCCAGACGGGATCCCACTTGGCCTTCGGATCCTTCGGTCGCGGCGGATGCACCAGGTTCAGTTCGTCGCCGTAGGCGATCAGCCGCAGCATGCCGCCGTTTTCGCCGAAGATCCCCTTGGGCACGCTGCAGGCGGTGGTGGCCGGCGCCAGCAGCACCTTCTCCTTGAGCCAGCGGTCGACGGCGGCATTGGTCTGGTAATCCATCAGGCCGAAGCCGGTGTCCGGCAGTTCGCTGGAGGTCCACATCACCATGTCCTCCCTGGCATTGCTGCCCATGGCCGAGACGAAGTAGGCACGCGCCGTGGCAATCGCGTTCCAGCTCAGCGCCGTCACCCCGCCCTTCTCGGCCTGTTGCAGCGCCAGTGCCGGCATCAGGTCCTGCGCGGGCGGCACCCTGAAGCGAAAGCCGTCGGGGATGCCCTTGCCGGAGAACGCGTGTTCGCCGACCAGCGACGCGTTGGCCGGGACCATGCGCGCATCGGCCGGGCTCGGCCACACCGGGCGTCCGGCGGCGCTGTGGGCGCCGCGCTGGGTCGCGCTGCGCGCGACGAAGAACTTGCCATAGTCACCCGCCGATGCTGTCGCCATGTCGAGAACCCGCGGCTGGCCAGGGCGGATTTCGGCGCCGCAACCCCAGTAAAGCAGCATGCGCCCCTTGGGCTTTTCGGGGGGCTCGTGCTTCACCTCCTCGTCATCGCGCGCTGCGGCCGGCGCATTTTTCGGCGTCCTCAATTCCAGGGCCGGACTGAGGAACACCTCGGGCACCGCCTGCCGGGCTTCGTCGAGACCGGGATTGGCGCGCGCCCGAACCGTCACATCGACCCAGCGCCCGGCACCCATGGTCCGCGTGTTGCCGAACACATTGCCGTCGCCGCCACCCTTGCCGCCGAACATGGCGCCGAGCCCGCCGCCCATGCCCCCCGACCCGCCCATGCCGCCCATGGGCATGCCCATGCCGGAGAAGGTCGCGACGTCGATCCAGGCCTGCGCCGCCGGGCTTGCGGTTTCCTGCGCAAAAGACGCTGAAGGAATGTTGAAAAGCAGCGAACAGGCCGCTCCGGCCACAATGACAGATATGCTGGGCAATGGCTTCATGGTTTGTCCTCCCTATGCGCCGGGAATGATACTCCCGCCACCATCACCCGCCGAAAAGTCGGCGCCGGCGGCACGGCGCGACGGACATCCGGGCGATGCGGACGAATGGCGAGAAACCCTGCGCCGTCGAACAATGGGCTTTCCGCAGCTTCACCGTTGTAGTGAGCGGCCTGCGCGGCTAGCCGCTTGTACCGATTGGCACTGCGAGCGCAGATTCCATGTCGGCACGGGCCACTCGGAGCCCACTTACGATGCCGGATAAACGACTGAACCTCTATGAGCCAGACCTATCGGTCAGCTCTCTTGACTTCAGGGGGAGTCCATATGCGCAGGGTTATGCCCCTGTTTGTGTAGTAACGAATATTCTTGACTTCCTGAATTACTGTTACCACAATAATGTCCATGAGTAGGCACGTTCTCTGGGACGAAACCAAGCGGCAAGCCAACCTCGACAAGCACGGGCTGGATTTTCTCGATGCCGTAATGGTGCTGGAGAGCCCTTACCGCCTGGACGTGGAAAGCGTGCGAGGTAGCGAAGAGCGGACGCAGTCGTTCGCTTATGTGTTTGATGTGCTGGCGGTACTGACGGTGGTGCATGTAGCGCGCGACGAGGCACTGCGAATTGTCAGTTTCCGACCGGCGAGTGAAGAGGAAAGGAGCGCTTACCATGGCTGGCTCGAAGATGACTTCAACGGCAACTACCAAGATGCGCGCCGCTCTCAAGCGCGGCGAGAGCAAGACTGACGTGGCCAAAGTGCGTGCCAGGACACCGTATGCCTGGGATGGCAAGAACGAGGACGAGCGGCCGCTGACGCGCGAGGAAATGCAGGCCGGGATCGAGGCGTACCGGAGGCAGCGCGGGCGCCCGGCGGGGAGCGACAAGGAGTCGACCACCATCCGATTTGACCGCGACGTTCTCACCGCCTTCCGTGCTGGCGGTCCGGGCTGGCAAACGCGCATGAATGCTGCGTTACGCGAATGGCTAAAAACTCACTCCTCAGCGTAATGTCCGAGGCATAGCGTTCAAGGTCAGGGACGCTACACGACGCTGTATCGCGCAGCGTCCCCTGCACTGCAGAGTTAG
>JADYZH010000111.1 GCA_020853215.1 Sulfuritalea sp. | reverse complement strand
TGCCGCATCCAGGTCCCCTTCGCCGGCAAGCCGAACGTGGTGATCGAGGACACCGAGTCTGATCTCTACGTCGCCATCGATCGCGCCGCCGAGCGCGCCGAACGCGCGGTAGTGCGCCGCCTGGAGCGCCTGCGCGAGTTTCCCCATGCCCGCCTTGCCAGCCAGGAAGCATCCGCCGCCTATTCCGAGCGCGATGCCGTCGCGGCGATGGGCACGGATTGACGGCCCCGCCATCACCAACTATTTGAACCGAAGGTAGCGCAACCATGAAACCGGAAGAGCAGCAATCCATCCTCGTCATCAGTCTGTATGCCGCGTTCGCCGATGGCATCAAGGCGGAGGCGGAGCGCGAAGAAGTCCGCCGCATCGCCGCGTCCCTGACCGACGCCGCGGGCGGGATCGACCTCGCCGGCCTGTACCAGGACGTCCTCCTCAAGCGCACCAGCCTCACCACGGCCACCGCCGCGCTGACCGACGCCGGCCAGCGCCAGCTGGCCTATGAAATGGCGGTCTGCGTCTGCGAGGCCGACGGCCGCCTGTGCGCCGCCGAACGGCGCTTCCTCGACGAACTGAAAGCCCTGCTCAAGCTCGACAGCGCCATCACGGATCTCGTCGAAACCGAGATCGAGACCCTGGTCGGCGAGATCGAATCGGCGGTACCGCCCGCGACCGCCGCCACCGCCGCTTCCGGCCCGGTGGTCGCCGCGATGCCCTCGGTTTCCGCCGCCGAACTGGACAAGACCATCCTCAACTACGCCATATTGAATGGCGCGCTGGAACTGCTGCCGCAATCCTGGGCCTCGATGGCCATCATCCCGCTGCAGGTCAAGATGGTCTATGGCATCGGCAAGGCCCACGGCGTCGAACTCGACCAGGGCCACATCAAGGAATTCATCGCCGCCGCCGGCGTCGGGCTCACCTCGCAGTACCTCGAACAGTTCGGCCGCAAGCTGCTCGGCGGCCTGCTCGGCAAGGTCGCCGGCAAAACCGTCGGCAAGCTCGGCGGCGCCGCCACCGGCATGGCGTTTTCCTTCGCCACCACCTACGCGCTGGGGCAGGTCGCCAAACGCTACTACGGCGGCGGCCGGGTCATGAGCACGGCGATGCTGAGCGACACCTTCCAGAGTCTGCTGGAACCCGCAAAGCAGATGCAGGCGCAGTACCTGCCGCAGATCCGCCAGCAAGCCGAAACCCTCGACATGGGCCGCGTCATGGACATGGTCCGCGGCAAACAAGGGGCCATGGCATGACCGACACCGCGGTCACCTTCGCCACCGGCCCGATGTGGGCCGGCTTCATCATTTTCGTGCTGGCCATGCTCGCGCTCGACCTGTTCGTCTTCGGCGGGCGCAAGGCGCACAAGGTTTCCGCCAGGGAAGCCGCGGCCTGGGTCGCCGTCTGGGTCTCCCTGGCGCTCACCTTCGCCGCCCTGCTCTGGTGGTACCTGAACGACACCCAGGGCGCCGAGGTGGCGCGCACCAAGACGCTCGAGTTCCTCGCCGGCTACCTGATCGAACAGTCGCTGTCGGTGGACAACATGTTCGTCTTCGTCATGATCTTCAGCTACTTCGCCGTGCCGCCGGAACTGCAGCGCCGCGTCCTGCTCTACGGCGTGCTCGGCGCCATCGTCATGCGCGCCGGCATGATCTTCGCCGGCGTCTGGCTGGTGCAGCAGTTCGCCTGGATCCTCTATGTCTTCGGCGCCTTCCTGCTCATCACCGGCATCAAGATGTTCATCTTCGCCGAGGCCGAGCCCGACCTCGAAAAGAACCCGCTGCTGCGCTGGCTGCGCGGGCACCTGCGCATCACGCCCGCGTTCCATGGCGAGAAGTTCTTCGTGCGCCGGAACGGCATCCTCTGGGCGACGCCGATGTTCCTCGTGCTGGTGCTGATCGAAGCCAGCGACCTGGTGTTCGCGGTTGACAGCATCCCGGCCATCTTCGCCGTGACCACCGACCCCTTCATCGTGTTCACCTCCAACATCTTCGCCATCATGGGCCTGCGCGCGCTCTACTTCCTGCTCGCCGACATGGCCGACCGCTTCCACCTGCTCAAGTACGGCCTGGCCCTCGTGCTGGTCTTCATCGGCGGCAAGATGCTGGCCATGCCCTGGTTCCACATGCCGATCCAGTGGTCGCTGACCATCGTCGCCAGCATCATCACCGTCTCGGTGGTGGCCAGCCTTGCGCTGTCGAAGCCGCGATCGGCCCTCGCCGGAGAAAAAGCATGACCACGCCACCGTAACCCCGGTTAACGACGGTGGCGCCCTTGGGCCCGCCGTACCGCCAGTACCGACTTTTTCTTCGTAACGCCAAAGGAGACGCAAATGAACCTGACTACCCAACGCGAACACGCCATCGCCCTGCCCCGCGGCGGCGAGCAATCCCTGCTCGCCACCAACAAGGTGATCCGCAACACCTACCTGCTGCTGTCGATGACGCTGGCCTTTTCGGCTGTCGTCGCCGGGATTTCCGTCGCCCTCAAGCTGCCCCACCCGGGCATCATCCCGACCCTGGTCGGTTTCTTCGGACTGCTGTTCGGCATCACCAAAATGCGCAACAGCGCCATGGCCATCCCGCTCGTGTTCGTGCTGACCGGTTTCATGGGCTATACCCTCGGCCCGGTGATCAATCGCTACCTCGGCATGCCCAACGGCGGCGAGATCGTCATGCAGGCGATGGGCGCCACCGCCGTGATCTTCATCGGCTTGTCGGCCTACGCGCTGACGACGAAGAAGGACTTCAGCTTCATGGGCGGCTTCCTCATGGTTGGCATCCTGGTCGCCTTTGTCGCCAGCCTGGCGGCGATCTTCCTCGGGATTCCGGCGTTGTCGCTCGCCATCTCCGCCGCCTTCGTGCTGCTGATGTCCGGCCTGATTCTGTTCGAGACCAGCAACATCATCCACGGCGGTGAAACCAACTACGTGATGGCCACGGTGTCGCTGTTCGTCTCGATCTTCAACCTCTTCACCAGCCTGCTGCATCTGCTGGGCTTCATGAACGGAGACGATTGAACGCGATGTCTGCATTCGTCCGGCGCCTGCGGGCGCTGGCGCCAAGCCGCGCGCAACTCGAGGCCCATCCCTGGCTGCGCCGGCTGGCGCCGTATCTCGCGGAGCCGAAACTTTGGTGCTGGTCGCGCCGCGGCGTGGCCATGGGCATGGCGATCGGCCTGGCGATCACGGCATGTTTCTCCGCCGGTCCTGCCGGCGCATCGCTGACATGAGCCCGAACGCCGACATGACCGGGCTCGCCGCCGGCGACCGGCGCCAGCGGGTACGCGCCTGGATCGAGCAGCCGCGCGTGCAGAACCTCGTCATCGTCCTGATCCTGCTCAATGCCGCCCTGCTCGGGCTGGAAACCTCGGCCGGCGCGATGGCGGCGGCCGGCGGCCTGATCGTCGGCATCGACCGCGCCATCCTGGCGGTGTTCGTCGTCGAAATCACCTTGCGCCTCTACGCCCACCGCGCCGCCTTCTGGCGCGATCCGTGGAGCGTGTTCGATTTCGCCGTGGTCGCCATCGCGCTGGTGCCGGCCACCGGGCCGCTGTCGGTGCTGCGGGCCCTGCGCGTGCTGCGGGTGCTGCGCCTGCTGACCATGGTGCCGTCGATGCGGCGCGTGGTCGGCGCCCTGCTCGCGGCGATTCCGGGGCTGGGCTCGATCGTCCTCGTGCTGCTGATCATCTACTACGTCTTCGCGGTGATCGCCACCAACCTGTTTGCCGTCGCCCACCCGGAATGGTTCGGCACCATCGGCCGCTCGCTGTACACCCTGTTCCAGATCATGACCCTGGAAAGCTGGTCGATGGGCATCGCCCGCCCGGTGATGGAGCACTTCCCCTATGCATGGACATTTTTCATCCCCTTCATCCTGGTGGCGACCTTCACCATGCTCAACCTGTTCATCGCCATCATCGTCAACGCCATGCAAAGCTACCACGAGGCAGAGCAGCACGACGCGAAAGAGGCCGTGGAAGCGGCGCGCAAGCACATCGAGGCCGACCTGCACGCCGAGATGCGGCAGCTGCGCGAGGATATCCGCGAACTGAAAGCGCTGCTGCCGGCCGCCGGCACCGCGCCACGCTGAACCGTAACGCCAAGGAGAAACCATGAAACGCATCTTCCTCTTCCTCGCCACCAACATGGCCATCGTGCTAGTGTTGTCCGTCACCATGCGCCTGCTGGGCGTCGAGCCCTACCTCAACGCCAACGGCCTCAACCTCGGCTCGCTGCTGATCTTCGCTGCAGTCATGGGCTTCGGCGGTTCCTTCATCTCGCTCGCCATTTCCAAGTGGTCGGCAAAGAGGGCGATGGGCGTGCAGGTGATCGAGGCGCCGTCGAATTCCACCGAATTCTGGCTGGTGGAAACGGTGCGCAAATACTCCGCCGAAGCCGGCATCAAGATGCCCGAGGTCGGCATTTTCGACACGCCCGAGGTCAACGCCTTCGCCACCGGCATGACCAAAAACAGTTCGCTGGTCGCCGTCTCCAGCGGATTGCTGCGGCAGATGTCGAAAAGCGAGGCCGAGGCCGTCATCGGCCACGAAGTCGCCCACATCGCCAACGGCGACATGGTCACGCTGGCCCTGATCCAGGGCGTGGTGAACACCTTCGTCATGTTCCTCTCGCGCGTCATCGGCCATGTCGTGGATCGGGTCGTGTTCAAGACCGAGAACGGCCACGGGCCGGCCTTCTTCATCACCATGATCGTCGCCGAGCTGGTGCTGGGCGTGCTGGCCTCGATCATCGTCATGTACTTCTCCCGCCAGCGCGAGTTCCGCGCCGACCGGGGCGGTGCCGGCCTGGCCGGGCGGTCGAACATGATCGCCGCGCTGCAACGGCTGAATTCGCTGCACCCCGCGCCCCTGCCGGAAAAGCTGGCGGCCTTCGGCATCAGCGGCGGCGGCGCCGGCGGCATCAAGCGCCTGTTCATGACCCATCCGCCGCTGGAAGAACGCATCGAGGCCCTGCGCCGGCAGCAAGCGGCCTGACCGACAGCACGAGGAGATCGACATGAAAACCCGACAAAAGCGCATTGCCCTGATAGCCGGTGGCCTGATCACCATAGGGGTGGCGGCCGCCCTCGTCATGAACGCGCTGAACAGCAACATCGCCTTCTTCGTTACGCCGACCGAAGTGCTCGAAGGCAAGGCGCCGCAGGACAAGGCGTTCCGCATCGGCGGCCTGGTCAAGGAAGGCTCGATCCGCCGCGACAACCTGACCGTGCATTTCCTGATCACCGATACGGCCAGGGATGTCCCCGTCACCTACACCGGGATCCTGCCCGACCTGTTCAAGGAAGGCAAAGGCGCGGTGGCCCAGGGGCGCATCAAACCCGATGGCAGTTTCGCGGCAACCGAAGTGCTGGCCAAGCACGACGAAAACTATATGCCGGCGGAAGCGCAGCACGCCATCGACGAAGCGCAGAAGGCCGCGCCAAGCTACAAATCGAACCAGATGAAGATCTAACCACCCGCAGTTTTCCAGCAAAGGAGATTCACAATGAAGCGCATAGCAATCGCACTATTTGCCGTCGTCATGGGCGCCGGCCTGATGGTTCAGGATGCCGAGGCCGCCAAGCGCCTCGGCGGCGGCAAATCCTCCGGCATTAGCCGTGATTCGACGGTGATGAAGCGTGGCGCCATTCCCGCCAAGCCCGCGGCCGCGCCCACTGCCGGCGCACCCGCCAGCGCGGCCGGCGCCGCGGCGCCTGCGGCCGCCGCCCAATCCGGCATGAGCCGCTGGATGGGTCCGCTGGCCGGCCTCGCCGCCGGCATCGGGCTGGCCGCCCTGTTCTCGCACCTGGGCCTGGGTGAAGGCATGGCCAACATCGTGATGATGTTGCTGCTGGGCGCCGCGGTCTTCTTCGCCGTGCGCTGGTTCCTCGGCAGGCGCCAGCCCGCCGCCGCGCAGCCGGCCATGCAATACGCCGGCGCCGGCGCGGGCAATGCGGCACCGGCAGACTTCACGCCGGCGCGATTCGAATCCACGGGCGTTGGCGGCGGTGCCACGGCGGCCGCCGCCGCGTCCGCGGCGAACATCCCGGCCGACTTCGACGTCGACGGCTTCCTGCGCCAGGCCAAGCTCAACTTCATCCG
>JADYZH010000110.1 GCA_020853215.1 Sulfuritalea sp. | reverse complement strand
TCGCCGATGCCGACGCCGCCTGGGAATGCGTCAAGGCCTTCGACGCCTCGATCGCGCCGGCCGCCTGCGTCATCGTCAAGCATGCCAATCCCTGCGGCGTCGCGGTCGGCGCCGATGCGCTGGAGACCTATCGCAAGGCATTCAAGACCGATCCGACCTCGGCGTTCGGGGGCATCATCGCCTTCAACGTGGCGATCGACAAGGTGGCGGCGGAAGCCATCGCCGGCCAGTTCGCCGAAGTCATCATCGCGCCAGAGATCACCGCCGAGGCCCGCGCCGTGTTCGCCGCCAAGCAGAACCTCCGTGTGTTGGTGGTCCCGTTAGGCAAGGTGGCCGGCTTGCTCGACTACAAACGCGTCGGCGGCGGCCTGCTGCTGCAAAGCGCCGACGAGGCGCGCATCGGCCAGGCCGATGTCAAGGTGGTGACCAGACGCGCACCGACGGCTCAGGAAATGGCCGACCTGCTGTTCGCCTGGCGCGTCGCCAAGTACGTCAAGTCGAACGCCATCGTGTATTGCAAGGACGCGATGACCGTCGGCGTCGGCGCCGGCCAGATGAGCCGCGTCGATTCGGCGCGGATTGCCGCGATCAAGGCCGAAAACAACGGCCTCACCGTGGTCGGCTGCGTCGCGGCATCGGACGCCTTCTTCCCTTTCCGCGACGGCCTCGACGTGCTGGCCAAGGCCGGCGCCACGGCAGTGATCCAGCCCGGCGGTTCGGTGCGCGATGCAGAGGTGATTGCCGCGGCCGACGAGCAGAATCTGGCCATGGTATTCACAGGCTTCCGTCATTTCCGCCACTGAGATGAGAACATTCCCCCCAACCCCCTTTCCGGGAAAGGGGGCGACTACGGTTCGCTTCACTCCACTTTGCTTGGCTGCGCCTTCTTGGGGCGACCCGGCGGAGGCGCCATGAAGATTCTTGTGGTGGGTTCCGGCGGGCGCGAGCATGCGCTGGCCTGGCGCCTGGCGCAGGCGCCTGGCCTGCAGAAGGTTTACGTGGCGCCGGGCAATGCCGGTACGGCACGCGAACAGGAACTTGAGAACCTGCCGCTGACCGACATCCATGCCCTGGCCGATTACGCCCAGCGCGAGAAGGTGCATGCCACCGTGGTCGGTCCCGAAGCGCCGCTGGCGGCCGGCATCGTCGACGTGTTCCGTGCCCGCAACCTGCGCATCTTCGGACCGACAAAAGCCGCCGCGCAACTGGAAAGCTCCAAGGACTTTGCCAAGCGCTTCATGACGCGACACAAGATCCCGACCGCGAAGTTCCAGACCTTCGCCGAGATCAAGGCCGCCCATGCCTACATCGATGCCGAGGGCGCGCCTATCGTGGTCAAGGCCGACGGCCTTGCCGCCGGCAAGGGCGTGGTGGTGGCGATGGATCTTGCCGAGGCCCACGCCGCGGTGGACATGATGCTCGCCGACAACAAGCTCGGGGATGCCGGTGCGCGCGTGGTGATCGAGGAATTCCTCGACGGCGAGGAAGCCAGCTTCATCGTCATGGCCGATGGCCGCAACGCGCTGGCGCTGGCCACCAGCCAGGACCACAAGCGCCTGAAGGATGGCGACCAGGGGCCCAACACCGGCGGCATGGGCGCATATTCGCCGGCGCCGGTGGTGACGCCGGAGATACACGCTCGCGTCATGCGCGAGGTGATCATGCCGACCATCAACGGCATGGCCGCCGACGGCATCGTGTACACCGGTTTCCTCTATGCCGGGCTGATGATCAAGCCCGACGGATCCCTGCGTGTCCTCGAATTCAACTGCCGCATGGGCGATCCTGAAACGCAGCCGATCATGCTGCGGCTGAAAAGCAATTTCGTCGGGATCGTCGACGCCGCGATCGACGGCCGTCTCAACGAAGTCGCGGCCGACTGGGATCGCCGCGTTGCGCTCGGCGTGGTGATGGCCGCGGCCAATTATCCGGACACGCCGCGCAAGGGCGACGTGATCCACGGCCTGCCCGCGCGGACCGAGGATAGCCACGTGTTCCATGCCGGCACCGCGACGGGCAAGGGCGAAGTGGTGACGGCCGGCGGGCGCGTGCTCTGCGTCACCGCGCTGGGCGACAACGTCAAGGCGGCACAGAAACGCGCTTACGAGGTGCTCGACCAGATCAGTTTCGACGGCATGCAATGCCGCCGCGACATAGGCTTCCGCGCCATAAAACGTTGAGGCAATGATTCTTCCCCCCGCCACGCTCGGCATGCTCGGTGGCGGCCAGTTGGGCCGCTTCTTCGTCCTTGCTGCCCACGAGCTCGGCTATCGCGTGGTGGTGCTGGATCCCGACGTGCAGAGTCCCGCCGGCCGCATTGCCGACCGGCATCTGGTGGCCGCCTTCGATGACGAGGACGCGCTGAACCAGATGGCGGAGTCCTGTGCCGCGGTGACCACCGAGTTCGAGAACGTCCCGGCCGGCAGCCTTGCCTACCTGTCCAAGTTCCTGCCGGTGCGGCCGTCGGCCGAGGCGGTCGCCATCAGCCAGAATCGCAGCGCGGAAAAGGGCTTTCTCCGGCAGCACGGCTTTCCTCACGCACCCTATGCCGACATCCGCAGCGAGGAGGACATCTCGCAGGCAAACGCCGGCTTGTTTCCCGGCATCCTCAAGGTGGCGCGCTTCGGCTATGACGGCAAGGGCCAGGTCCGGGTCGCCGGCCGTGACGAGGCCCTGCTGGCGTTTCGCCAGTTGAAGAACGAGCCTTGCGTGCTGGAACAGATGCTGGCGCTGGACTACGAGGTGTCGGTGGTCCTGGCGCGCGACGCGACGGGCGGCGTGAAGTGCTTCCCGGTCGCCGAGAACAGCCATCGCCATGGCATCCTCGACGTCTCCATCGTGCCCGCCCGCACCGGCGGCTGCATGGCCGGCGATGCGCAGGAAATCGCCGAAGGCATCGCGCAGGAAATGGGCTATGTCGGCACGCTCGCCGTCGAATTCTTCGTCGTGCGCGGGCAATTGGTGGTCAACGAAATGGCGCCGCGGCCGCACAACTCCGGGCACTACACGATCGATGCCTGCGTCAGCAACCAGTTCGAGCAGCAGGTGCGGGCGCTGACCGGCCTGCCGCTGGGCGAGGCGCGCGCGCATTCGGCCGCCGTGATGGTGAACCTGCTGGGCGACCTCTGGTACCTGCGCGACCCGCACCACGCCCACGAGCCCGACTGGGCGCAACTGCTCGCCGTGCCCAACCTCAAGCTGCACCTTTACGGCAAGCACCACGCCCGGGCGGGACGCAAAATGGGCCATTTCACGGTGATCGGCAGCGATGCGCCGGAGGTGCAAAAGTCGGCGCTGGCGGCACGGCGACTGATCGGCATCGGCGATGAATGAGGTGGTTCGCGCCGCCGCCTTGCTGCGCGCGGGCGAGTTGGTCGCCTTTCCCACCGAAACCGTTTATGGCCTGGGCGCCGATGCGTCGAACCCGGGGGCGATCGCAAGGATATTCGCCGCCAAGGGGCGGCCCGCCGACCATCCGCTGATCGTCCATCTGCCCGACGCCGGCCAGCTCGAGTGCTGGGCCGTGGATATTCCCGAAGCGGCACATGGGCTGGCGGCCGCATTCTGGCCGGGTCCGCTGACCCTGATCCTCAGGCGCCATCCGTCGGTTTCCGATGCGATCACCGGCGGCCAGGATACGGTCGGCCTGCGCGTGCCCAACCATCCGCTGGCCTTGCAATTGTTGCGTGAGTTTGGCGGCGGCGTCGCCGCGCCGTCGGCCAACCGCTTCGGCCGCGTCAGTCCGACCACGGCCGCGCACGTGCGCGACGAGCTTGGCGCCGCGGTTTCGATGATCCTCGACGGCGGTCCCTGCGCGGTCGGCATCGAATCCACCATCCTCGATCTGTCCGGTGACAGGGCGCGGATCCTGCGGCCCGGCATGCTGGATGTCGCGGCCATCGCGGCTGTTCTCGGCTATCCGCCCGCCTTGGGCGCGGAGAGGAGTTCGCCGCGGGTTTCGGGTGCCCTCGAAACCCACTATGCGCCGGCCACCGAGTTGCAACTGGTCGCGGCAGGGGAACTCGCGCAGGCGCTGCGGGTCGGTCTGGCCGCCGGCCGGCGCATCGCCGTGCTGACCGATCCGCAACTCCTCCAGGCGTACGAGGGGATCGCCTGCCATCCGGCGAGCCCCGACCCGGTCCGCTTCGCCCATGATCTCTATGCCGCGCTGCGTGAGCTGGATGCGCTCGGCGGCGACCTGATCCTGGTCGCGGCCCCGCCCGAGGAAGAGGCCTGGCGGGCGGTCAACGACCGCCTGCGCCGCGCTGCGGCGGGGTCGAAATAGGGGTGAAACATTACTGTCATCAAAGCCTGAAGTAATTCCGCGACGGCCGATAATTTTCCGTCAGGCGGGATATCCGCCATGAGGAGGACGCCATGGCTGCGAAAGTGCGCACGGGCTCGCGCCCGGGGAAGGTCCGGCGGGATGATGAACCGCTGGAACGCAATATCGGCTGCGCGGCGAATGCCGCCATCAAACTGGGCTTCGTCGTGGGGCGCGAGGTGCTGGTCGGTAAGGTGCCGGGCCTCGTCGTGGGTTACAACATCGCCGGTATGGGTTCCTTCCCCGGCAACGCCTATCCGCTGGTGGTGCGCACCGCACTGGGCGTGACCAAGTGTGCGGTGGATGAGGTGAGCCTTGCCTGAGGACAACTTCCCCCGCCCCCTTGCGGTTGCTATAATCCGCAGCGCTCGATGGGGGTGTAGCTCAGTTGGGAGAGCGCGACGTTCGCAACGTCGAGGCCAGCGGTTCGATCCCGCTCACCTCCACCATCCGATTCCGGCCCGGCTTCCCTCCAGGGGCCGCTGCCGCCAGCCCGAAAACGGGCGGGCGCCATGAATACCTCCCAACGCGTCGCGCTTGCCGTTGCCGTCGCCAACCTGGCGCTGCTCATGGTGTTTCCGCCTTACGACTACGTTTCGCTGCAACACGGCAACATTCCCACCTTCGACGGCTTTTACTTCGCTTTCGGGAATCAGCCGAACCGGGTGCTGAACGCGAATTTTCTCGCGCTCGAACTTATCGTGGTGGCGATCAATGCCTGTATCGCCATCCTGCTGCTGCGCGATCCGGCGGCAAGGACCGGGGCCGGGCCGGGAGGCAACCGGCGTCAGAGGATCATCCTCGCATTGACGGCGGTGAATCTCCTGCTGGTGCTGCTGTTCCCGCCCTTCGAGTATTTCTCCGCGATCACCAAGGCCGCCCTGCCGACCTTCGAAGGCTTCTATTTCCTGTTCGGCGACAACTCCCAGCGCCAGATGGTGACCGCCATCCTGTACATCGAAGTCGCCCTGGTGCTCATCAACGGCGCTCTGCTCTGGTTACTGTTCAAGGACAAGACCGCGGACGAAGTATCGGCCGAGGAAGCGCGGTTACTGGCACGGCGCATCCGCGACGCGCAGAAAAAGTGACAGCCGGCAGTGCTCGCCGGGCTTCCGGCCTTCCCCGGATGCCCGGTTGCAGCCTTGTCTTCGCCTGATTCTTCGGTATAATTCGGCCCTCTTCAGCGCCCGTAGCTCATCTGGATAGAGTACTTGGCTACGAACCAAGGGGTAGGGAGTTCGAATCTCTCCGGGCGCGCCAATAAATCGACAAGGCAGTTAGTGAAAGTGATCACTAACTGCTTTTTGCATTTTGGGACGGGTGGTGGATTTCTCTCGACGGGTCGTGCGCTGTTTCCCGGTTTGTTCCCAGCCTGGCGTTTCCGCGCCCGCCACGGCGCCGGTACCTGCTGACGATGTGGCATCGTGACGGCCGCGCAAAAAATCAGCCCGAAACAATTCGCCTGGGAACTCGCCCCGGCGACAGATCCGTACATGCACTGGCGCGTTCGCCGCAGCACGCTGTATGCGTTCATCGGGTCGCTCGTCATCCATGGATTGGCATTGTTCGTGGTTCCCCGGCAACCGGTAGGCGGCATCGAGGCATCGCCCACCGGTCGCGACCGACTGGTGGTGAACCTGAAGCCACCCGCGTCGCCACCGGGCGCGAAAAGCGTACCGCCAGCGCTTGCCGAGAGCCGGCCGGAACCGCCACCGCCGGTGCGCCGTCCGAAGGAGTCGCCGGCGCCCGTCGTCGCGCTGAACAAGTCCCGCGAGCGCAGCCAGCCCCCACCGTCGGTCCCGGTGCTGCCGGCGGTTCCGCCACGCCCTGCCGCCGATGTGCCGACGGACATGCAGTCTTATGTCGAGGCGCAACGAGCCCGGCGTCAGGCGGCCGAGGGATTTTCGGGCAGGGCCCCGACCCAGTTCCCGGCCCCTCCCGCCGCGGGACTCGAACCCTCCGAGGATGAAATCCGCCTGGCAAGGGTCAAGCGCAACCTGACGGTCGGCACCAGCGGCATCTTCCAGATCATCAGCATCGAATCGAACCGTGCGGCGTTTTCCTTCCGTGGCTGGACCAGCGATGCGAGCAATTCCCGGCGCGAATACGTTCAGGTCGAAATCGGCAACAACAGCAGCATCGAGCTCGCCATCGTGCGCAAAATGATCGAAATGATCCGCCGCCATTACCAGGGCAATTTCAACTGGGAGTCGCAGCGGCTCGATCGCACCGTGGTCCTCTCGGCGCGGCCGGGGGACAACGACGGACTGGAGGCCTTTCTGCTCAGGGAGTTTTTCGGCGAGGCGCCGCGCGACAACCGGTTTCGCTGAAGCCCGGCATCGGCAGCGGCGCCGATCGCGTATACACTTGCGATCCGTATGAGGAAAGGTGGATGCATGAAGAAGATAGTGCTGGTCTTGCTCGGATGCGCCGCCGCGATCCCGGCGCTGGCGCAGGACATCAGCCTGCGCCACGATCTCGAGGGCAAGGCGCTGGATACATTGGCGACCCTGGCCCTGCGCTTCAACGACGAGCAGAAGGGCAGGGGCCGGGTGCTGCTGCAGGATATGCGCGGGCTGGACAACAAGCATGTACCGCCCCATCTCGCCCTGCTCGATACCGACGACAGCATGGAGTTCTTCGGCACCCGGCCGCGCTTTCGTCCCTTGCATGACGTGATGCGCGAAGCCGGGCAGAAGTTCGACGTCAACGGGTTCTACCCCCAGATCGCCGATGCGGCGGATGACGCCAGCGGGCGCATCCAGGCGCTGCCGCTGGCACTGTCCTTGCCGGTGCTGTTCACCAATCGCTCCGCCTTGCGCAAGGCCGGCGTGGATCCGGACCTGCCGGTGAAGACCTGGTGGGAGTTGCAGAAGGTGGCGGGCCAGATCTACGACAGCGGCGGAAAGTGTCCGCTGACGACCTCGCGCTTCGCCCGGATACATGCCGAGAACGTCACGTCGCAGGCGGGCCAGCCGTCGCTGGTGAAGTCGGGGGCGGCGGAGAAAGTGCAGGTCAATGGCATGGTCAACGTCAAGCACCTGGCGCTCCTGGCGAGCTGGCAGAAGAGCCGCTACTTCCATTATTCCGGCCCGGGGCGCGAGGGCAACCG
>JADYZH010000109.1 GCA_020853215.1 Sulfuritalea sp. | reverse complement strand
TGCAGGATTCGCGCATCGGCCGCGCCTGGGTTGCCATCCGCGAGGACGAGGTCGCGGCCAAGGCCAGCGGCATCAACACGCGCAACATCAAGCTGCTGGCCTTCGCCATGGGCGCCTCCTTCGGCGGTATCGCCGGCGGCATGTTCGCCGCGATGCAGACTTTCGTCAGCCCGGAAAGCTTCGTGCTGAACGAGTCGATCATGATCCTGGCCATGGTGGTGCTGGGCGGTATGGGTAACATCTGGGGCGTGATCGCCGGCGCCGTGCTGCTCTCCTTCGTTCCCGAACTGCTGCGCTACACGGTGGAGCCGGTGCAGATGGCCCTGTTCGGCAAGATGCTGGTCGACCCGGAGGTCCTGCGCATGCTGGTGTTCGGCCTGGCGCTGGTGCTGACCATGCGCTTCCGCCCCGCCGGCCTCTGGCCCGAAACGCGGCATCGACGCGAGATGAGCGAGAATCGGGCGTGAGCGCCGTATTGCTTGAAGCCCGCGGCATCGGCAAACGCTTTGGTGGCGTGCAGGCCCTGAAGGATGTCTCGCTGACCATCAAGAGCGGGGAGATCTACGGCCTGATCGGGCCCAACGGCGCCGGCAAGACCACGCTGTTCAACGTGTTCACAGGCCTCTACCCGCGCGACGGCGGCGAGGTGCTGTTCGGCGGCTCGCCCCTGCGCCTGGAAAGCCCGCATGAAGTCGCCGCCGCCGGAATCGCCCGAACTTTCCAGAACATCCGCCTCTTCGGCAACATGACCGCGCGCGAGAACGTCATGGTCGGCCGCCATGTCCGCACCCGCGCCGGCGTGGTCGGCGCCATGCTGCGCACCCGCGCGGAGCGCACCGAAGAGGCGGCGATCCGCCGCCGCGCGGACGAGCTGCTGCATTACGTCGGCATCGCCGACCGCACCGACGACCTGGCGCGGCACCTGTCCTACGGCGACCAGCGGCGGCTCGAAATCGCCCGCGCGCTGGCCACCGAGCCGAAGCTGCTGGCGCTCGACGAACCGGCCGCCGGCATGAACGCCACCGAGACTGCCGGCTTACGCGACCTGATCGAGGGCCTGCGCCGCGACGGACTCACCGTGCTGCTGATCGAGCACGACGTCAAGCTGGTGCTCGGCCTGTGCGACCGTGTCGCCGTGCTCGACTACGGCCAGAAGATTGCCGAGGACGTGCCGGAGGCGGTACGCGCCAACCCGAAAGTCATCGAGGCCTACCTTGGCACAAGCGCTCATTGAGGCCCTGAATCTCGAAGTGCGCTATGGCGGCATCGTTGCCGTCAAGGGCATTTCCTTTGCCGTCGAGGAAAACGAGATCGTCTGCCTGATCGGCGCCAACGGTGCCGGCAAGACCTCGACGCTCAAGGCGCTGGCGCGCATGATCCCCTCGCGCGGCGAAATCCACTATGGCAGGCAGCGCATCGATGCGCTTCCCGGCCATGAATTGATCGGCAAGGGACTGGCGCTGGTGCCCGAGGGCCGCGGCATCTTCGCCCGCCTGACCATCGCCGAGAACCTCGCCATGGGCGCCTACCACCGCCGCGATACCGCTGCCATCGCAGCCGACCTGGAGCACATCTACGGTCTCCTGCCGCGGCTCAAGGAGCGCGCCTCGCAGGTGGCCGGCACGCTGTCCGGCGGCGAGCAGCAGATGCTCGCCATCGGCCGCGCGCTGATGGGCCGCCCGAAGCTGCTGCTGCTCGACGAGCCGTCGATGGGCCTGGCGCCGCTGATGGTGGAAAAGGTGTTCGAGGTCGTGCGCGCGGTCGCCGCCGAGGGCATGACCATCCTGCTGGTGGAACAGAACGCCAAACTCGCGCTGGAAGTCTGTTCGCGCGGGTATGTGATGGAGAGCGGCCTCATCACGCTGGCGGATTCGTCCGCCGCACTGCTCGCCGATTCGCGCGTGCGCGCCGCCTACCTCGGCGAATAACAAAAGTTATGTCTGCGGCGAAGCCGTAGACGGTATCCCTTGCGGACGGCGCTGGCGTTACGGCGAGTCAGCGCTGCAAATCCTGTCAGTCGAGAGCGGGTGCGCTTGCCACCGGTGCAAAGGTGAAAGCGTCGGCGAAAAACTCTTCGGCCGGCAAACCCCGCTCGACGAACTCGGCGCGCGCCGCGTCGATCATGGCCGGCGCCCCGCAGGCATATACCTGATACCCCGCGAGATCGGCATGGTCTTCCAGCACCGCGCGGTGCACCAGGCCGCTGCGACCGTTCCAGGCGTCCGCCGGATCGGTATCGGAAAGCACCGGCACATAGCGGATGTGGTCGTGTTGGCGCGCCCATTCCGGCGGCAGGTCGGGCAGGTAGAGCCCGGCACGATTGCGCGAACCCCAGTAGATTTCCAGCGGGCGCTTGATGTGGCTGTGGATGGCGTGCTCGACGATGGCCTTGATCGGCGCGAAACCCGTGCCGCCGGCCACCAGGATCGCCGGTTTCACCGATTCCTCGCGCAGGAAGAAGCTGCCGTAGGGGCCCTGGAAACGCAGGATATCCTTTTCCTTCATGGCACCGAACACATGACCGGTGAATTCGCCGCCGGCGATCAGGCGGATATGCAGCTGCAGGAAGCCGTCGTCATGCGGCGAATTGGCGATGGAAAAGGCACGCCGCTTGCCGTCTTTCAGGAGAAACTCGATGTACTGGCCGGCCAGGAATTGCAGCCGTTCGTTGGTCGGCAGCTTGAGGCTGAGGATGATCACGTCGTCCGCCGCGCGCTCGAGCTTCTGCACGCGACAAGGCATTATCCTGACCGGGATGTCCTTGGCCGTGCCGACCTCACGGCATTCGAGCACCAGGTCGGAGAGCGGCTTGGCGCAACAAAACAGCGCCAGGCCGCCGGCGCGATCCGCCGTCGATAGCGCCTGGTCCTGTGCCGCGCCGTGATCCACGAGGCCGTCGAGCACCTTGCCCTTGCAGGCGCCGCAGGC
>JADYZH010000108.1 GCA_020853215.1 Sulfuritalea sp. | reverse complement strand
CGGCGCGCATCTTGCCGCCATGATGCTGGCGGCCGACTGGCCGCTGATGGCGGGCGACCTGCCGCGGGACCTGCTGCGCGGCGCGACCTGCATTTCCGGGCTGTACGACCTGCAACCCCTGGTCCGCGCCCCCTTCCTGCAGGACGACCTCCGGCTGGATGATGCGACCGCGCAGCGGGTCAGCCCGGTCGTCTATCGTCCCGCACTTCCCCTGCCCCTGATCACGGCCGTCGGCGGCGACGAAAGCAGCGAGTTCAAGCGCCAGAACCGCCTCATCCGCGAAGCCTGGCCGCACTGTTTTCGGCGCGACCTGCCCCTGCCCGGTCGCCACCATCTGGCGAGCGTGGAAGCCCTCGGCGACCCGGACCACCCCTTGTTGCATGCCACGCTAAGCCTATTGGGAACCAACTCATGAAAAAGTTCGCAGCCATCCTGCTCGTCATCATCGCCATCATCGGTGCCGCGGTGTTCTGGCTTTCAAGCAACATCGACGGCCTGATCAAGAGCGCCATCGCAAATTATGGCAGCGCCATGACCCAGGCAAAGGTCAGCGTCGATGAAGTCAAGATCTTAGCCGCCGACGGCAAGGGCACGCTCGGCAACCTCTTCATCGGCAATCCGGCAGGCTTCAGGACAGCGTATGCGATGAAGATAGGGCGCATCGATGTCGACATCGACGTTGCATCGGTCACACGCGATGTCGTCGTGATTCGCCGCATTGCCATCATCGCACCCGAGTTGAATTACGAGTTGGGCAGCGCGATGACCAACTTCGATGCCATCCAGAAAAACATAACGGGCTATCTCGGTTCCGCCAACAACAAGAAGAAGGGCGGCCAGAAGCTCATCGTCGAAGAACTCACCATCCGCCAGGCCAAAGCGCAGGCCAGTGCCGCCCTGATGGGAAGCAAGACCGTCGGCGTCGTTCTGCCGGACATCACCCTGAGGAACCTCGGCAAGGCCAGGGGTGGACTGACTCCCGGTGAGCTGGGGCAGCAGGTGGCCGCCGCCTTGACCACAAAACTCGCGGGCGCGGTGAACTTCGAGAAGTTGCTGCAATCCGGCGCAGCCGCCAAGACCGGCTCTGCCATCAAGGGGCTGTTCAAGTGAGCTGCACCGCAGCGGGTGCCACGGCCGGCCCCGGCCTGTAATACAATACGGGGCTTGCGCGCCCTGCCGGTTGGCGCCCGATTCGGCATTCCGCCGCATTTCCCTCAAGCGCTTCGCCGCCTGAACCGGTTCCCCTGAAAAAGGGCAGGCCGATTCAGGAGTTCCATTGAACGACAACGACACAAGCCTCACCCCCGCCCTTCCCGTCGACGCAGCCGCCGTATCGCCGGCGCCGACTTCCGAGCCTCCCCGCATAAGCTTCGACGACCTCGGCCTGCTGCCTGAGTTGCTGCGTGCGGTAAAGGACGCGGGCTACACCCACCCGACGCCGATCCAGGCCCAGGCCATCCCCATCATCATGTCCGGCAAGGACGTCATGGGCGGGGCGCAGACCGGTACCGGCAAGACCGCCGGCTTCACCCTGCCGCTGCTGCAGCGCCTGGCCAGGCACGCCACGTCGTCACCCTCGCCGGCGCGCCACCCGGTACGCGCGCTGATCCTGGCACCGACCCGCGAACTGGCCATGCAGGTTCATGAGAGCGTGGTCACCTACAGCAAGCATGTGCCGCTGCGCTCGGTCTGCATCTACGGCGGTGTGGACATCAAACCGCAGATCGCCCAGTTGCGCGAAGGCCGCGAGATCGTGGTCGCCACGCCCGGCCGCCTGCTCGACCACGTCGAGCAGAGAAGCGTCTCCTTCGCCTCGGTCGAGGTGCTGGTGCTCGACGAAGCCGACCGCATGCTGGACATGGGCTTCATCCCCGACATCAAGCGCATCCTCGGCATGCTGCCGAAGGAGCGCCAGAGCCTGCTGTTCTCCGCCACCTTCTCCAACGAGATCAAGAACCTCGCCGACAGCATGCTGAAGGCGCCGCAACTGATCGAAGTGGCGCGCCGCAACGCGGTTTCCGAGACCATCACCCACCGCGTCTACCCGGTCGCCGCCGACCTGAAGCGCAGCCTGCTGGTGCATCTGCTGACCCACGACGAGGAGAAGGCCAAGCAGGTGCTGGTCTTCGTCGGCACCAAGTTCGGCGCCAGCCGGCTGGCCGTATACCTCGAGCGCCAGGGCATTGCCGCCGACGCCATCCACGGCGACAAGAGCCAGCAGCAGCGCACCGAAGCGCTGGAAGGCTTCAAGTCCGGCAGGATCCGCGTGCTGGTCGCCACCGACGTCGCCGCGCGCGGCCTCGACATCGACGACCTGCCCCACGTCATCAACTACGAACTGCCGCATACCGCCGAGGACTACGTGCACCGCATCGGCCGCACCGGCCGTGCCGGCAAGCACGGCGACGCCACCTCGCTGTTCGCGCCGGAGGAAAAACAGCGCCTGGCCGACATCGAAAAGCTGATCAAGCGCCAGATCGAGCGCGTCGAGATCAGCGGCTTCGCCGAACTGGCCTCCGCGCTGCCCGAGCGTGCGCCGAG
This sequence comes from Sulfuritalea sp., assembly GCA_020853215.1. Taxonomy (GTDB): domain Bacteria; phylum Pseudomonadota; class Gammaproteobacteria; order Burkholderiales; family Rhodocyclaceae; genus Sulfuritalea. The sequence continues at coordinate 7,464 of JADYZH010000108.1, read as the reverse complement.
CAATCGCGGCCACAAGCGCGAACACCTCGAGCGCGCCCGCGAGAAGGCCCGCGAGCGCGACCGCGCGCTGACGCTGGACGGCGTCAAGCCGGCCGGACGCGAGCTGCCCAGCCCCGTCGCCCACGTGCCCAGGCTCGACCCGCGCCTGCCCAAGCTGGACTTCGACCCCAGCAAGCCCTACGTCAGCAAGCCCGCCGCCGGCGACCCCGCCACCGCCGTGAAACCCGCCCCGACCCGGCCGCAGCGGCCCGTCGCCGCCCTGCTCGGCGGATTCGGCAAAAAGTAGAAACCGACGGACGGGCCATGAGCGTTGCGCCCGCATGGCAGCTCGACCTGTGCCCGGGCGACGCCGACAACTCCGGCACCTTGTTCATCGTGCTCGGCGGGCGCTGGTGCATCGACCAGAAACTGCCCTCTGCCGGGACGCTGCTGGCCCGGCTGCCGACGTCGGCCCGCCGCCTCGGCTTCAATGCCACCACCCTCAGCGACTGGGATTCGGGCCTGCTGACCTTCGTCGCCGTAATCGGCAAGTCGTGTGCGGAACAGGGCATCACGCTCGATGTCGGCGGGCTGCCGGCCGGCGCACAACGCCTGCTGGCGATGGCGGCGGCCGTACCGGAGCAGAAACTCGCCGCGCGTGACGGCGGCGCGCAGGGAACGTTCGCACGGGTTGGCGCGGCGACGCTGGAATTTTTCCGCGGTGCGCCGCAGATGCTGGCCTTTCTCGGCGAGGTGGTGCTGTCGCTGCTGCGCCTCGTTTCCGGTCGCGCCCGCTTCCGCGCCCGCGACCTGTGGCTGGAAATCGAGCAAGTCGGGCCGCGCGCCCTGCCCATCGTCTCCGTGATCAGCTTCCTGGTCGGCCTGATCCTCGCCTACCTCGGCGCCGACCAGCTGAAACTGGTCGGGGCGCAGATCTTCATCGCCGACCTGGTGGCTATCGGCATGGTGCGCGAGGTCGGCGCCCTGATGACCGGCATCATCATTGCCGGCCGCACCGGCGCCGCCTTCGCCGCCCAGCTCGGCACCATGCAGGTCAACGAGGAGATCGACGCCTACCAGGTGCTCGGCATCTCCGCCATCGACTTCCTGGTGCTGCCGCGCATGCTGGCGCTGATGCTGATGGTGCCGCTGCTGACGCTTTATTCGGGCTTCATCGGCATGCTGGCGGGATTGCTGGTCTCGGTCGCCATCTTCGACATCGGCGTCTTCGAGTACTACACCGAAACCCTGCGCGCGCTGGAGTTCAAGCAGTTCGCGGTGGGTCTGTCCAAGGGCACTGTGTATGGCGCGATGATTGCCTTCGCCGGCTGCCTGCGCGGCATGCAGTGCGGCCGCAGCGCCGAGGCCGTGGGCCATGCCGCCACCTCGGCCGTGGTCACCGCCATCCTGCTGATCACCATCGCGGCCTCGATCATGACCATCGTCTATTACCAGCTCGGTATCTGAAGCATGGATGCCCTTCCCCACATCGAGGTACGCGACCTGTCCATGGCCTATGGCGATTTCGTCGTCCAGCGCGGCCTCGATTTCACGGTGAACAAGGGCGACATCTTCGTCGTCATGGGCGGCAACGGCTGCGGCAAGACCACGCTGATGCGCGCCCTGGTCGGCCTGCAGCGGCCCGCGGCCGGCTCGGTGCGCTACGGCGGCGAGGATTTCTGGAATTCCGGGGAGGCGGTGCAACAACGGCTCAAGCGCCGGCTCGGCATCCTGTTCCAGGGCGGCGCGCTGTGGAGCTCGCTGACGCTGGCGGAAAACGTCGCGCTGCCGATCGCCGAATACACCGGCCTGCCGCCGGCCCGGGTGGACGAGATCGTCGCCTTCAAACTGGCGCTGGTGGGGCTCGCCGGTTTCGAGGACTTCTATCCCGCGGAATTGAGCGGCGGCATGAAGAAGCGCGCCGGGCTGGCGCGAGCCATGGCGCTCGACCCGGACATCCTGGTCATCGACGAACCCTCGTCCGGCCTCGATCCGCTGACGGCGCGCCGCCTCGATGAATTGATCGTCGAACTGCGCGACAGCCTGGGCACCACCATCGTCGTCATCACCCACGAACTGGCCAGCATCCTCAGCATCGGCAACAATTCGATCTACCTCGATACCGAAAGCCGCACCATGATCGCCACCGGGCATCCGCAGGACGCACTAAAGAACGGCCACCCCAAGGTCCGCCATTTCCTCACGCGGGGCGGCGAGGCACCGCCCCCACGCCACAACCTTCCGGCGCAGACGCCATGAGCAGAAAAGCCAACCCCACCCTGATCGGCGTTTTCGTCCTCGGCGCGCTCGCGCTGGCGATCGCCGCCACCCTGCTGCTCGCGGGCGGCAGCTGGTTCGGCGAGCGCCGGCAGCACGTGCTGTACTTCACGGGCGCGGCGCAAGGGCTGCAGGTCGGCGCGCCGGTGGTGTTCCTCGGCGTCAAGGTCGGCACCGTCAAGCAGATCCAGCTCGGGCTCGATGCGCACAGCCAGCGTTTCCTGGTGCCGGTCATGATCGAAGTGCAACCCCACGTCGTGCACACCCACGGCGGCGAAAACGTCGACCTGCGCGATCGCGCCACCGTCCGCCAACTGGTCGACCGCGGCCTGCGCGGCCGCTTGCGGCTGCAGAGCCTGCTTACCGGCCAGCTGTACGTCGACCTCGATTTCCATCCGGACAAACCGGCGATTTTTGCCGCGCTGGATCCCGATCTCAGCGAGATTCCGACCATCCGCACCGCCGCCCAGGAGCTGGCAACCAAGCTCGAAGGCTTCCCCATGGACCAGTTCCTCGCCGACGTGGCGGCCATCAGCAGCGCGGTGCACAAGCTGGTGTCGGCGCAGGCGACGCAGGACCTGCCGCGCCGCCTCGACGCCACGCTGCGCCACCTCGAATCGCTCGCCCGGCGCTTCGATGCCCAGGGCGGCCCGCTGCTCAAGGACGCGCGCGCCAACCTGGCCGAGATGAACAAGGCGCTGCTGGCGGCGCAGTCCGCGCTGGCCCGGCTCGACACCGCGGCCGATCGCGTCGCCCAGCTGGCGCAGCCCGATTCGCGCCTGGTCGCCGGCATGACGCAGGCCAGCGAGGAACTGGCCCGCGCCGCGACGGCGGTGCGCAAGCTGGCCGAACAGGAATCGCCGACGGTCGACAACCTCAACGCCGCGCTGAAGGAAATCGCCCGCGCCGCCGACGCCCTGCGCCTGCTGGCGGAAACTCTGGAGCAGCAGCCGGACGCGATCTGGCGCGGCAAGAAGCAGAAGTCCGCACCCGGAACCACGCTTGAAAAGGAAACGCCATGAAACTTGTCCGCTACGGCCCCAACGGCCGCGAAAAACCCGGCCTGATCGCCGCCGACGGCACGCTGCGCGACCTCTCCACCCATGTCGCCGACATCGGCTGGAACGAACTCTCCGCCGCCGGCCGGAAGCGCCTGCGCGCACTCGATCCCGCCGCGCTGCCGGCAGTGCGCGGCAAGCCGCGTTACGGCGTGCCCTTCACAGGCATCTCCAAGATCGTCGGCATCGGCCTCAACTACCGCGCCCACGCCCTCGAAGCGAAGATGCCCATCCCCGCCGAACCGGTGATGTTCATGAAGGCCACCACCTGCATCTGCGGCCCAGATGACCCGATCATCAAGCCCATCGACAGCACCAAGCTCGACTGGGAAGTCGAACTGGGGCTGGTCATCGGCCGCGAGACGCGCCGGGTCAGCGAGGCCAAGGCGCTCGACCACCTTGCCGGCTACTGCGTGTTCCACGACGTCTCCGAACGCGCCTTCCAGCTCGAACGCGGCGGCCAGTGGGACAAGGGCAAGGGTTGCGACAGCTTCGGCCCCATCGGCCCCTGGCTGGTGACGAAGGACGAGGTCGCCGACCCGCAGGCGCTGCGCCTGTGGCTGGAGGTCAATGGCGAACGCATGCAGGATTCCAGCACGTCGGACATGATCTTTTCCTGCGCCGAGATCGTCAGCTACGTCTCGCGCTTCATGACCCTGCTGCCCGGCGACGTGATCTGCAGCGGCACGCCGCAGGGCGTCGGCCTGGGCCGCGGCCGCTTCCTGCAGGTCGGCGACCGGGTCAGGCTCGGCGTCGAGGGCCTCGGCGAGCAGCAACAGACGGTGATCGCCGCGGGATAGTGCGCTGGGGGCCGCAATGGGCAGCCCCTGATCGCTGGCTGTTGGGCGGCTACACGCGCAGCGGGCGGCGGCAGACCTGGGGCAAAAGTCGGCGCCGGCGATACGGCGACGCAAGAACTCCGGCAATGAAATGGCAAATGGCGTGATGCAGGTCGCGCCATTCGGCAGGGATTTTCCAGGCTGAAAGGGGATTTTCTACAGCATCAACGTAGAACTAACCGGCGCAGCGCGGCTTCATCGCGCAGCACCGGTGGAATGATGGGTTCGGCCACACTCGCAACTACGCATGGCGGTCTTTGCGCCCGAGACCTTCCGCGATGAATGTGAGAACGAGGGTATTCAGTGACACACCCTCTGCCTTTGCGCGCGTTGCCAGTCGCGCGTGGACCGTTTTTGGTACGCGGGCAACAAACTTTCCGGATGCGACACCTCCGCTATTCGGTGCTGGAATTGGTAGATCCTTGGACTTGAGCGCGGCAATCGTTGACTTCAAAGCGTCCTTCCCGTTCGCGAGTGCCTCCTCAACTGTCTCGCCATCAGAAAGGCACTCCGAGAAATCCGGATACGAAATTAGAAAGCCACCGCCTTCCTCGGCCGACAGCGGACGGATTTCAAATGGGTAGTCAATTCTCTTTCCCATGATTCATGCTCCTTCAACGAGTTCCAGGAACTTCTTGATGTAGATCGGCTTGATAGGACGGCGCGCTGGAACGGGAAGCGTTTTGCCATCAGCGCGCACGAAGACGCAATGACTCGTTCCAGCATGCCGCCAGTCAATTCCGTTCTGGCGCGCCACTGTTTGAAGCTGCGCGAGTTGCCAATCGAGCGGATTGCCACGCATGGCATGAAGCAGTTTGGCGGCAGCGTTCATTTAGCAAATGATACTGCGGGCAACATCACTGCGCAAGTGACGTAACGGCAAGAGACGGAGTAAAGAGCGGTACGGAACTGGAACCTCTCGTATGGACCCAACGTTTGAATTCAACGGCGCTGCGCGGCTTCATTGCGCAGCGTCCGTGTTGATGGATGGGTTGGGCGTCGACACCAAGGCGAACCCCTTAACTGCCAGACGTAGCGCGGCGCTTTGTTGCAGGGCGACTAGATTGCTTGGCGGCGCGCGGTTCAGCCAGACGGCCCGTGACGTACTTGTGAAGAATGCTGGCAATAAGCGTTTGGTACGGCACGCCTTCTTCAAGTGCCCTGACTTGAATGTCGCTCAGGTCGCCGGAGGACAAACGGATATTGACCCGGCGATCCTTAATGGCTGTGGCACGCGCGGCTGCCTTGAACTTCGCAAGCTCGCCTTTCGTAGCAACGGACCTAAGCTGGCTTTTCTCAAAGGCGCTGAGGACTTCTAGTTCGTAGGAGTCAATTTTCGGCATCGGTTTCACCTTGATTCAAATATTCTCTCGTTGCCTTGCGGCTCGGAATTATGGTCTTGAGGAAGAAATAGTCTTCCTCTTCGACAAACGGTACCAAGTAGACGTAGTTGTCACACGCGACTACAAGCACGCGCTGCCGGGGGTATTTCGCTTGGTTCGGATGAGTCAAGATGTCCAATAGCCCGCCAGCCTCAACTGAAACAACAATGCTTTCGAACGAAATACCTCGCTCGGCTTTGACGGTCTCGTTCTTTTCCGGACTCCAGCGAAATGGCTTCATGATCAAATGTTACGCCGCTGTGTGCCTTTTGTCACCACATTGGACCATTAGCGATTTCAAGACGCCCAACGTTCAAGGTGACCGGCGCTGCGCGGCTTCATCGCTCAGCGCCCAGTGACCGAAGGGAACGGGGTCGACCGCAGGGTTGGGCGTCATCACGCACGTGTGCAGCGGCTCGTTAGTTGGGAGTCATAACTAGATCGCCGACACTCGATGACGAAACCTTGTCACAGGCCTTGAAGTCGGAGAACTCATCCCACGCAATCGCTTTGACTGCCTTTGATCCAACTCCGGATGGGACCGGATGACATGATCTTGCGGAGGTCTTTGCGCTATTGGCGCAAACGAACTCGACGCTCCAGCACGCGGTGACGTTCTGGTTTCCTTGCCGACGTTCAATCGAGCATGAGACTCCGCCAAGAGCGACAGTACAGTCAACATATGCTTGGGTGGACTGGAAAAGGTCGCAACCGCACAAGATGGGTAGCATGAGCATCGTGGTAGCAATATTGCAAAGACGCATGACTTCTCCTTAGGCTGCTTGGTAACGTTCCGCCGCGGACCATGATGCCTTTGGTAAGGGCGCGCAATTCAGATGGCCCTTACGCAGTAGAAGGCGGCTGGGCACTGATATTGAGAGGACATGCATGCTCAAACGGTTCTCGTTCGGTAGAACGCGCGGCTGCCTTCCTTGTGGTACTCGACAAGATTTTGGTCTTCGAGCATTCGAGCCAAGATAGCAAAGAGCCACCCTTTTTCACCGTACTGCTCACCTTGCTTAGGGACCGCCACGAAGTTGAGTTCAAGGGCATTCTTTACCTCGGCGGCTGGAACCCAGCGACTTTCGAAGGAGGACTCGCAGTCGCGTATGTGTTCGAGCAGCTCAAAAGCCATGATGTTCAACAGGCTATGAATCGCGGTCTTCCGGTCCATTTCCTATGCCTCCGCAAAGGTGATTATTGACGCCCAACGAATAGCGTTTATCCGCCGCTGAGGCAGAAGAGGAAGAGCACGGAGGGTCATGGCGGCGGATAAACCTCGTTGGACTGAACCGCCGGTGGGGCGGTCGTTAAGGGGATTGTAAGGCGGGGGGAGGCGGAGTCAAGCGTTTGGCATGATGCCGGATGCAAAGATGGCGCACCCGGTCGGCGGATTCGAGCTCAAGGGTACCGCGGATCCCGGGCCAGGTGGGCGGGCCGATGATTACGCGAGGCATGCTGATCCGACAAGGCAGCAGCCATTCCGGACCGTGGCGCGCACGGTCGCGATGAAGACTGCAGCGTCGCCCTCGCCGCGTCACGGTGGCCTTGGCCACTGAAAGATCGTGCGTGGCAAGGTATTGCGGACCGTGGCGGCGCAGCACCTCGGCCAGTCCGCCCGATGGGTGCACGGCCGTTCAGTCGGACGCGGGATCGAGCAGGTCGAGCGGGGACGTGGTGCCGGTGAGGCGGTTCTGCGCCAGATGCAGGTAGCGCATGGTGGTGCCGATATGGCCATGCCCGAGCAGGCGCTGGATGGTGTGCAGGTCCACCCCGGCTTCCAGCAGATGGGTGGCGAAGCTGTGGCGCAGGGTGTGGATGCCGGCGGCGGACAAACCGGCGGTAGCGCAGGCAGCGTGATACATGCGCTGGGCCGTGGTGTCGCCCATGGGGCCGTCGCCGGTCTTGTTGGGGAACAGCCACGGGCGT
>JADYZH010000107.1 GCA_020853215.1 Sulfuritalea sp. | reverse complement strand
GGCGTGGAACTGCGCGTGGCCGAGCGCGGTCATCAGATCGGCGCCGCCGGCCACGACCACGCGCTGCGCCAGGAAGCATGCATCGAACAGGTTCACGGTGTGGTACCGGGAATTGCTTCAGGACAACGGCTGGAACAGCACGTCGAGGTCGCTGGCGGTCAGCAGGTGGCCACCGCCCTCGCCGCCCGCCCCGCCCTGCTTCAGCAACTGGTCGGCCAGGCCGCGCTTGCGGCCCTGCAGGGCGAGGATCTTTTCCTCGACCGTGCCCTGCGTCATCAGCTTGTAGACGAACACCGGCTTGTCCTGGCCGATGCGGTGGGCGCGCGCCGTCGCCTGTTCCTCGACCGCCGGATTCCACCACGGGTCGTAATGGATCACGGTATCGGCGGCGGTCAGGTTGAGCCCCGTGCCGCCGGCCTTGAGGCTGATCAGGAACAGCGGCACGCGGCCTTCCTGGAAATCGCTGATCGGCGTTTCGCGGTCGCGGGTCTGGCCGGTGAGTTTGGCGTAGGGGATGCCGCGTTTTTCGAGCTCGGGCTCGATCAGCCCCAGCATCGAGGTGAATTGCGAGAACAGCAGCACCTTGCGCCCCTCGTCGAGCAATTCCACGAGCATTTCCATCAACGTGTCCAGCTTGGCCGAATGGGCGTGGCCCTTTTTCACCAGCGCTTCGGCGGCCGGCAGCTTGACCAGGCGCGGATCGCAGCAGATCTGCCGCAGCTTGAGCAGCGCATCGAAAATCATGATCTGGCTGCGGCCGATGCCCTGCTCGGTCAGCGCCAGGCGCAGCTTGCGGTCGAAGGCCACGCGCAGGGATTCGTAGAGGTCGCGCTGGCCGCCCTCGATCTCGACCCAGCGCACCATCTCGGTACGCGGCGGCAGGTCCTTCAGCACCTGCTCCTTGGTCCGCCGCAGCAGGAAAGGCCGTACCCGTTCCGCGAGGCGGACGCGCATTTCCTCGTCGCCCAGCTTTTCGATCGGCGTGCGGAACACCTGGGTGAAACGTTTGGCGGTGCCAAGCAGGCCCGGCATCAGGAAGTCGAACTGCGCCCAGAGTTCACCGAGGTGGTTTTCCAGCGGCGTGCCGGTGAGCGACAGGCGATGGCGCGCGCGCAGGGAGCGCGCCACCTGGTGCGATTGCGCCTTGGGGTTCTTGATGAACTGGGCCTCGTCCATCACCAGCAGGTGCCAGTCCTGCGCCAGCAGGGTTTCACGGTCGCGCACCAGCAGCGGGTAGGTGGTCAGCACCAGGTCGGCCGCGGCGATCTCGCCGAAGCGCTCGGCGCGGTCCTTGCCGTGCAGGATCAGGACGTTCAGCCCGGGCGTGAACTGCGCGGCTTCGTCGCGCCAGTTGGCCATCAGGCTGGTGGTGGCGACCACCAGGCTGGGCCGGTCGGCACGGCCCGAGGCCTTTTCCAGGTGCAGGTGGGCCAGGGTCTGCACGGTCTTGCCCAACCCCATGTCGTCGGCGAGGATGCCGGCCAGGCCATACTCGCGCAGGAACTGCAGCCAGTCGAGGCCGATCTGCTGGTAGGGACGCAGCGTGGCCGTGAAGCCGGGCGCCGGCGCGTGGTGCGTCAGGCCGGAAAAATCGTTGAGGCGGCGCCCCAGGGCGCGCAGTTCTTCGCCGCCCGTCCATTGCGCCGACTGCTGCTCGAGCCCGGCGAGGACAACGGCGTTGTGGCGCGACAGGCGCGGCCGATCCTCATCGAGGAACTCCAGCAAGGGCAGCAGCCAGGCCTTGAGGCGGCCCGCCGGCACCGGCAGGATGCGCCGCGCGTCAAGCGCCACGGGAAATGTCTGGCTGTCTGCGAGGCCGCGCACCACGCGGAGCAGGTCGGGCTCCTCGCGCAGCAGGCGCAGCAGCGGCGGCACCAGGCTGATGCGCTCGCCGGCGACGGTCACGCCCAGGTCCAGATCGAACCAGTCGCTGCCGACCGACTCATCGACCGCAACGAACCAGTCTTCCGCCTGGGCAACGCAATACGGGAAATCATCGGCAAAAACCACGGGGATGCCCTGGCGCTCCAGTGCAGGCACGCCTACGCTGAGGAAGGCCAGCCAGCCGACGACGTCATTGCGCAAGGGCATCAGGCCATCTTCCGTGCCATCCAGCCGCTGGCAGTTAGCCAGGCTGCGCTGCCAGCCGTCGAGCCCGGCTGCGCGCACCTGGCGCCATGCCTCGCCCTCTGCCGCCAGGTCGCGCTGCAGCGTCCGCCACTCACCCTCCAGCCGCTGCCGCATCAGCGACGGCGGATGCTCGACGCCGACGACGGTGAGATCCTGCGGATAATCGAAGTAGAGCACCGCGAGCGCCAGGTCGTCATGCAGGCGGCTCAAGGCAAGGTGGCGGAAACGTCCCCGCGTCAGTACCAGGCGCGCGGCGGGCTTGCCGGCCGCCTCCGCTTGCGGCGCATCCGGCAGGGGCAGCGCGACCTGCCGCTCTTGCGCCAGCTGCATCAGGCGCTCGCGTACCAGCGGCGCGTCGGCTTCATTCAGCGGCGGTGCCGTCATCATCTGCTGCAGCAACCGGGCGGAGAGGTCGGACTGCAATTCGCCGACCAGTCCCGCCGCCGTATCGAGATAGAACGGTGGCCAGGTCGGAATCATTTGCTGGGCCGGCGGCAGGTCGAACGCCAGCTGCTGCAGGCCGGCCAGGTTGTGCGCCCACGACAGCCTGAGCGGCCGTGGCGCACCGGATTCGAGCGGCAGTTCGACCAGGCTGTCGAGGTACAGCCTGCCCGTGCGCAGTGCCAGCCGCAACAGCAAGGCGCCGGTCTCGCCGGTGAGGTCGACGGCTTCGTTGTAGAAATAGCCGCCGCCGGCCTGCAACGCGAGAAACAGGCGCAAGGGCGCAATGTCCTCGTCGAGGATGAAGTCGCGACTGCGCGTGCTGCCCAGGTCGTAGGGCTGGGGCCGATACACGGTCGGCTTGCCGGCGCCGCCTTTCTTCAGCGGCCGGCTCTTGCCCAGGGTGAGGCTGGGCGTGCTGCCCGGCCGCAACAGATAGACCACGCGCGCCTCGGAAGCCCTTGCCGGCGCCGTCCGCACCGGCGCTTGATCGAGGGCGGCCAGCCAAGCCAGCGTCGCCGGGCTGGGTTCGGGATAGCCGGCGTCATCCCGCGCCGAGGCGTTTCCGTTTCCGCCAAAGCGGCCGATATCGGTGGTCTCCCCCAGGTTCAACAGCGTCGCGACGACGTGCTTGCAGTTCTCCCGCATCGGGCACATGCAGGAATTGTCGACATCGACGATCGCACCGCCCGGGTCCAGTTCCAGCCACAGATCGACCTCATAGGGAAGCTTGCGCGTGCCCTGCACCTCGGCTTCGACGTGGATTTCGCCGGTCGCCCGCTCGACGTGCCTGACCCGCACACGACCCTCCCCGGCGTAGGCGCGGCCGCGCTGCAGGGTCGCGCCATCGAAGCGGCCGGCGAATTCGGCCAGCGTGTCGCTGTTCAAAAAGGAGTTGGCGGGCATGCAAAATCACTGGGTAACAGGGGTCGACGACCTTAGCACATACGGCCGCGCGCCGGTCTTTTCATTGGCGGCGGTTTTGCCGTTTGCGGTACTTGCAGGCTTTTCGGTGGGGCGAATTGCCGTAGCGCCAGCGCCGACTTTTGATCATGGCCAAACCTCACACCAGCCGGTTAGCTGCCGCCGTCCGGCGCTTAGCGACTAATCAGACCAAATCAGGTAGCAGAATTATCCTACTGATTAATAAGCGTTGTTGCTTCATGGATGGCAGGCATGGATATTGTATGAAGAATTTATTAGACTTCCTACCGCATCTGCTTATCGCCAAAGGCCACCCCCATGGAATTGCCCAACGAGTGGATTGCCCTGCTTGCCCTGGTGTTTGTCCTCGGCGCCAAGCATGGGCTCGACGCGGACCATCTCGCCACCATCGACGGCCTGACCCGCCATAACCTGCGCATTGCCCCGTCACGTGCACGCTGGTGCGGCTCGCTGTTCTCGCTGGGACATGGCGCGATTGTCATGCTGATCGCACTGGCGGTCGGCATGGCCGCCGGGCAGTGGCAGGTTCCGGCATGGATGGAAGACCTCGGCACCTGGATTTCGATCGGCTTCCTCACCCTGCTCGGCGTCCTCAACCTGCGCGCGGTGCTGACGGCGCCGGCCGGCGAGATGGTAGCGATGGTCGGCCTCAAGGCCGGCCTGTTGCGCCGCCTACAGGCCACGTCGCATCCGCTGGCGATCGCCGCCGTGGGTGCCCTGTTCGCCCTTTCCTTCGACACCCTGACCCAGGCCGCGCTGTTCGCCGTTACCGCCACACAGCATGGCGGGGTGGCCCATACCCTGACGCTGGGGGCGGCATTTACCCTCGGCATGCTGCTGGCCGACGGCGCCAACGGCCTCTGGATCGCCGGCCTGCTGCGCCGCGCCGACCACCGCGCGCGCATCGCCTCGCGCGTCATGGGCCTGATGGTGGCGGCGATCAGCCTGGCCGTGGCCGGCTTCGGCCTCGCCCGCTGGCTGCGCACCGACGTTTCGCAATGGTACGAAGGCAAGGAGTTGCTGGTAGGCATCGGCGTCATCGTCGTGCTGACGGCGAGCTTCATCGTCGGCAACTGGCTGGCACGCAGCGAGCGCCTGGCCGGCGCGACCGCCGACTGAGCCAGCTCCGCCTAATCGAGTTCCTTCAGGCCCGCAGGCGTTCGCAGATAGGCGACCAGTTGCGCCGGTTCGCCGGCAGCGCAGCGATGCACGTCGAGTCGTGCTGAAAGTCCGAGCGCGGCCAGCGTATTCCTGACCCGCGCCGGTTGCGCATGGAAACCCTCCAGCTTCATCAGCCGGCAACCGGCATCGGGCAGGCGTCCGGCCGGATGGAACGGAACATCCCACTGGATCAGCGTCGGCACCAGGCCGTCGCCGGGCAGCGAGCCGTCGGCCGGCACCGTGATGCGCCAGCGGTAGTCGCCGCGCTCCATGGGCAGGATCTCTCCCGGCGGTTCCGCGCTGTGCGCCGCATCGGCCTCGATGTCGCCGCTACGCGCCACCCAGTGGATCAGGCGCGGGCGATCGGCCGGCAAGTCGGTCCGGTCGAGTCCGAACCAGCGTGGCCGGCCGGGCGCAACGGCATCGGGATCGATCGCGATCAGTTCGAGGTAGAAGTTGTCGCCCAGCCCGAGCAGGCGGTTATGGGTGCCCATGCGCGCGTGCTTGCCGCCTTGGACGAGCTTGACGCCCAGCCGCGATTCCAGCCAGGCGGCACCGGCATCGAGATCGCGCGCGGCGAGGATCAGGTGATCCGGCTCGGCCAATTCAGGCCTTGGGCTTCAGCTGCATACGCCCGTGCCCGCTGCCGGCGGATCGATCCAATGAGGATGGCAGCATATGTCGGAACGTTGAATCGCCGTGCGCCATGGTGGCTGCAGGCCGCTTTCGGCAGCCCGCGATCAACTCCGGCGTCTCTCCGCAAGCACCTGCAGCACCAGTTTCACCAGCGCCAGCGGATCTATCGGTTTGGCGATATGGGCCGCCATGCCCGCCGCAAGGCACTTTTCCCGATCTTCGTCGAAGGCATGGGCGGTCTGGCCGATGATCGGAAGAGCGGGTGCCAGTTCAAGTATCCGCCGCGTGGCTTCATAGCCGTCCATCACCGGCATCTGCAGGTCCATCAGCACGATGTCGTAAGCCTGCGGTCCGTCGGCGATCACCCGCTCCACCGCCGTGGCGCCATCGCCGACTTTCACAAGGTGCGCACCGTCCTCCCTCAGATTGACCTCCAGCACCATCTGGTTGATCGGATCGTCCTCCGCCAGCAGGATGGAGATGCCTTTCAGCGGCTTGTCGGCCAGGATCACCGTGTTCGCTGCTGCGATGTCCGCATGTGGTGGCGGTTCGACATAGGGCAGACGCACCTCGAACCGGCTGCCGGCGCCGGGGATGCTGTCGACCCGGATGTCGCCCTGCATCAGTTCCAGCAGGCGCTTGCAGATCGCCAGACCCAGCCCGGTGCCGCCGAACTTGCGAGTAGTGGAGCCATCGGCCTGCTGGAATGGGTTGAAGACATAGCCGAGTTGTTCCTCGCTCATGCCGATGCCGGTATCGGTGACGCGGAACACCAATTGCCCATCCTGAAGCGATGCGGACAGGGTGACGCTGCCGGTCTCGGTAAATTTGACGGCATTGGTAAGCAGGTTGAGCAGTATCTGGCCAACGCGCAGCGGGTCACTGACGCAGGTCGACGGCAGGTCGGCGCCCTTCTCCAGGCGGAGGTCGAGGCCTTTGGCGTGAGCACGCTCGGCAACCAGTTCAAGGGCGTGGTCGAGGACTTCGCCGAGAGGCAGTTCGCGGGCCTCGACGTGCATCTGGCCGGCTTCGATCTTGGAGAAATCCAGGATTTCATTGACGACGCCGAGCAACTGGTTGCCGGAGGTGAGTATTTTCTCGAAGGCGTTGCGGGCTTTGTCGGGGTCCTTGTGGTTGCGCTTGCCGATCTGGGCAAAGCCGAGCACGCCGTTCATCGGGGTGCGGATTTCGTGGCTCATGTTGGCGAGAAATTCGCTGCGTGCCCGGGCCAGGTTCTCGGCGGCGACCAGCGCCTTCTCCCTGGCCTCGGCGGCGGCGCGCTGGAGGCTGACATCGACCACGCTGACTACGGCACCGACGATTCGCCCGTTGTCGATGATAGGGCGGCTGGCCAGTGTCACTGGCACCGGACGACCGTCGGCGTGCCAGTAGGTCTCGTCGGCAACGCGTGATTCACGTCCCGCCCGCCAGGCCTGGCGGGCCAGGCACTCTGCCGCAGGGTAGGGGCTGCCATCCGCATGGCTGTGATGGAACAGTTCATGGGCGCTACGGCCCATGACCTGCTCTGCGCTATACCCGAGCATCTGGCAGGCGGCCGGGTTGATGAAGGTGATCCGGCTGTCACTATCGACGCCGTAGAGGCCGTCGGCGGAAGATTCGAGGATGCGCGTGGCGCGCGCTTCGGTGGCCAGCAGTTCGCCGGTGCGCTGTTGCACCAGCTCTTCAAGGTGCCGGCGGTGGCGTTCGAGTTCGGCATCGGTCTCCTTGCGCGTGGTGATGTCGCGCGCCGAACCGACCGTGCCGATGATCTCGCCTGCTTCATTGAGAAATGGTGCCTTGCGCACATCCAGATAGGTCAGTCTGCCTTTGAGATTCCCGAACTCTTCGAATACCGACGCCGTTCCGCGCTCCAGCGTAACCGCGTCGCTGTCCTGGCAAAGTTCGCCGAAGGTGTGCCACCCCGGATTGTCGGGATGCCTTTCCCGCTCGCGCAGGGCAAAGAACATGTCGGTCTTGCCCATCGGTTCATCGGTGTCCGTGGCATTCAGGAGTTGCTGGCACATCGCCCGGTTGGCGAACAGATAGCGCTTGTCCAGATCCTTGGCCCAGATCATGTCCGGAACGTTGTCGGCCATCAGGCGCAACAGTGTCGCCAGGTTGCGCGAGTATTGCTCGCTCTCACGCACGGCCTGTTCGATCTGCTTGCGGGCCGCGATGTTCATCGAGGTGCCGACCGCGAGTTCCGGCTGGCCGTCCTGGCTGCGCTGGATCACGCTGCCCCTGGTGTGTATCCATCGGTAGTCGCCATCCTTGCTCCGCAGCCGGTATTCCATGTCAAATACCGCGTCGGGCTGCAGCGCCGCCTGGAATCGCTCCATGAACTGGCCGGCCTCGTCGGGATGCACGCGTTGCAGCCATGCCGTGAGAGTCGCCAGATCTTCGTCGGCTTGCAATCCCAGCACCGGCAACATGTTCCAGTCGAATTTCAACTTCTGGCTCGGGACATCCATTTCCCACAGGATTACCTGCGTAACTTCGACCGCCAGTTTCAGATTGCGCTCGGCATCCTTGCGTTCGGTGATGTCGCGACCGAACCCGACCGTGCCGATGACGCGCCCGCCGATCGATACCGGCGACTTGTAGGTTTCAAACCATGTTCTGCGGCCGTCGGTTTCGACCAGTTCCTCGACCTGCTTGCTGCGGCCGCTTTGCAGCACCGCCCGGTCATCGGCCCGATAGAGCTCCGCCAGTTCGGCCGGCGCAATATCCAGATCGGTCTTGCCACTCAGAGATTCCGCGGACGGCCAGCCGAACACCTTCGCGAAGGTTTCATTTACCGCCAGGAAGCGACTTTCCTCATCCTTCAGCCACACCATGAAGGGGAAGTTGTCGAGCAGGGCGCGCTGGTATTGCTCGCGCTGGATCAGTTCGCCGGCAAGGCGTTTGCGCTCGGTGATGTCCTGGAAGGTACCCACCAGGTATGCCTCGCTCCCGGTTTCGACACGACCGACACAGCGCAATTCGGCCCAGAAGCGGCGACCCGACGCCGCGATCACTTCCGTCTCGAAGGTGAAGGGCGTACCCTGCTTCCAGGCGACGGACGACAGCCGTCTGATCTCGGGCAGATACTCGGGCGCGTAGTAGCGCAGCCCTTCCTCCAGTCCGCGCGGCGGATTATCCAGCGGATGCTCAACCAGACGATAGACCTCTTCGGTCCACTGCAGCATGTCCGTCACCGGATTGACTTTCCACCCACCGACATGGGCAATCGACTGCGTTTCCCGCAGGAACAGTGCCGAATCCGCCAGCACCTGCATCGCGTGCTTTTGCTCCGTCACGTCGTGCCAGACGTGTGCCAGACACGTCCGGCCGCGGACCTGGACCGGCCGGGTGCTCACATGCCGGTGGCGCAGGCTGCCATCCTTGCAGCGATGGCGGTTCTCGAAGCTGAGCCCGCTGGGAGTGTTGGCAGCGACCCGGCATTTTTCCAGGGTTTCCTCGCGACTCATGGTGCCCTGAACGTCGGGGAGGCGCAGGCGAGAGAATTCCTCGCGGGTATAGCCGAGGCCTTCGCATGCGGCATCGTTGAACTCGATGAATTCCATGGTCTCGGCATCGATCAGCAGGATGCCCTCCACCGACCGGTTAACCACCGCGCTGAAGAGCTCTTCCCGCTCGCGCAGCGCGATTTCCACCTGCTTTTGTTCGGTGATGTCTTCGTACACCCCCATGACGCCGATCGTCCGGTTGTCGCCGTCCTTCAGCGGAACCTTCGACGTGCGCAGCCAGATCGTCCTGCCGTCCGGAGTAGTCTGCGGTTCGTCGAAAGATATCCGGGGAACGCCTGAGGCCATGACAGCGCAGTCATCGGCGCGATAGAGTTCGGCCTGCTCGGCCCATGCCATCTCGAAATCATCCTTGCCGATCAGTTCGTCCGGATGCGTCTTTCCCGCATCGCGGGCGAAGGCCGGGTTGCAGCCCAGGTAGCGCAGGTTCTGGTCCTTCCAGAAAACCCGCATGGGCGCGGTATCGATGATGACCTTCAACAGATCACGGGATTCCTTGAGCGCCAGCGCCACCGCCTTGCTTTGGCCGATGTCCCGCCAGACGCCCAGCAGGCAGGTACGACCAAGCAGCTGGATGGCACGAACGTTGATCCTCACGTCGAGAACGCGGCCGTCCTTGCAGCGATGCCGGATCTCGATGCTGGCCTGACCCGCGCGCACTATCTCGGCCACCGCATCACGCAAGGCGGCTTCGTCCTGTCTGACCTGGGTGGTGATCAAGGACTGTCCTATCAGTTCGTCGCGGCCGTAGCCCAGCATGCGGCAGGCCGCCTCGTTGACTTCGAGGAAACGCAGGGTTTCGGCATCGACCAGTTCGATGCCGTCGGCTGCCTGGTTGACGATGGCCTGGTAGAGCTCCTCGCGTTCAGCCAGCGCCTCACGGGTATGCGCCTGGACCGACATGTCGCGGAAGCACCAGATGCGGCCCTGTTCGGCGCCGAGCGCCAGGGCGCGCGTAAACCGCTCGAACACGCGGCCATCCTTGAACCGCAGAGTATCGGTGGCTTGCGCATCACTGCCGTAGAGCCGCTTCACGCCGGCCAGAAATCCGTCGGGATCGGACAGTTGGTCAAGTACATGCGCCTGCAACAGGTCATCCTGTCCGGCAGCCGCCAGTTCCGGTGGCACGCGCCAGAGTTCGAAAAAGCGCTTGTTGGCCGAGAGCACGCGGCCATCCGCCGCCACCATGAGCACGCCCTCGTCCGAGGAGTCCAGCGCGACCTGCAGGCGGGCCTCGGCACTTTCGACGCCGCGCGACAGGTACTGTTGCTGCTGCCTGGAAATTTCCCGCAGCAGCGCGTTCATCAGAAACAGGCTTGCGGATGCCACGATGCCGGCCGTCACCAGCCCGGTCAGCAGATAGTCAGCGGTTATCCGGCCCATCAGGGCCAGGTCCATCAGAGAGACGATGACCAGCGCGGCAACTACCGTCACCACGGAAAAGAGCATCCACAAGCGCCAACCGTTCAGTCGCTTTAGGTGCGAAACGAGTCTGGAACTCAAAATTGCTTTCCTGCCATGCATCCGGCCGCGCGTAGGGGCTTCTGTTCGATACGGAGGATGGATTATTCGATAGGGGACGCCGTAATTCTGCTCCTTTTTTATCGATGCGGGTTTGATAGTCGGGCCCGAGCACGCCGCCGGCATGCCGGCGCAGTCAGCGCACGATCAACTTCATGGACCATCGTTCCCGGGGAAGCGGACGCCAGGAAACTTACTGGATACCAGCTTGCGCGGAAATCAGGATGAATTGACGGGCGACGGGCGACCCTGTCCGCCGGCAAGCTCAGGTCTTGGGCTTCAGATGCACATGCCCATGCCCGCTGCCGGCGGGCCGGTAGCCATGGCCGTGGGAATGGCCGGAATCGAGCTCGACATCGATCAGGTTGAGCTGGCCGTGGCGCACGCCGCGCTCGGCGATCAGCGCATCGGCAAAACCGCGCACGGCTGCTGTCGGCCCGCGCAGGATCACGCTCTCCAGGCAGTTCTCGTGGTCGAGGTGGGCATGCAGGGTCGCCACGGTCAGGTCATGCTGGCCATGCTGCAGGGCGGTCAGGCGCTCGGCCAGGTCGCGCTCGTGGTGGCTATAGACGTAGGACAGGTTGGCCACACAATGCGTCGCCTCGCCGCGCTGACGCCGCGACTGCTCCAGGTGCGCGCGCAACAGGTCGCGCACGGCCTCCGAGCGATTGCGGTAGCCGCGTTCGGCGATCAGCCGGTCGAATTCCGCAGCCAGATCGGCATCGAGGGAAATGGTGATGCGTTCCATTTCAGGGGGTGCCCTTCAGTTCGAGAACTTTTTCCACCACGCCACCGCGTTTGAGATGCTCCAGCCGGCGTACGCGCTCGGTTGCGACCACGCGCTCCAGATAGTCGAGATTGCGGCTGATCGATTCCTGGTAGAAGTTCCGATCGGTCCCCGCGTGCTGGCCGAAATGCCGGGCCAGATGTCCGGAAAGCCCCATCAGATCCCGGTCGAGCCGTTCCTTGGTCAGGCGGTAAAAGGCCGTGGTCTTTTCCAGCAGGTCGTGGATGTCGGCGAAGCCTCCCAGGTGCGCTTCCTCGAATTCGAAATACAGCAGCAGCACGCGTTCGAGATATTCGCGATTTGCCATCTGCCCGATCAGGTCGGCGGTGGCGGTGGCAAAGGCGGCGCGCTGCTGCTGTGGGTTGTCGAACTTGACCCAGTCCGGATGCTTGCGATGGTCGGTAAGCATGATCACCTTGGTGGTGCTATCGAGCAAACCGGCCGGCAGGGTTCCAAGGTGCCGGCGCGTAAACTCCACGCCGCGCATGACGTGGCTGTCGGTGAACTGGGCGCCCGTGCCGCTGGCCTCCTCGTCGCTCATGAGATAGCCGACATCGTGCATCAGGGCGCCGATCAGGGCGGCGTCGATGTGGTCGCCGTCCACGCCCTGTCCGGCCAGGTTGAGCCCATGCAGCATGCGCGCGGTGCACAGCACCACTTCATTGGTATGGGTGCGGTTGTGATACAGGGTCTTCAGCTTCTGGTAGCCGGAAAGGCGGCCATCGAAGGCCCGGTCGAGCAGGTCGAAGGCACCGCCGACGCGCGTCAGGTCATGGCCCGGTGCAAAGCTGCCGACGATCGCAGCCACCTGCGCCTCCACCTCGGCGGTGTCGCGGGTATTGCCCAGCGCGGCAAAGGGGCTGTCGTGGTTCATGCGGTGCATTTGGCGTGAAACGCAAATGTTATCAGACCGATATAAAGAATTCATTTGGCGCCATTAATCTGGCACGCACCATCTGTTGACCCAGATTAAGTTGGCGCGGCACCATCGCGCTATGCTGCGTTGCGGGAGTACTTTCCCTCCATGTTCCCCGCATGCATTTCCGAGGCCCAGTCATGACCGAAACCGATACCATCGATGCCGTTCTTGATCGACACCGCCGCGACGGCACCCGCCTCGTGCAGATCCTGCGCGAAATCCAGGAACAGCTGAACTGGCTCTCGCCGGCCACGCTGACACGAGTGGCTGAAGGCATCGGCTGGCCGCGCGCCATGGTAAGCGGCACCGCATCCTTCTACAGCTTCTTCCACACCCGGCCGCGCGGCAAATACTGCGTGCTGTGGTCGGACAACATCACCGACCGCATGCTGGGCAACGCGGAACTGATGGACGCGATGTGCAAGAAGCTCTGGCTGGAACCCGGCCGCGTCTCCGAAGACGGCCTGGTCAGCGTGAACACCACCTCCTGCACCGGCATGTGCGACCAGGGTCCGGCGCTGCTGGTGAATTACCGCGCCGTGACGGGCATGACCCCGGCCAGGCTGGGTGAAATGGTCGGCCTGATCCGGGAACAGACGCCCGTCGCCGAATGGCCGGCCGAGTGGTTCAAGGTCGACGACAACGTGCGCCGCGCCGGCATCCTGCTCGGCGGCGACTTCGTCCCCGGCTCGGCGCTCAAGGCGGCACTCTCCCGCGCCACCGCCTACGCCACGGAAGCGTCCAACTTCCGCTCGGTCAAGGAATCGCTGCCCGCCGGCATGGCCGGCCCCCTGGCCATGCTCGACGAAATGGGCAAGTCCAGGCTGCGTGGCCGCGGCGG
>JADYZH010000106.1 GCA_020853215.1 Sulfuritalea sp. | reverse complement strand
GGTCGGTCCGGCGGTGCGCAGGAACTTGAATACCTCCTCCATCAGCGCCGCGCTGCCGCAGACCGCCCCACCCAGTACCCGCCCCTGCCCATCCAGATACTTGGTGGCGGAATGGATGATGAGGTCGGCGCCGAGTTGCAAGGGACGCTGCAGGGCCGGTGTGCAAAAACAGTTGTCGACGACCAGCAGGGCGCCCCCGGCATGCGCGACTTCGGCCAGCGCCGCGATGTCGAATACTTCGGTGAGCGGATTGGACGGCGTCTCGATGAACACCAGCCGGGTGTCGGGTCGCATCGCGGCGCGAAAGGCCTCGATGCCACCCTGGTCAACGAAACTGGTCTCCACGCCGAAGCGCGGCAGGATGTTGCCGAACAGTTGCTGCGTTGCGCCGAAGATGCTGCGCGAGGCGACGATGTGTTCGCCGGACTTCATCAGCGCCATCACCGTCGACAGGATTGCCGCCATGCCGGTGGCCGTGGCAATGCAGGCCTCGGCCCCTTCCAGCGCGGCGAGCCGCTCCTGCAAGGTGGTAACGGTCGGATTGGTGAAGCGGGCATAGACATTGCCGGGCTCGGCGCCGGAAAAGCGCGCCGCCGCATGCGCCGCACTGTCGAAGACGAAACTCGAGGTGAGGTAGAGCGCTTCCGAATGCTCGTTGAACTGGCTGCGCTCCTGCCCCGCGCGCACGGCCAGGGTGTCGAAGGCCCAGTCCGGCGAATCCGGCGCGCTCATCCGGCCGGCACCAGATTCAGGTCGAGCTGCTCCCCGTCCGGTCCCTCGAAACCCTCCTGATCATCCTGTCTCTGCACCGGCGGCAGGGCCCGCCGGTCCTCCATGCCCTGGAGGTAGGCGGCGCTAACGTCGCCGGTGACGTACTGTCCGTCGAAACAGGACGTCTCGAACTGAGTTACCGTCGGATTGACGGCGCGCACGGCGGCCTTCAGCGCATCGAGATCCTGGTAGATCAGCGCGTCGGCGCCGATTTCGCGGCAGATTTCCTCGTCGCTGCGAAAGGCGGCAATCAGCTCGCTGCGCGTCGGCATGTCGATGCCATACACATTGGCGAAGCGCACCGGCGGCGACGCGGATGCGAAGTAGACCTTCTTCGCCCCGGCCTCACGCGCCATCATGATGATTTCGCGGCTGGTGGTACCGCGCACGATGGAATCGTCGACCAGCAGCACGTTGCGGCCCCTGAACTCCTGGCTGATGGCGTTCAGCTTCTGGCGCACGGATTTGCGCCGCGTGGCCTGCCCCGGCATGATGAAGGTACGGCCGATGTAGCGGTTCTTGACGAAGCCTTCGCGGTACGGCAGGTTCAACCGTGCGGCCATTTCCATGGCCGAAGGCCTGCTGGAATCGGGAATCGGGATGACCGCGTCGATCTCGATGTGCGGCATCGTCAGGCGCAGCTTGTCGGCCAGGTAGTCGCCCATCTTGACCCGTGTTTCATACACCGAAATGCCGTCCATCACCGAGTCGGGGCGCGCCAGGTAGACGAACTCGAACATGCAGGGTGCATGGAGGGTGCGCTCGGCGCACTGGCGGCTGGTGAAATTGCCGCGCGTATCGATCAGCACCGCCTCCCCCGGTTCGACGTCGCGCAGCATCCTGAAGCCCAGCGTATCGATCGCCACGCTTTCGGACGCGACCATGTATTCCATCCCGTCCGGCGTCTGGTTGCGACCGATCACCAGCGGACGGATGCCCCAGGGATCGCGGAAGGCAAGCAGGCCATAGCCGGCGATCATCGCCACCACGGCATAGGCGCCCTTGACGCGGCGATGGACGCCGGCCACGGCCTTGAAAATCGTCTCGGCATCGACCTGGTACTTGGTCGATGCCGCCTGCAGTTCGTGCGCCAAGACATTGAGCAGCACCTCCGAATCGGAGTTGGTGTTCATGTGGCGCAGGTCCTGGAGGAACATGTCCTGCTTCAGCTGGTCGGCATTGGTCAGGTTGCCGTTGTGCGCCAGCATCAGCCCGAAGGGAGAATTGACGTAGAACGGTTGCGCCTCGGCGGCGTTGTCGGCCGAGCCGGCGGTCGGATAGCGGCAATGGCCGATGCCCCAGTTGCCGACCAGGCTGCGCATGTTGCGCGTGCGGAAGACGTCGCGCACCAGGCCGGAGCCCTTGTGCATGTGGAAACGCCCGCCCTCTGCGGTGGCGACGCCTGCGGCATCCTGACCGCGGTGCTGTAGCACCTGCAGGCCGTCATAAAGCAACTGGTTCACCGGTGTGGTGGCCACCACACCCAGAATTCCGCACATGGTCCTTCTCCGCAGGGCCGCCCCGTGGGGAAGCAGCAAAAACATGAAGCGGGCAACGCCCGCGTGCAATTATCGCCCCGTTCCCCGCGAAGAGGGAAGGGAAAATGGCGATTTGACTCTATCTGTACCGAATCCGTTTTGCCGCATCCACCGGCAACCAGGGTTTTGCCGCGATTATTACCGTCTCCAGCGGCGGTGCCAGCATCGCATCGCGCCACCACGCCACCTGTGGCAGGGGTGTCATCCCCGCCACCAGCACGGCCGCCAAGACCACCAGCACTCCGCGCAAGACCCCGAAACCCGCGCCCAGGAGCCGATCCAGGAAGCCGAGCCCGGCTGCCTTGAGCAGCAGCGAAATCAGCAGGCGCGCGATGGCAACGACCAGCAGGACACCGATGAACACCAGCACATACGCCGCCGCCAGCCGCACACCGGGTTCGGCAATCTGCCCCGTCAGCAAGGCGGCGACATCCGTCGCCACGGCGCGCGCAACAAGAAAAGCCGCTATCCAGGCCGCCAGCGCGAGCAGTTCGCTCACCACGCCACGCCACAAGCCCAGCAGTACCGATGCCGAAATGATCGTCAGCACCGCGTAATCGAATACGGTCATCGCCCTACTTTGGCGCTACCGGACCGTCGACGCCGATGATCTTGACCCGCCCCCGCGCCTTCTCGGCCGCCTCCTGGCTGGCAAAGGGCCCCGCCCGGACGCGCACGAGCGGGCCCTGTGGCGTCTCTGTCTTTTCCGTGTACGCGGGGACGTTGATGCCTTTCAATTTCGACACCAGATTATTGACTTTGCCCGCATCCCTGAAGGCACCGAGCTGGATCACCCATTGGCCGGCACCATCGGCGTTTGCCCGAGGCGCGGGCTTTTCCGCTGCCTCCGGCTTCTTGTCCTGAATCGGGGTCTTCTCCGCCGGTTTCGCGGGTGGCGCAGCCTGAGCGACCGGTTTGGCAGGTGCAGGTACCGCCGTGGAAGTGGCGGGCGCGGCTTCGGGTTTCGCCTGGGTATCGGCCATCCGTTCAACAGGCTTCGGCTCTGGCGCCGGCATCGGAGTCGCCGGCTTGCCGGGCAGGAGTTTGGACGCGAATCCGGTCGAATCCTGGCTGGGAATGCGGACCTGGATATCCTGGTTCAGCGGACGCGGTTCGCGATCCATCACCATCGGCAGGACGATGACGGCAAACAGCGCCAGCGCGGCGGCCCCGACCAGCCGCCGGCGGGCACGCTTCTTTAACTGGAGTTCGTCAGGCGATGTGTCTTGTTCCGCCATCTTGGTTACGCGAGGTCAGTTCGGACGGCCATGCGCCTGCAGGGCCGCGGCAACAGTGAGGAAGGATCCGAAGGCGAGAATTCTATCATCTTCGCCCGCCCGCTCTCGCGCGAATGCGAGCGCCGCCGCGGGTGAAGCGAAGCAGCCCGCGACGGGCAGCCCTCTGGCCGCCAGCCGCGCCGCCAGAAAGTCGGCGCCGGCGGCACGGCGGCCTTCCAGCGTGCAGGGCAGCCAGCGTGTTACACGCTCGCCGAGCGCCTCGATCACGCCGTCGATGTCCTTGTCGGCGAGCATTCCGAATACCGCCCACGTGTTGCGATGAAAGCCCATGTCGCCAAGGTTGGATGCCAGTACGCGAGCCGCCTGCGGATTGTGGGCCACATCCAGCACGACGGTCGGGCGGCCGGGCAGCACCTGGAAACGGCCCGGCAGTTCGAGTTCAATGAGCCCCCTGCGAATGTCTTTCTTGGCCAGCGGCAGGTCGCGGGACAAGGCGTCGAGCGCCGCCAGGGCACTGGTGGCATTGACCAACTGCCGTTCACCGCGCAAGGCCGGGAAGGCCAGTCCGCCGCGCCGCATGACGCCGCGGGTTTCGCCGGCCGCAGGCCCCCAATACAGCCACTGTTGCTCCTGACGCTGGTAGCCGAAGTCGCGCCCCATGACCAGCAACCCGGCGCCGATCTGTGCCGCATGCGCGAGCAGGGATTGCGGCGGCTGCGGATCGCCGCAGATTGCCGGAATGCCGGAGCGGAAAATGCCGGCCTTTTCACGGCCGATGGACTCGCGGTCAGAGCCGAGATAGTCCATGTGATCGAGATCGATGCCGGTGATGATGGAACAGGCGGGTTGATACGCGTTGGTGGCATCGAGCCGCCCGCCCAGGCCCACCTCGAGGATGATGACGTCGGGATTTGCGGCAGCGAAGACTTCCCATGCCGCCAAGGTACCGAATTCGAAATAGGTCAGGGCAGCATCGCCCCGCGCCTGTTCGACCCGGGCAAAACCAGCACAAAGATCGCCGTCATCGGCCGCAACGCCGTTGATCCGCACCCGCTCGTTGTAGCGCAGCAGATGCGGAGACGTGTAGAGCCCGGTACGATAGCCGGCGGCGAGCAGGATCCGTTCCAGCATGGCGCAGGTCGAGCCTTTGCCATTGGTGCCGCCGACCAGAATCAGGGGACAGGTTTCGCGCTGGGCAAGGCGGGCCTTTACCGCAATGATCCGCTCCAGTCCCAGTTCGATGCCGGCGCTGCCGCGCGGATGCAGCGCTTCGAGGTGCGCCAGCCAGGCGTCCAGCCCCGCATCGGCCGGCAATTGCGGCATCAGCGCTTGTGAAGAAATCGTAGCGAGCGGGCCGCAGCAGGGTGCGGCCGGAGCGCAGCTACCAGAATGTACGTCGTTGTACATGAGGGCGAGGCGAGGTTTCGCGAAGCACGCTTCGCGCCGCCGCAGCCGGCCGGCTGTGCAAAGCCGGCCGTGGAAGAGCACCACCCAAGCCCCGATCCGGCACGCGCAGTAGACTTATTCACAAGCGTTCAAGGGGCCGGAATGCGTTGCAGCAAGGTGATCAGCGAAGCCAGTTTGTCCCGCAGTTCGCGGCGGTCGACGATCATGTCGATGGCGCCCTTCTCCAGGAGAAATTCCGCGCGCTGGAAGCCTTCCGGCAGGGTCTCGCGCACCGTCTGTTCGATCACCCGCGGCCCGGCGAAACCGATCAGGGCGCCCGGTTCGGCGATCACCACATCGCCGACGAAAGCGAAGGAGGCGGACACGCCGCCCATGGTTGGATCGGTCAGCAGCGAGATAAAGGGCAGTTGGTGATGGGCAAGCTGAGTCACCGCCGCCGTGGTTTTCGCCATCTGCATCAGCGAGAACAGGCCCTCCTGCATGCGCGCGCCGCCCGAGGCCGTAATGCAGATGAAGGGTGACTGCAATTCGATTGCCGCCTTGACGCCGCGCACGAAGCGCTCGCCCACCACGGCCCCCATCGAACCGCCGAGAAACTCGAATTCGAAACAGGCCACCACCACCGGCACGGTCTTGATCGCGCCCTGCATCACCACCATGGCATCGGCCTCGCCGGTATCCTCGTTGGCGGCTACCAGCCG
>JADYZH010000105.1 GCA_020853215.1 Sulfuritalea sp. | reverse complement strand
ATCGCCGCGCCGGAATACCGGCGCCTGCTGGCCGGGCCGTCCCTGCTTGCCGTGTTGAACGGCGCGCCGCGCGGCGATGCTCTGGATGTTTCCCGTTCCGCCGAGCCGGTGCGAGACCTCGATCTGTGAAGTACTTGCTCGACACCTGCGTGCTGTCGGAATTCGTCAAGGCGACGCCGGAGGCCAAGGTGCTGACGTGGATCAATGCGCGTGACGAAAACGATCTGCATGTTGCCGCGATGTCGCTGGCGGAATTGCGACGCGGCGTGGCGCGTTTGCCCGTGTCGCGGCGCAAGACGGATCTGGCGGCCTGGCTTGAGCAATTGCAGGCCGCGTTCGCCGACCGGATATTGCCTTTCACCGGCGCGACCGCCGCTTACTGGGGCGAGATGTGCGCCCGCGCCGAGGCCGGCGGACGCACGATGGCCGCCTTCGATTCGATCATCGCGGCGACGGCGGTCGAACACGGCTTGGTGCTGGTGACACGCAACGATCGTGACTTCACGGCGGCCTTGCCCGTGGTGTTCAATCCGTGGGAAATCGCGGCAAACTCGCCGTCGCCAGAATAGGCGGGCCGCCGTCCCGCCGGCGCCGACTTTCAATCCAGCAAAAATGCACTTCTCCACCAAGGAAGAACAATGACCGCCATCGCCGAACTGCTCAAGGACAGCGCCTACAAACTCGGTCAGTTCAAGCCCGCGCAGATTGCGGCGTTGGAATCGTCCATTACGCTCAAGGAATCGGGCAAGAAGACAGCGCCCTACGTCACCTGCCTGGTGCGCGGCAAGCCGATCAAGCTCACGCCCGAAGAGGCGGTGCGGCAGCTTTACGTCATGATGCTGCGCGACGATCTCGGCTACCCAGTCAGCCGCATGGAGGTCGAGCACGAAGTCACCTTCGGCCGCGAAAAGAAACGCGCCGACATCTGCATCTTCGACAAGGACAAGCTGAAGCCACTCTCCTGCGCGCTCTCGGTCTTGAAAGTGGGCAAGCCCCCGAACCCTTGACCTATATTCGCAACAGCAGCGAGGCATTCGCGGCCGGCCGGTTGGATGCCGAGTTTTTCACGCCGCGCGTGCGCGATATGCTCGCCCGCCTCGACCACGACGGGGTGACGATCCGGGATGTTGCGCCGGTGCGCAAGGAACGTTTCACCCCTGCGGCGAGCGGCGAGTTTCAGTACATCGAAATCGGCGGCATCGGCAACGACGGTGCGGCTCAGGCTGAATCCGTTCCGCAACGTGAAGCGCCCAGCCGGGCGACGCAGATCGTTCGCGCCGGCGACGTCATCACCTCGACCGTGCGCCCGATCCGGCGCTTGTCCGCCGTGATTGCTCCCGTGCAGGACGGCTATGTCTGTTCCTCCGGCTTCGTCGTCCTGCAACCGCGAGCCATCAAGCCGGATGTACTGCTGACTTACTTGCGTCTGCCGCCGGTCTGCGCCTTGATGGACTTGCACACCAGCGCCAGCTTGTATCCAGCCATTTCCGAGACCGACCTGCTCGCGCTGCCGATCCCGAAAATTTCCGCCGCCACCCAGCAGGCAATTGAAAAGTCGGCGCTGGCGGCACGGCAAGCCAGGCAGCGCGCCACCCAACTTCTCGATGCCGCCAAGCGCGCCGTCGAAATCGCCATCGAAAATTCCGAAGCCGCCGCGCTGGCCCATCTGAAGACCCGCACGTGAGTGCCGACGGAATCGATGCGACGGGGAGGCGTCAACGATTGAAATACAGTCGGGACTGATGCAGTACGCGAACAATCCGAACTTTGTTGGCCGCGACGCGATAGACGATGATGTAAGGAAACCGCCGCATCACGTATTCCCGCGTGTTCTTTCGTCCCGGTCGATAGACCGCCAGGGTTCTGGTCAGGCGCACCGCAGCGGCGTCGATGGCCACCGCCGCTGCAAACACCACCGATGGTGGCGCATTCAATGCGTAATGACGAAGTATTCCGAGGTAGTCGTTACCGGCGCGGCGCGACCACTCAAGCCGCTTTTTTTGACTTGGCATGACGAGCGGTGATTGCGGCCAGTTCTTTCGTCACGGCGGCCCGCATCTCGTCCTGGGTCAATACCCGGCCAGCTTCCAGATCGTCCAGCCCAAGCTGAATTTGCTCTTCATACCATTGCAAGTCGGCTTCCGCCGTCGGCTTGTTTTGAGTCGTGGTTTTCATCGTGCTATCCCACCAATAGTAGGTAAGATTAATACTACCATTGCGAATCAACCGTCGCCATTCATAACCGCGCCGATTTCGTTCGCTCGGAACCGCGCTTCCCGGAACTCCGGATTCTCGCGCCGGCCGAATTGCTGAAGGAGACTTGAACATGTCCGTCGTTACCCTGCGCCTTCCCGACGCCAAGCATGCGCGCCTCAAGCAACTGGCTGCCAGCCGCCACACCAGCGTGAATCGCCTGCTTGATGAGCTGGCGACCATCGCTCTGGTGCAGCACGATTTGACGCTCCAGTTCCGCGCCGCCGCCGATTCCGGCGATCCGGCACGAGGGCTGGCACTGCTGGAAAAGCTCGACAGGCATTTCGGAGCGAACTGATCCGGGCCATCGCCGTCACGCCAGCGCCGACTTTTGCACTTGTATCCTGACTGAGTCATCTTTCGCCAATATCATCATGTCCGACGCCTGGAGCACGCTGCGCGAGCAGATCGAATACTTTTCGCAGCCCTTTCCCGAAGCGGCGATCGCCTTCGCCGATGCCCATCGCGAGGAAGTGACGCCCCATCTGGCGGAGGCCATTGCCCGCGTGGCGGATCATCCGGAAGAGGGCGCGAATCCCGATTACGTGCTGCATCTCTACGCCATGCACCTGCTTGCAAGTTGGCGCGAGACCTCGGCGTATGCGCCCATGGTCCGGTTGGGCCATCATTCCGCGGACGTGGTCGAACAACTGCTGGGTGACACGGTGACCGAATCCTATGGTCGTTGCCTGGCTTCGGTCTGCGATGGCGACCTGGCACCGCTGAAGGACCTGGCGGAAGATCCGGCGGCTGCGCATTGGGCGCGGCATGCCGCGCTCGATGCGATGATGGTGCGAGTGCTGGAGGGCGACGCATCGCGCGACGAGTTGATCGCCTATCTGCTTCCGCTGGGGGAAGCGGAAGCCGCGAGACTGCGCCAGCCGGGTGCCGAGGCGAAAACGTTCGAACTGATCGATTCGGTAATCGCGGTTGCCACCGACATTGGTGCGGTCGAGTTGCTGGAGCCAATTCGTGGCTGGTTCGGCGACGAACTGCCCGATTCGACGATGGCTGATCTACCCTGGACCGAGCGGCATATCTCCCGCCCCTACGAGACTTGCCGTGACGAACATCTCGGTCGCGGCCTGGGTTATGTGAAAAGCGTGAAGAGGGAAATCGGCTGGTGGGCGGGATTCGGCGATGACGAGCCAGCCCCGCGCAAACCGGAGCCGACGCGCGTTCCGGTGCGACAAGCCGTTAAAGTTGGCCGCAACGACCCTTGTCCCTGCGGCAGCGGCAAGAAGTACAAGAAGTGCCATGGCGCCTGATACACAATGTTGATCCACCCCCAGTTCGATCCCATCGCCGTGTCCATCGGCCCGCTCGCCGTGCGCTGGTACGGCCTGATGTACCTGGCCGGCTTTCTCGCCTTCCTCTGGCTGGGCAAGCGGCGCGCAGCGGCGCAGCCCTGGCATGGCATGAACGCGCAGGACGTCGACGACCTGCTGTTCTACGGCGTGCTCGGCGTGGTGCTGGGCGGTCGCCTGGGCCAGGTGCTGTTCTACGAGCCGGGGTATTACCTCGCCCATCCGCTGGAAATCCTCGCGGTATGGAAGGGCGGCATGGCCTTCCATGGCGGCATGCTCGGCGTTTTCGTGGCCATGGCGCTGTGGGGCCGCAAGGCCGGCAAGTCGTTTTTCCAGGTTACCGACTTCATCGCGCCGCTGGTGCCGCTGGGCCTGATGGCCGGACGCATCGGCAACTTCATCAACGGCGAACTGTGGGGGCGGGTGGCTGATGCCGCGCTGCCCTGGGCGATGGTGTTTCCGCTGGTCGACCCGCTGCCGCGCCATCCCTCGCCGCTTTACCAGGCGGCCGGTGAGGGGCTGTTGCTGTTCATCATCCTGTGGCTGTTCTCGGCACGGCAACGCGCGCTGGGCCGGGTATCGGGAATGTTCATGATCGGCTACGGCGTGTTGCGTTTTGCCGCCGAATATTTCCGCGAGCCGGATCACGGCATCTTCGGCCTGTCCTACACGGTCAGCATGGGACAGTGGCTGAGCCTGCCGATGGTGCTGTTCGGGCTCTGGCTGCTGCTGCGTCGGCCTGTAGCCGCGCGCTGATGCCGCCGGCGCTTGCGGCGCTTTGCGTATGATGCAGGCCCCACCCTCCAGGAACGATGCAATGAAACAGGACGACCTCGCCGGACTCTCCAAGGAACAGCGCATCCTGCGCGTGCTGCGCAAGGTGCTGGCGAACATCGTCAAGGATGCCACGCCACCGCCGGGCCGGCCGCATCCGCTGAGCGAAGGCACCATTGCGGAGATCCGTGACCTGTTCGGCCTCATCGCCGAACGCGAACGTGAACTCGCGGACGACGCCGGACGGAGCGCCAGCGAAAAGCCGATGTATCCCGATCAGCCGCGTCGGGCCAAGCCCGTGGCCGTGTCGCGTCCGCCCAGGAAACCGGGCGGTACTCACTGATTCCGCGCCGCCTCGTCCGGCGCGGTCAGCGGAAAATGATTGAGGTGCTGGTGCGCAAACCGGCGGTTCAGCGCGTGCGCCAGGAGTAGTGGCAGGCGACGCAGGCGCCGGTAAGGTTCGGCAGCAGGCTCAAAGCCTTCTCGCGGTCGCCAGTGGCCGCTGCCTTGGCAAATTCACTGGCGGCAGTGTGGCCGTCGATGCCTATTTCATGCATGGCGGGTGGCATGTGCGGGCCGGGGCGGGCGTTGAAGGGCTTGTCGCGGTGCTTGCCTTGAGCGGATTTTCCGAGCGAGGTTTCCGCCAGTTGCCCGGCTTCCTTGACCTTGCCGGCGGCCATCAGGGTCAGGATTTCGTTGATGGCGAGCAGGTTACCCTGCATTTCCTCGCGCAGCGCTTCCTGCGCGGCGGGCGGGAGCGTCGCCAGTTGGCGGTTGTCTTCGGCCAGTGCCTGACTCGCAATGAGCACGGCCGCCAGAAAAAGTGTTTTTGCCTGCATGTTCGACTCCTCAGCGGAATACCACGGTCTTGTTGCCGTGGAGCAGCACGCGGTCTTCGAGGTGGTAGCGCAGGCCCCGCGCCAGCACGTTCTTTTCGATGTCCTTGCCGTAGCGCACCATGTCCTCGACCGAATCCGAGTGGTCGATGCGGATCACGTCCTGCTCGATGATCGGGCCCTGGTCGAGGTCCGCGGTGACGTAGTGGCAGGTGGCGCCGATCAGCTTGACGCCGCGCGTGTAGGCCTGGTGGTAGGGCTTGGCGCCGACGAAGGACGGCAGGAAGCTGTGGTGGATGTTGAGGATGCGCCCCGGATAGGCAGCACACAGTTCGGGCGAGAGGATCTGCATGTAACGCGCCAGCACCATGGTGTCGCCATGCACTTCCTCGAACAGGCGCTTGATTTCGGCATAGGCGGCGGCCTTGTTGTCGGCCGTTACCGGAACGTGGTGGAAGGGGATGCCGTGCCATTCGACGAAGCCCTTGAAGCTGTCGTGGTTCGAGATCACGCAGGCGATCTCGATGTCGAGGTCCTTCGACTGCCAGCGCGCCATCAGGTCGTAGAGGCAGTGCTCCTGCTTCGAGACCAGCACCACGACGCGCTTCCT
>JADYZH010000104.1 GCA_020853215.1 Sulfuritalea sp. | reverse complement strand
GTTTCTGCGCGGTTTCCGACGCGCTCGGCGCCACCGACAGCACGCTGCCCAGCACCGAGTTGGGCCGGTAGGTGGCGAGCCCCTTGAGGCCGGATTTCCAGGCCACCATGTAGAGGTCTTCGAACTCGGAATAGGGGTAGTCGGCGGGCACATTCACCGTCTTCGAGATCGAGGTGTCGACGTAGGGGGCGACGGCGGCGACCATCTGTTCGTGCGCCTGGGCCGAAATTTCAAGGGCGGTGACGAAGTAGTCGGGCAGCTTGGAAACATCGCCGCCCTGGTGCTTGTACAGGCGCCAGGCGTAGTCCTCGACCGAATATTCCTTGAAGGTGCCGTCGGCCATGCGCTTTTTGCGCGTGTAGACCCAGGAGAAGGGCGGCTCGATGCCGTTGCTGGCATTGTCGGCAAAGGCCAGGCTGATGGTACCGGTGGGCGCGATCGACAGGAGGTGCGAGTTGCGCAGGCCGTGCTTGCGGATTGAATCCTTGATCTCCTGCGGCAGGCGCGAGGCGAAGTTGCCGCCGGAGAGGTACATGTCGGCGTTGAACAGCGGGAAGGCGCCGCGCTCTTTCGCCAGTTCCACCGAATACAGGTAGGAACGGTCGCGCATGTACTCGGAAATTTTCGTCGCCATGGCGCGCGCGGCATTGCTGTCGTAGCGCAGCTTGAGCATGATCAGCGCATCGCCGAGGCCGGTAAATCCAAGACCCACGCGGCGCTTGTTCTGCGCTTCCTTCAATTGCTGCTCAAGCGGCCAGTGGGTGGCGTCGAGCACGTTGTCGAGCATGCGCACCGAACTGTCGATGACGCGGCCGAAGGCGGCGAAATCGAAGCTGGGGTTCTTGCCGAAGGCCTCTCTGACGAACAGGGTCAGGTTGATCGAGCCCAGGCAGCAGCAGCCGTAGGGTGGCAGCGGCTGCTCGGCGCAGGGGTTGGTGGCCTCGATGGTTTCGCAGTAGTAGAGGTTGTTGTCCTTGTTCATGCGGTCGAGGAACAGGATGCCCGGCTCGGCGTGGTCGTAGGTGGAGCGCATGATCTGCTCCCACAGGTCGCGCGCGCGCACCTTGCGATAGACCCAGCTGCCGTCGCCGCGCTGGTAGGCGCCGGCGGCCTTGATGTCGTTCGAGGGCGTGGCGCGATGCGAAAGCTCGATGTCGCCGTCGGCTTCGACCGCCTGCATGAAGGGATCGGTGACACCGACCGAGATGTTGAAGTTGGTCAGGTCGCCGGCATCCTTGGCATGGATGAATTCCTCGATGTCCGGATGGTCGCAGCGCAGTACACCCATCTGCGCACCGCGACGCGAACCGGCGGATTCGACAGTCTCGCAGGAACGGTCGAAGACGCGCATGTACGAGACCGGGCCGGAGGCGCGCGACTGGGTGCCCTTGACGTGGGCGCCGATCGGGCGGATCGAGGAGAAGTCGTAGCCGACGCCGCCGCCGCGGCGCATGGTCTCGGCGGCCTGCAAGAGCGCGGTGTAGATGCCGGGCCGGCCGTCGACGATTTCCGAGATCGAATCGCCGACCGGCTGCACGAAGCAGTTGATCAGCGTCGCGCAGAGGTCGGTGCCGGCGGCGGAATTGATGCGGCCGGCCGGGACGAAGCCGTTTTCCTGGGCTTCGAGGAAGCGCGCTTCCCAGAAAGCGCGCTTGTCTTCGGCCTCGATCGAGGCCAGGGCGCGGGCGACGCGGCTGCGTACGTCGCGCACGTCGCGTTCGGCTCCCTTGGCGTATTTTTCTACCAGGACTTCGCCCGATATTTCCTGCGGCAACGGCAGATCCATCTGCCCGGTATGCTCGTAATTTGTTGTTTCCTCAGTGTTATTTATTTTAGTGGTCATGGTCTCTTCCGAATGACAGTTCCAATTAAGGTTCCAGTGAGCGCCGAAGCATACCTCCGGCTCTCGTTCGTGAAAAGCAGAAAATTTTTTCTACAATAAAAACAATAAAGTAAAAAAACGTCTAGTACTGCTTTCGCTGCGCGCTACTAGATATAGTATGTTTTTATACACTGAAATGGGAAGAAAAACAGCGGGATGGCGCTGCTTTTCGAGACTTGCCTTGAGGCGGGATTGGGTCGCAAATTGCTTGTGCGAGGGCGTGTGTTCCGCACCCGGGGTTGACAAGCGCTACTGGCTTGAAAAAACCTGAAAGTACCTGCTCAGCCGATGAGCTGGGCGGTGTGTCGCGCAATAATCCACTCTTCGTTCGTGGGTATGACGCAGACCTCGATCCGGCTGTCGGCGGCCGAGATTTTTGACGCGTTGGCGGCATTGGCGGCCGGATTCAGGGTCAATCCGAGCCAGCCAAGCTGCCTGCACACCTGTTCGCGCACCGGGGCGCCATGCTCGCCGATGCCGCCGGTGAATACCAGCGCATCGAGTCCGCCGAGCGCGGCTGCCAGCGAGCCGATCTCGCGCACGATGCGATAGCAGAACAGATCGACGGCCTCGCGCGCCTCGGGCGCCGTCGATTCGAGCAGCACGCGCATGTCGCCGCTGATGCCGGAGACGCCGAGCAGGCCGGATTCCTTGTAGAGCAGGGTGGTCAGCGCCTTGCTGTCCATCTTCCGGTAATCCATCAGGTAGAGCAGCACGCCGGGATCGAGGTTGCCGGTACGGGTGCCCATCATCAGGCCGTCGACGGCAGTGAAGCCCATGGTCGAGGCCTGGCTCTTGAGGTCCTTCATGCCGCACATCGAGGCGCCGTTACCCAGATGGGCGACGATCACACGACCATGCGCGCGGCCGCGGGCCAGGCCGGGGTCGAGGTGCTGCGGCAGCACTTCGGCGATGTATTCGTAGGACAGGCCGTGGAAACCGTAGCGACGCACGCCTTGCGCGGTGATGGCGCGGGGCAGGGCGAAGAGTTGCGCCATGTCGGGCTGGCTGCGGTGGAAGGCGGTATCGAAGCAGGCGACCTGCGGCGTGTCGGGCAGGGCCGCGCTCAGGGCGTCGACGCCGGCCAGGTTGTGCGGCTGGTGCAGCGGGGCAAGCGGGACGAAGCCGCGCAGGGTATCCACCATGGCGCGGTCGAGCACCACCGGCTGCGAGAACTTCTCGGCGCCATGCACGATGCGATGGCCGACGCCGGCAATGTGCCAGCCCGCGTCGCTGCCGCGCAGCCGATCGACGAGCAGGGCCAGCGCCGCCTTGTGCGGGGATTGCCCCTTGCCGTCGAGATCGAGGTCGCTGTCG
>JADYZH010000103.1 GCA_020853215.1 Sulfuritalea sp. | reverse complement strand
TGCTCAGCTATCGCCACGCCTTCCACGCCGGCAACCACGCCGACATCCTCAAGCACTTCATCCTGACGCTGTGCCTTGAGCACATGAACGCCAAGGATAAACCCTGGCTGCTGCTCGACACCCACGCCGGCGCCGGCCTCTACGCCATCGATTCGGACGAGGCGAAGAAGACCGGCGAATACATCGACGGCATCGCCCGCCTGTGGAACCGCGTCGACCTGCCGGCACCGCTGAAGCCCTACATGGATGCACTGCAGGCCTGCAACGGCGGCCTCAAGCTGCGCCGCTACCCCGGCTCGCCCTGGCTCGCCGAGCACTTCGCCCGCGACATCGACACGCTGCGCTTCTGTGAGTTGCACTCGACCGACTTCGCCCTGCTGCGCCGCGAGTTCAAGGAGGCCGGACGTCGCGTCAAGGTCGAACAAGGCGACGGCTTCGAGGCGATGAAGGCCGCCCTGCCACCGCCCTCGCGGCGCGGCCTGGTGCTGATCGATCCCTCCTACGAGATCAAGAGCGACTACCCACGCGTGGTCGCCGCGGTCAAAGATGGCCTCAAGCGCTTTGCGACCGGAACGTATCTGGTCTGGCTGCCTTTCCTGCCCAGCATCGAAGCGTGCGCCCTGCCCGAAAAGCTGAAGAAGCTGCCCGCCGACTGGCTCTACGCCAGCCTCAGCGTACGCGGCCCGGCCACCAAGGGCCACGGCATGAACGGCAGCGCAATGTTCGTCGTCAATCCGCCGTGGACGCTGAAGGCGGCGCTGGAGGAATCCCTACCCTGGCTGACGCAGGTGCTGGCGCTGGATGAGAAGGCGGGATGGCAAGTGCAGGTTGCGGATGACACGGCGGGAAATCAACGCGAAGTGATCAAGTCTGATTCCGTCCCGAATCGTCGATAGTATCTTCCCAGTTGGAAAAGGTGTCCGGAAGCTCTGCTCTAAGGGCGATGCTGGCACAAACGTCAGGCCAGTTATGCAACTTCTCGCAACTTGGTGGCCAGATCGGCCTTGACCGCAAAACGGTCAGCAAGTATCTGACCGTGTTCAAGCAGATGTTCCTGATGCAGCGCGTTCCAGCCTGGTCCACCAGCCGTCTCGGCCGACTGATCAAGACACTCAAACTCCAGATCAGCGTGGTCCAAGAATCGCAGGGCAGGTCACTGGTATCAGGGGCGGACCCGCCGTCGCACTGATCCCGGGAGGCTACTCTTGGCCAGGATACGGGAGTAGCATTACGCGAGTTGGTGTTGCCGAATCGAATTTTTACGAAATCTCCCCGGATGACTTCCCTGCACCCCAGACGGCATTCACTCAAAACCAGAATCACCCTCGCCATGCTGACCATTTTTGTGGCCAGTATCTGGATGCTTTCGTACTACACCAGCCGGATGTTGCGCGAGGACATGAATGTTTTGCTGGGTGAACAGCAACATTCGACGGTGTCCATGCTGGCCGCAGAAGCCAACCATGAGCTTAGCGAACGAATTAAATGGCTGGAATCGGTTGCCAGGAATATCACGCCGACCATGCTGGACAATCCGCCTGCGCTGCAGGAATTCCTTAAGCAGCGTCTGATTCTGTCAAAACTGTTCAACGGCGGCTGCATTATCTACAGTGCCGATGGCACAGCGATTGCCGACAGCATGCCCGCCGCAGGGCGCCTCGGTATTAACTACATGGACATCGATACCATCGCAGCCGCGCTTAAGGCCGGTAAATCGAACATGGGGAAGCCGGTCATGGGCAAGAAGCTGGGGGCTCCCGTGTTCGGTATGACAGTGCCGATTCGAGACACCCAGGGCAAGGTCGTCGGTGCCTTTGCAGGGGTGACAAACCTGGGTTTGCCCAATTTTCTGGACAATATCCAGCAAGGCGGCCACGGCAAGACAGGAGGCTTTCTGCTCGTCGCGCCGCAGTCCCGGTTGATCATTACCGCAACCGACAAAAAACGCATCATGGAAGCGCTCCCCGCGCCAGGGATCAGTTCGACAATCGACAGTCGCGTTCAAGGAGGTGAAGATACGCAAGTATTTGTCGATCAATTTGGCGTAGAGATGATCAGTTCCGTCAAGACTATTCCTCTTGCTGGCTGGTACGTGGAGGCCATACTGCCCACCTCGGAAGCCTTTGCACCAATCTACGCCATGCAGCAACGCATGCTGATTGCGACAGTGTTTCTTACCCTGCTGGCGGGCGGACTGACCTGGTGGATTCTGCGACGCGAATTTTTACCAATGCTGGACACCGTCAACGCCTTGAGCCGCTTGTCGGAATCAAGCCAGCCTCCGCAGCCGCTGCCCATCATCCGCCAGGACGAAATCGGTGATTTGATTGGTGAGTTCAATCGATTGGTGGGGACTTTGGCGCAGCGGGAGGAGGCGCTCCGCGATAGCGAGGATACGTTCCGAAAATTGTTTGAGGCATCCTCGGACGCCATTCTCCTGCTCGACGGAAATGCGACTTTTGTGAAGTGCAATCAGCGAGCGCTTGATATGCTGAAAATATCCCGGGAAAAGCTACTAGCGCTGACACTGGACCGGGTTTCGCCGGAATTCCAGCCCTGCGGGCGCCCATCTTCCGAATATGCGCCAGAAATGATCGCCAGCGCCTACAGCAAAGGGGTTGCGCAATTCGACTGGACCTGTGTTGCTTCCGATGGAAGTGAAGTCATTGTCGAAGTTTATTTGACGCCCATCGTTACCAGGGGAGAAACCCTGCTCTATGCAACCTGGCGGGACATTACCAACCGTAAGCTGGCCGAGCTCGAACTCAAAGAGCACCGCCAACATTTAGAAGAACTCACTACTGTCCGGTGGATTTCATAGCAGAATCAATTGGTTGCCGGATGGCTGGTTTTCTTCGTTCAGTACGGCATTTGCAACCAGTTGATCCAACGTGATTTTCTCGAAAATATTGGTTTCTACGA
>JADYZH010000102.1 GCA_020853215.1 Sulfuritalea sp. | reverse complement strand
GTGACCTGGTGCGAGCGGCGCAAGCAGGGCCGCGAATGGATGCCGCGCGAGCCCTCGCGTTTCATCGCCGAAATGGGTGAGGCGGCGGCCCTGGCGGCACAGCAGCGCAATACGGTGCCGGAGCCCGAAGCCGCCCGCGCCAGACTTGGTGCCTTGCGCGCCATGCTGGCCAGCAAGCCGTAGGAGGTTCCTTGGTTTTCGTGGGGCCGGCTTCAGCCGGCCGGGTGTCAGCCAATCCCACGGGGGATACCGTCCGCGTCTCCGGCTCGGACATAAAACAAAGAGGGCCCAGCGGCCCCCTTTTCGGATCGGACTTGCGACGACTTACTTCGCCGCGGGTTCCTTCAGATTGCCACCTGACTTGTTGGCAATGTAAACAATGGAGCGCGCCAGTTCGACATCGTTGGCATCCGAGCCACCCTTCGGCGGCATCGCGTTCTTGCCGGCAATCGCCGACTTCAGCAGGCCATCGAGACCCAGCGCGATGCGCGGCGCCCAGGCCGCCTTGTCGCCGGTCTTCGGCGCGCCGGCGACACCGGTCTCATGACAGGCGCCGCAGACGGCCTTGTAAATCTGTTCGCCGCTGCGATTGCCGCTAGCCGCAGCCACCGGGGCCGCAAGCTCGACGCGAGCCACGGGAGCGATCCGCTTGTTGGCGGCTTCCTCGTCGCCCCTGGGTCGGTCGCCCATGGCAAACACCGAAACGGAGAGAGCCAGCGCACCCGCCGCGGCGAATGTTCGGATATTCAAATGGACCATGAGCAGCCTTCCCGGGGTAGTCGTACAGAGGGCCGGATTATAGCGGATTCGCCCGCCCCGCAATGGACGCCACCGGCCGAACGCGCTATGCTTCGCCCCCTCGCGCGCTCGTAGCTCAATGGATAGAGTACTGGCCTCCGAAGCCAGGGGTTGTGGGTTCGATCCCCGCCGAGCGCGCCAGCATTCGTTCCCCCAGGAAATTCCATTCACTGGCTTGTCTGCCTCTCGGTGCCGACCTTGCGCTTGATCCGCCCCCGTCTTGTGCCTGGGATTTTCAATCGGGCCGGGAAGCTGCACCTGATGCTTCCCGCCACCGCGGCGTAGCCCGTGAACAACTGATGCCGCCCTGGCTTTCCGCGCTGTTCACCCGGCGCATGCTGATCTGCGTATTCACCGGATTCTCGTCCGGTCTGCCGCTGTATCTGCTTTTGAATCTCGTCCCGGCCTGGCTGCGTTCGGAGGGCGTGGACCTGAAGACCATCGGCCTCTTCGCGCTGATCCAGTTTCCCTACACCTGGAAGTTCCTCTGGTCCCCGCTGCTCGATCGCTATGCGCCGCCGCTGGGCAGGCGCCGCGGCTGGATGCTGATCACCCAGATCGGCCTGCTGGCCAGCATCGCCGCGCTCGGGCTGTTCGCGCCGGCGTCCGAGATCGTGCCCATCCTCTGGCTCACCGCCGCGGTGGCGCTGCTCTCGGCGACGCAGGACATCGCGCTCGATGCCTACCGCCGCGAGATACTGTCGGAGTCCGAGCTGGGCCTGGGCAACTCGGTGCATGTCAATGCCTATCGCATCGCCGGGCTGGTGCCCGGTTCGCTCTCGCTGATCCTGGCCGACCGCCTGCCCTGGCTGCAGGTCTTCGTCATTACCGCGCTGTTCATGCTGCCGGGCATGCTGCTGGCGCTCTTCGCGCGCGAGCCGGATGTCGCCGGCAACGCACCGAAGACCTTGCGCGACGCCGTGGTCGAACCCTTCCACGAGTTCATCAACCGTGCCGGGCTGAGGGAGGCGCTGCTGATCCTGGCCTTCATCTTCCTCTACAAGCTGGGCGATTCGATGTGCACGGCGCTGGCCACGCCCTTCTACCTGGACATGGGTTTCGCCAAGTCCGAGATCGGCATCGTCGCGAAGAATGCGGGGCTGTGGCCGGCGGTGATCGGCGGCCTGATCGGCGGCCTGTGGATGGTGAAGCTCGGCATCAACCGCGCGCTGTGGCTGTTCGGCGTGGTGCAGCTGGTGTCGATCTTCGGCTTCGCCTGGCTGGCCTGGATCGGCCGCCACGAGACGGTGGGCGCGCTGGAACTGACGCAGCTGGCGCTGGTGATCGGTTTCGAGGCGCTCGGCGTCGGGTTGGGCACCGCGGCCTTCGTCGCCTTCATCGCGCGCGCCACGCATCCGCTCTACACGGCGACGCAGTTCGCGTTGTTCACCAGCCTTGCCGCCGTGCCGCGCACCTTCATCAATGCCACCACCGGCTACCTGATCGAACTCCTGGGCTGGTTTCCCTTCTTCATGCTCTGCGGGTTGCTGGCGGTGCCGGGCATGATGCTGCTGCTCAAGGTGGCACCCTGGAATCCGCCGCGCGCGGCGGAGATGTCGCCACCGGTGTGACATTTGTCACGGCCGGCGGGCGAAGTGGCGCCAAAACAACAGGGTTTCAACAATTTGAGGCTTCATTCAACTTTTCGTCATGGGCTGCGTTATATGCTCTGAGGCGCACGGTTCCACAACAGGAGACGGCGATGTTAATGGTGATGGACATGAGCACAGGCAAACTCATCGAGGATGAATTCGGAGCGTTCGAGGACGAAGTCCTCAACGCCGAGTGGACCCCTGCCAGCCCCGAGCTCCAGCTCGGCCTGCAGGAAGTCCAGCATCGCGCGGCGGCGCAGCGGGAAGTAGACGCCGAAGCCGCCGATGCATTTCTCGCCGCGATGTATCGCAACCAGCAGTGAGCGTTCGCGCCATCCGCTGATGCCTTGTTGGTATCATCGCGCGCTTCGACTTTCCCGAAGCGCACGATGAACCTCCCATCCACGCCCGCCGTACCCGACGCCAACGCTTCCGCCGCGCCCCTGCCGGGCCGCTCCGACTTCCCGCATTTCCTCGCCATCCCCACGCGCTGGATGGACAACGACGTCTACGGCCACGTCAATAACGTCGTCTATTACAGCTACTTCGACACCGTCA
Organism: Sulfuritalea sp.; assembly: GCA_020853215.1. Classification (GTDB taxonomy): domain Bacteria; phylum Pseudomonadota; class Gammaproteobacteria; order Burkholderiales; family Rhodocyclaceae; genus Sulfuritalea. The sequence continues at coordinate 2,432 of JADYZH010000102.1, read as the reverse complement.
TCAACGAGTACCTGATCCGCGAAGGCGGGCTTGACATCCTCGACGGCGCGGCCATCGGCTACTGCGTCGAATCGCAGTGCCGCTACCTGGCGCCGCTGGCCTTCCCCGAAGTCATCGACGCCGGCCTGCGCGTGGCGCACCTCGGCAAGTCATCGGTGCGCTACGAGATCGCGCTGTTTCCGCAGGGCGACAACACGCCGGCCGCGACCGGCTGGTTCGTCCATGTCTTCGTCGCCCGCACCGACGACCGGCCGACGCCGATCCCGCCGCGCCTGCGCGACTGCATGAAACGCATCCTGCGCTGAATTGCCGTCGCCCCGGCGGAGGGGCGGCGGCTTCAGGCGAGGCCGAGGCGAAAGCGGCTGTCGCGCAGACCCTGGACCAGCGCCCGGTCATCGCGTCCCACCGTCAGCGCTTGTCCGGGTTCGAGGATATGGTCCTCGTTGTCGCCGTGGCGGGTCAGCCAGATTTTGCCGCTGATGCAGCGGAGCGTGAGGTCGCGCTGCGGCAGCCATTGCAGTTCATCCCTGGGTAGCGTGTGTTCGGTGTCCGCCGGGGATGAGATGTGCATTCCATTCAGGAATCCGGTACCATGGTTGGCGCCGGCCACAAGGTTCATCGCCCGCATCAGTTCTGCGCGCTGGCTGCGCCCCATGCAGATCAGGGATGAGGTGGAAATGGCTAGTGAACTCATGATTGTCAGCTCCTTGCACAGTTGGTGTGTAGGTATTATTGGTTCCGCCGCTCCCCCTGACCAACGATTCGATGGCGGGTTATCCATGAGTAAATGGAATGCATAAGAACGAGCTGCCGCCACTCGACGCGCTGCGCGCCTTCGAGGCGGCGGCGCGCCACCTCAGCTTCACGCGCGCGGCGGAGGAGCTGTTCGTCACCCAGTCGGCGGTGAGCAAGCAGGTGATCGCGCTGGAGTCGGCGCTGGCGACACGCCTCTTCGAGCGCAAGACGCGCGCGCTGGCGCTCACGGCGGCCGGCGAACGCCTGCTGCGCGCCACCGCCGCGGCCTTCGCCGAATTGCGCGCGGCGACGGCGGAACTGCGCGGCGGCGACGAGCCGACGGTGACGCTGGCGACCACCCAGGCCTTTGCCAGCTTATGGCTGATCCCGCGCCTCGCCGATTTCCGCCGCCGTCATCCCGGCATCGACATCCGCATTTCCGCCGACACGCGGCTGGTGGACCTCGAGCGCGGCCGCTTCGACGCCGCGGTGCGCTACCTGCAGGACCGCAACGCGCCGGCGACGGCGCTGCGCCTGTTCGGCGACACGGTGCTGCCGGTGGCAAGCCCGGCCTTGCTGAAAAGCGCGGGGCCGCTGGCGAAGCCGGCCGACCTCGCCCGTCATGTCCTGCTGGTCTATGAGGACGCGGAGCAGCGCCGGCCCTGGCTGTCCTGGCCGGCCTGGCTGGAGATGGCCGGCGTCGCCGGCTTGCGTCCGGCGGGCAGCATCGCCTTCAACCAGTACGAGCCGACGGTTCGTGCCGCGCTCGACGGCCAGGGCGTGGCGCTGGCCACCCAGGCGCTGGTGGCCGACCTGTTGCACGCAGGCCGGCTGGTGGCGCCGCTGCCGCAGCGTTTCGCCAATCCGCGCGCCTACTACTTGCTGCTGTCGGCGCAGGCAACCGCGAATCCGGCAGTCGAGCCGTTTCGGCTATGGCTGGCGGAACAGGTCGAATCCGCTGCCGTTGGCACTAAACTGGCGCCCCGGCCGGGTCCGCCAAGGACTGGTGCCGCCGCCTGACTGTTCAATGGAGTCCTGCCCGATGATCATCCGCCTGTTGCCGCTTGCCTTGCTGGCCGCATTCCCTGTTTTCGCGACCGCTGCCACGGTTGCCTGTCCCGATCTCTCCAGCGCCGTGCAGGTGGCCTCCTGCCCGGCCGAAGAAGAACTGCGCTACACCTTCTCCGGCTATTGCAGCGATGACGGCAAGGCGTACCGCGGCGAGACGGACGTGTGCAAGGACTACCAGCTCTACCGCAAGTTGAAGAACGTCGCGCTGTGGGAATCGGCCGACGGCAACTTCAGCGCCTATGTCTCCTGCGACCGGCCGCCGGCGCAGGTCAAGGCCGCCGTGGCCGCCTCGGTCCGCGTCGCCAAACAGGGCAAGATAACCCTGCTGGTATGCGGCTACGGTGACGGGCTCAACTTCACCTGGCGCTCGCGCGCGGAATGCAAGGTCGAGGCCGGCGCGGACTGCGCCGCCAACCCGGCCGCCTGCAAGGCAAGCTGCGAGTGAACGCCGCGCGCAAGGGATCGGGCGTCGTGAAGCCGCGCGCCAAAGCGCCGGCGCCGCAACAACCGTCGCAGCCCGCGCCTGCGCCGGCCGTCTGCCGCCGCTGTGGCACGCCCGGCCCGGTCGGCGACGACGGTTTTTGCGAAAAGTGCGAGCAGGCGCTGGAGCAGGCCTGCCTCTGAGG
>JADYZH010000101.1 GCA_020853215.1 Sulfuritalea sp. | reverse complement strand
GGTCGGCGTCTTCGCCTTCTTCTGGCTGCATTCGGGTCTGTGGTGGTATCGCGAATATGCGGATCGCAAGGCAGGCAGGAACGTGCCGCACGTCATGACCGACAAGCTGCCGCCGGAGTTCGCCACCAGGCATGTCAGGCGCTTCGGTCCGATGTGGCGGATCGCGCACCTGCTCTTCGCCTTGAGCGTGATGCTGCTGGTGCTGACCGGGATGGCGGCCTTCTTCCCCGAGACCGGTTGGGCCAGGACGGTGATGGCGACATTCGGCACTCCGAAAATCGCCGGACAGGTGCACCGTTTCGCGGCCTATACCATGCTCGGCATCTTCGCCATCCACCTGGTGGCAGTGACGATCACCATCCTGCGCAACTGGAAGGACTTCAAGTTCTTCGGTCCGGACTCCTTCGTGCCGAACTGGAAGGATCTGGACGACATGATCGGCATGTTCAAGTGGTTCGTCGGCAAGGGTGAGCGCCCGCGCATCGAACGCTGGTCCTACTGGGAGAAGTTCGACTACTGGGCGGTGTTCTGGGGCATGGCCATCATCGGCGGCAGCGGCATGATGCTGGCCTTCCCGCATGTGGTTGCGGCCTACCTGCCGGGCTGGGTGTTCAACGTGGCGATGGTGGTGCATGGCGAAGAAGCGGTACTTGCCGCCGTGTTCCTGTTCACGGTGCACTTCTTCAACAACCACTTCCGGCCCGACAAGCTGCCGCCGCCGGATGTGGTGATGTTCACCGGCACGCAGTCGCTGCAGGAGTTCAGGCACGAGCACCGGGCGCAGTACGACCGCCTGGTGGCGAGCGGCCAGCTCGAGAAATATCTGGTGGACGCGCCGTCGGCGCCCTTCACGCTGGCGTCGAAGATCCTCGGCCTGGTGCTGATCGCCTTCGGCCTGACGCTGCTGGTGCTGATCGCGATCGGCTTCGCCGGCGGCGGTCACTGAGGGATCCCCGTTTCAAGGCGCGGGCCTTGAAGCGGGATCATCACAGGCAACATGGGCCGGAACCGATGATCGTAAAAAAAAAGTGATTGCACTGGGCGGAATGCTGCTGCTGGGCGTCGCCGCCGGTCCGGCGCGGGGGCAAGTCGATGCCGAGGCCGCCCAGGCGCTGGCCAAGCGGAACGACTGCTTCAAGTGCCACGCCATCGACAAGACCAAAAAGGGTCCGCCCTACAAGCGGATCGCCGGTCGCCTGAAGACCAAACCCGATGCCGTGGAAGTGATCGTCGAGCACATCACCAGCGGCCCCGTGATCGAGTTTCAGGACGGCACGCGCGACAGGCACAAGGTCATCGACACCACGGACCCGAAGGAACTGAGAAACCTTGCCGGGTGGATCCTGTCGCTCTGAAGCTCCCGGATTGCCGCAAAAGTTATGCCCCAGGCAAAGCCGGGGGCAGTATTCCCTGCGGACGGCGCCGGCACCACGGCAGGCAAGGCCGCCGCCGCTGGTTGCGGCAGGCGCTGCTCAGAGCTTGTGAAGAAATCGTAGCGAGTGGACCGCAGCGGGGTGCGGCCGGAGCGCAGCTACCGGAATGTACGTTGTTGTACATGAGGATAGCGAGCACCGCCCAAGCCCCGATCCGGTACGCGCAGTAGATTTATTCACAAGCTCTCAGTTCGCGTCGTAGTAGTAGGCCCTGTTCGGCACCTTCGCCGCCGCGACTTCCTTCATCGCTTCGAGCGGCTGCGGCGGCTTGTCCCACCACAGGGCGCGCCCTTTCTGCTGTTCCAGTTTTTCCTCTGGATGCTTTTCCATCCATTCGCGCATGAACTTGGTGTGCTCGGATTCGTAGAGGGCCATGCTGTGTCCTTTCGCTTGATTGAAATTCGGGGTCAGTTTTTCTTATCGACGTAACGGGCGATGCGCACCACTTCCGGCACGCGCCGCAGCGAACGCAGGATGCGGGCGAGGTGCACGCGGTCGGTCACCTGGAGGGTGAAGAACAGGGTGGTGGCTTCGCCGCTGTCGTCATCCATGCTGATGTTGACGATGTTGGAATCGGCCTCGGCGATCCCGGCGGCGAGCCGCGCCAGCACGCCGCGCACGTTCTTCGCCACGACGCGGATGCTGGCTTCGAACATGCCGCTGGTCTCCGGCTCCCATTCGACGTCCACCCAGTTGCCGCGTTCGCTGCGCAGCTTGGCGATTGCGCTGCAGTCGTGGGTGTGTACCACCAGGCCGCGCCCCTTGCGGATCAGGCCGACGATCGGGTCGCCGGGAATCGGCCGGCAGCATTCGCCGAGCGTGACCGCGACGCCTTCCGGGCCGTGGATCAGGATTGCCTGGCGGCCGCGGCCATTGCTCGCGGCGGTGGCCGCATCCGCCTCTACGCCTTCCGCCAGGCGGCGCGCGACGATGGCGGGCAGGCGCTTGCCCAGACCGATCTCGGCCAGCACGGCCTTTTGCGAGCGGGCGCCCGAGGCGCGCTTGAAGCGGTCCCAAGCCTGTGCCGGCAGCTTGGCCAGGGCCAGACCGAGGTCGCGCAGGGCGTGCGACAACAGGCGTTCGCCCAGCGCGGCGGACTCCTCGGCCTGCTTGGTGTTGAGGAAGTGGCGGATCTTGGAGCGCGCCCGCGCGCTCTTGACGTAGCCCAGCCAGGCCGGGTTGGGCGCGGCATTGGGCGCGGTGACGATCTCGACCCGGTCGCCGTTGCGCAGTTCCGTGCGCAGCGGCATGGTTTCGAAGTTGATGCGGCAGGCGACGCAGCGGTCGCCGATGTCGGTATGCACGGCGTAGGCCAGGTCCACCGGCGTCGAGCCGCGCGGCAGGGCGAAAATCTTGCCCTTGGGGCTGAAGACATACACCTCGCCGGGGAACAGGTCGACCTTGACGTGTTCGAGGAACTCCGAGGAATCGCCCGTCGTCGATTGCAGCTCGACCAGCGACTGCAGCCACTTGTGGGTCTTCTGCTGCAGTTGGTCGATCGCGGTTTCGTCCTTGTACAGCCAGTGCGAGGCGACGCCAGATTCGGCGACATGGTGCATGTCGGCGTCGCGGATCTGGATTTCCACCGGCGTGCCGAAGGGGCCGATCAGCGTGGTGTGCAGCGACTGGTAGCCGTTGGCCTTGGGGATCGCGATGTAGTCCTTGAACTTGCCCGGCACCGGCTGGTACAGCGCGTGCAGCGCGCCCAGCGCCAGGTAGCAGGTGGGCCGGTTCTTGACCACGATGCGGAAGCCGTAGATGTCCAGCACCTGGGAAAAGCTCAGGTGCTTGTCGCGCATCTTGCGGTAGATGCCGTAGAGATGCTTTTCGCGGCCCTTGACATCGGCATCGATGCCGGCGGTCGGCAATGCCTGGCGGATGGCGTCGAGGATCTTGCCGACCACTTCGCGCCGGTTGCCGCGCGCGTTCTTGACGGCTCTCGCCAGCACGCGGTGGCGCAGCGGATGGGCGTGGCGGAACGCCAGTTCCTGCAGCTCGCGGTAGAGCGCGTTCAAGCCCAGGCGGTTGGCGATCGGCGCATAGATGTCGAGCGTCTCGCGCGCGATGCGGCGCCGTTTTTCGGGGCGCATCGCGTCCAGCGTGCGCATGTTGTGCAGCCGGTCGGCGAGCTTGATCAGGATCACGCGCACGTCGCGCGCCATAGCCAGCAGCATCTTGCGGAAGTTTTCCGCCTGGGCCTCTTCGAAGCTCTGGTGTTCGATGCGGTCCAGCTTGGAGACGCCGTCGACCAGGTCCGCGGCCACCTGACCGAAGCGTTCTGCGATCTGTTCCTTGGTGATCGCCGTGTCTTCCATCACGTCGTGCAGCAGCGCGGCGGTCAGGGCATGCGCGTCGAGATGCCAGCCGGCCAGGGTCTCCGCCACGGCTAGCGGATGGGAGATGTAGGGCTCACCGCTGATGCGCTGCTGGCCGCGGTGCGCGGCGTCGGCGAAGACGTAGGCGGCACCGACGCGGGTGGCTTCTTCGGGCTTGAGGTAGGTGGCGAGCAGGCCGTTGAAGCGTTCCAGGTCTTCGGCGAGGTCGACCGGCGGATGCATGTCCGCCGAAATCAGCGGCGGTTCGTCGAGCGCGCCCGGCACCACGCCGGGATCGATGGCAGGAAATGCCGAGAGGGGCGGAACGGCGACCGTCACGTTTCACCCCGTGCGCATGGCGCTTACGTGCTGCTGCGGTTGAGGATTTCGACGCCAACCTTGCCGGCGGCGATTTCGCGCAGGGCGATGACCGTCGGTTTGTCACGCTCCGCGTCGACCTGCGGCGTGCTGCCCAGCGTGAGCTGGCGGGCGCGGTAGGTCGCCGCCAGGGTGAGCTGGAAGCGGTTGGGAATGAGCTTGATGCAATCGTCGATGGTGACACGGGCCATGGGTTCAGTCCTGATCAAGAAAACGGAATACGTCGGGGTGGCGGGCGCGCTGACGCGAGAAACGCAGACGCGAAGCGCGCACGGCGGCTTTCAGTTCGTCGAGCGCCACATCCAAGTCTTTGTTGATTATAACAAAATCGAACTCGCCCACGTGGCGCATTTCACCCAGGGCGCCGGCCACCCGGCGCGCGATGACATCCTCGCTGTCGGCGCCGCGCCGGCGCAGCCGGTTTTCCAGTTCGGCGACCGACGGCGGCAGGATGAAAATGCCGACGGCCTCGGGAAACTGGCGGCGCATCTGCTGCGCGCCCTGCCAGTCGATCTCCAGCATCATGTCGCAGCCTTCCTTCATGCGCTGCTCGAGCCAGAGGCGCGAGGTGCCGTAGAAATTGTCATGCACCTCGGCCCATTCGGCGAATTCGCCGCGCTCGCGCATGGCAAGGAACTGCTGCACGTCGATGAAATGGTATTCGCGGCCGCTCTGTTCGCCGCTGCGCGGCGCGCGCGTGGTGAAGGAAATCGAGTGCTGCACCTGCGGGTCATCCGCCAGCAGCCGGCCGACCAGGGTGGTCTTGCCGGCGCCCGAGGGCGCCGCGACGATGAACAGGGTACCGGAAGGCATGGTGCTCCAAACTTGAGTTTGATCAATCCCGCATGGACCGAGCATGTACTAGTATACGCGGCCTATGCGTCGATTCGCCCGTTTCCGTCCGCTGCGCCATTCACCCGCCTGGCTACTCGCCGTCGGGCTGTTCGCCATGGCGCTGCAGGCCATGGGCGGCAGCGGGCTCATGCCGCGCCTTGCCGCCGATGGCGGCTTCCAGATGGAGATCTGCACCAGCAAGGGAGTCGGCAAACTTCCGGTGTCCTTGCAGTCGGGCCGGACCTCGCTGCCTGCGCCCGATCATGGGCACCAGGATTGCTGCACGCTGTGCGCCGCCAGTGCTCCGTTGTTGCTGGCCGACGCCGTGCTCGGCGTGCCGCCGGCGCCGACTTTTCGCGGTGCCTTTTTCGCCGGTCCCCTGCTTCCGCCCTTTACCCTTGCGTGGCTGTCCCATCCGCCACGCGGCCCGCCCCACGCCTGACCCTCCGCCTTTCGCCGCGTCCGCGGCGGACCAAGTCGCGCCCGCGACAAGCCGGGCGCCTCGACGACGAACGAGGAGCAGGAACATGCAGACAACCCTGGCAACACCGGCGCCGGTGAACACGCTGCCGACAATGCAATTGCGCAAAATCCCCATCGGCGGGCATATCTATGCCGCCGGCAGCGAAGGCATCGCCTGGCGCGTCAGGCGCGGCGCGGTGCGTCTCGACCGCGTCACCCCCGCGGGCAGCCATTACGCCGGCCTGGCCTTGCGCGGTGACGTGATCGGCGCCGAAACCCTGCTGTACGGCAAATACAGTTTCGCCGCCAGCGCGATCGGCGACTGCGAACTCGAACCCTGGCTCACCGCCGACAAGGCGCTCTCCGGCGAGAGCCTGCTCAAGACGCTGGCCGCCGCCGAGCGCCGTGCCGCTGATGCGCTGGCCTTGCGCGCCGGCGAGGCCTTCGAGCGCGTGCGCGGCTTGTGCCTGCTGCTGGCGCGCTATTGCGACGACGGCCGCCGGGAAATCACCATTCCCGAGCTGCGCGACATGGCGGCGATCACCAACCTCACCGAAGAGACCGTCTCGCGCGCCATGAGCCGCCTGCGCCGGCTCGGCATCCTGCAGCGCCAGGATCGCCGCCACGGACTGATGCTGGTCGCCGCCGAACCTGCCGTCGCCTAGCCACCCCTTACCGCATCGCCCCGCCACCCCACCCAAGGAGTTCACATGAAACGCATCACCCTCGCCGCACTGATGTTCGCCGCCTTCCCCGTCATGGCCCAGGTCACCGTCAAGGAGCCCTGGGTGCGCGCCACCGTCTCGGCGCAGAAGGCCACCGGCGCCTTCATGCAGATTACCTCAGCGCAGGACGCGCGCCTGGTCGAAGCCAAATCGCCGGTCGCCGGCGTGGTCGAGGTCCATGAGATGGTCATGGAAAAGGATGTCATGAAGATGCGCGCCATCAAGGGCCTCGACCTGCCCGCCGGCAAGACCGTCGAGCTCAAGCCCGGTGGCTACCACGTCATGCTGATGGACCTCAAGGAACAGGTGAAGGAAGGCGCCACCGTGCCGGTGACGCTGGTCATCGAAGGCAAGGACAAGAAGCGCAGCACGGTCGAGCTCAAGGCGCCGGTCAAGCCGCTGGCTGCCGCGAGCAAGCCGGAAGCTGCACACAAGCATTGATCGGCTGCTCGGGACCGCGCTGATGTTCGTCCGCCGCAAGCGCCTTACGGCCTGGATCGCGATATTCGCGGTCCTGCTGGCGGCGCTCGCGCCGGTCATTTCGCAGGCATTCGCCGCATTGCAGCCGCAGCCGGCGCCGTGGGCCGAGATTTGCTCGGCAGCCGGCTTGCAAGTCCGGCCGGGGCTCGCGTCGCACAGCGAGTCCGGCGACCACGAAGGGAAGATGTCCGCACATTGTCCCTTCTGCCTCAACCATGCCGGCCACTTCGCGCTGCCGGCAAGACCGCCCGTATTTGTGCTGCCGAG
>JADYZH010000100.1 GCA_020853215.1 Sulfuritalea sp. | reverse complement strand
CTGCGGGATTGTCGCTTGATCACGACGCCTGTCGCTAATCAGTGACAATCCCCCATCGCTTCATGCGCACATAAAGATTCTGCCGCGGGATGCCGGAGAGGCGCGCCGCCTCCGACATGTTCCCTCCGGCGGCGGCGATCAGATGCCGGAAGTATTGCTGCTCGAACTCCTCGCGCGCGTCCTGGTAGCGCAACGCCGGCGCGGCGCCCGCGGCCTGCGCTGCGCGCGCCGAAGGCTCGCCGGCGGGAAACAGGTGCGCGACATCGATCGGACCGCCCGCGTGCAGCGCGACGGTACGCTCGATGCAATGCTGAAGCTCGCGCACGTTGCCCTCCCAGCGGCAGCGCTCCAGCGCCTGCAGGGCCGCCGGCGTCAGCGGCCCGCTGGCCTTGCCGAATTTCGCGTTGTAGTGGTCGAGGAAATACGCGGTCAGCGGCACGATGTCGCCGGCACGCTCGCGCAAGGGCGGCAGGCCGACCGTCACCACCGCAATCCGGTAATACAGGTCTTCGCGAAAGCGGCCGGCCTTGACTTCGCCCAGCAGCGAACGGTTGGTAGCACAGATCAGGCGGAAGTCGGCCCGGCGTGCCTGGGTGCTGCCGATACGCGTGAAGCTGTGGTCCTGCAACACGCGCAGCAGGCTGCTTTGCAGCTTCGGGCTCATGTCGGCGATTTCGTCGAGGAACAGGTTGCCGCCGTGCGCCTTTTCGAAATAACCCGGATTGGCCTGGCCGGCGCCGGTGAAGGCCCCTTTCTCGTAACCGAACAGCAGGCTTTCCAGCAGCGTCTCGGGCAGCCCGCCGCAATTGACTTCGAGAAACAATTTGTCCGTGCGCTTGCTCAGGGAGTGGATCAACCTTGCCGCGAGTTCCTTGCCGGTACCGCTTTCACCCTCCAGCAACACCGTGGTATCGAGCCCGGCAATCTGGCGGATCTGGCCCAGCACGCGTTCCATAGCCGGCGACTGCGCGATGACCTCCGGCGTGCCCGCTTCGCTCGACAACCGGGCGCGCAGTCCGTGGATTTCCCGATAGGCCCGATCCAGCTCCAGCGCCTTGCCGATCACCGCTTCCAGCGCTTCGAGGTCTTCGAAGGGCTTGGTCAGGTAGTCGAACACGCCCTCGCGCACCGCCGCCACCGCATCGCGCACATCGGCGAAACCGGTCATCAGGATGCCGACCAGATGCGGCCGCCGCGCCCGGAACTCGCGCAGCAAGTCGATGCCGTTGTCGCTCGGCAGGCGCTGGTCCATCAGCACCAGATTGAAGTCCTCCGCCGCGAACAGCCTGCGCGCCTCTGCGCCGTCGACGGCCAGGCTGACCACGGCGGTTCTGGCCAGCAAGCGGTCGAACAGGATGCGGGTATGGCGATCGTCATCGACGACGAGAATTTTGGGCAGGACCTCAGGCATGGACGGAATCATCTTCGGGTGCGTCGGGCATGGAATCTGGCAACGAGTCGGGTAACCACACCGCAATTCGCGTGCCACGGCCGGGCTCGCTGCTGACGCTGACCTGCCCGTCATGCAGCAAGGCGACATGCTGCACCACCGGCAGCCCGAGCCCGGTACCGTCGCTGTGCGTGGTGTAGAAGGGCACGAAGATATTCTCCATCACCTCCGGCGCCATGCCCTGACCGTGATCGCTGACCGCCAGCGACCAGCCCGGCAGCCCGCGCACCGGATCATTTTCGCGTGCCACGGTGATCAGGATGGCGCCATCGCCGGTGGTGGCCTGTGCCGCGTTGACCAGCAGGTTGAACAGGGCATGGCGGATCAGGATCGGATCGATGTCGAGGACCACCGGCTCCTCCGGCAGTTTCACCTCGACCGGCAGATGCCGGTTTTCGGTCTGCCGGAACAGCAGCACGGTGTCCTCGATCAGCTCCGCCATCGGCGTCGACTTGCTGTCGAAACAGGAAACCTTGGAAAACGCCAGCATGCGCTTGACGAAAGCATGGCAGTCCTCGCCGGCGCCGCGAATTTCCCGCAGCAGATCGCGGATGCGTTGCGGATCGCCGGCTTCGCGCTCGGCCAGCTGCGCCAGATTGACCACGCCGACCAGCGGATTGTTGAGCTGGTGGGCAATGCTGCCGACCATCGTCCCCAGGGCCGACAGCTTTTCGAGTTGCAGGATCCGGCTGTGCTGGGCATTGAGGCGCAGCAACTGGTGTTCGAGATCGTGCTGGCGCCGGTAATCCTGCTCGACCCGGTCAAGCGCCAGGTAGAACGCGCCGAGCACTCCGATGGCGGCCAGCAGGCCGATCGCGGTGACGATCGCGATCGACCATTGAAAGGCAAACTCCAGCGCGGTGATGTCGCGAATCACCACCAGGTCGCCGATGTGGCGCCGACCGACATCGCGCAGGGGAATCAGGGCCAGGTGCAGGGAGCGCCCGCTTTCCCTGATCTTCACGGTCCGCCCGGCGAGCAGCTTTTGCAGCGTCGGTTCGTCGAGCGCCGCCGGCAGCTGATCGACTGTCTGCGCCAGCGCGACATGGGTCGCAAAGCGATCCCAGTTGCCCTCGCGCTTCATCAGGGCCTGACCGCGCTGCCACTGTTCCGGCAACACCATCTGCTTGTCCAGCAGCACCAGCATGTCCACCGCCAGGCCGTCCCGCAACTCGCCCATCAGGTGCTCGATTTCCTCGCCGATCTCGAGGTAGCCGAGCACCTTGCCTTCGCTGCGCCAGGGCATCACCAGGCGCAGCGTCAAGGTCCCCAGCGCGCCCAGTTCCAGGCCATGCACCGGCTCCTGGCGCGCCTGCGCCTTGAGCGTGGTGACCCGGTCGATCCGGTCGCCGAACTCCTCCGGACTGTGGAAGCGATAGAAATTCACCAGGTCCGGCCCGCTGAAGTACAGATGCGTAATGCGGTGATGATCGCGCAGGCTGGCGAACAATGACCCGCCGAGCTGCGCCAGGGCCTCGCGGTCGCGCTGGCGAAAGGCGCGCTCGATGGCCTGGTTGGTCATCAGGGCGCGCATCGTCGCCACCATCAGGTTGGTATCCTTGTCCATCTTCTGCAAGAAGATCTGCTCCACCGCCGCCGTCCGCTCGGCGATGTCCCGGTCGCGAATATGCGCCTCGACCATCAGGATCGCGACCGCAAACACGCCCATGATGAACATGAGCACCACGGCGAGGGGCACCATGAAGCGCGCCTTGACACGGCGCGGTCCGCTCGGCGGCGGGACGGGACTTGTTTGCGTCATCGGCCAGAGTGTGCCGTGACCCCCTCACCATTGCAACTGCCGGGAGCTGCCGGCATGCGATCCGTCAGTCGCCGCCCTGCCCGGCATCAGGCGTAGGGCGTGTGACGCGATCGACCCGCCTTCAGTCCCCCGGCTTGACCGCCCGGTGAAAGCCGATCATGCCGTGAAACACGGTGTCTACCGTCACCTCGACGAAACCCAGTTCGCGCAGCACGATCGACAACTCTTCCGCCGTATAGAACAGGTCCAGCGCATCGATGAAATACTGCTTGAAACGGGTCGCCGCCGGGCTGCTGCCGACGATCAGGCTGGTGAAGTTGAGGCAGGTCCTGAGGTAGGCGTAATACAGGTTCTTCACGATCGGATTGCGCGGGCGCAGCATGTCCGAATGGTGGAAGTGGCCGCCCGGCTTGAGTACGCGCAGGACCTCGGTGAATACCTCGCGCACGCGCAGGTGGCGCGAGGCGAACTGCAGGGTGACGACGTCGAAGTGGTTGTCGGGGAAAGGCAGGGTATGCACGTCGCCGATGGTGCTCTTGATCGTGAAGCCCAGGGCTTTGGCATTTTCCTGGCCGACGGCCTGCATCTCGGCACTGCGGTCCATGGCGTGCACATCCAGCGTCGGTTCGCGCTTGAGCAGGGCGCAGCCGATGGCGTTGGTGCCGGCGCAGACGTCGAGCACCTTCTGGTTCGGCGCGATATCCACGGTCTGCATGAAGCGCCTGAGGAAGCTGCTCCAGAGGCCCAGCGCCGCGATCTCGTTGGCGCGGTCGTAATAGCGCGCGATGTCGGCGAAGGCATCGTTCAGCTCGTTGCTCCAGAGTTCGCCGAAGCGTTCTTCGCGTACTGCCTCGCGCGAGGCCAGCGGGGGCGGTGCCATGCTTGATTCTCCTGCAGATGAATTAGATTTTGCTGATAGACGCCGGATTTAGCCTTCATGGCGGCGGCCTGTCAAGTCGGCTTGCTCGTCGAACGGGAAAAGTCGGCGCTGACGCTACGGCGAACAACTCCATGTTTCGGCGGGCGCGGGGCCCGCGTTGCCTCACTTCAGCGCGTTGCCGACCACCTCGGCGACGTCGCGCGCCAGCCCGGCGCAGGCCTGGATGCGTTCCAGCGCGGCACGGGCATGAGCCTGCCGGCCGGCGTCGAACATGCGCCAGCGGTCGAAGCTGCGCGCGATGCGCGAGGCCACCTGCGGATTCATCGCCTGCAATTCGATGATGGCGTCCGCGGCGAGCCGGTAGCCTTCGCCATCGGCGGCATGGAAATGGCGCGGGTTGGCGCCGCAGAAGGCGCGCACCAGGGCGTACACCTTGTTCGGGTTGCGGATGTCGAAGGCCGCATGCCGCATCAGTTCGCGCACGCACTGCGCGGTGCCGGGCAGGCGCGAGGTGGCTTGCACCTGCAGCCATTTGTCGACCACCAGCGCTTCGTCTTTCCACTTCTCATGGAAGGCGGCGAGCGCCGCTTCACGCTCGGGCAGGTCGAGGTTGGCCAGCGTTCCCAGCGCGGCCATGACGTCGGTCATGTTGCCGGCGCCGTCGAGTTGCGCCAGCAGGCGCGGCATGACGCTCGACTTGAGATGGGCCGGTTCGCTCTCGGCGAGATAGGCCAGGCAGAGGTTGCGCAGGGCGCGGCGGCCGACCTGGGCGCCGTCCGGCGCGTAGGGCGCGGTCGGCGCCAACGCCTGCCACACGGCCTCGAATTTGTCCCGCAAGGCCGTTGCGAGATGGCGACGCAGGGCGAGACGGGTCAGGTGGATGGCTTCGGGATCGATAAGCTGGCCGCGCCCCGCCACCTCCTCGGCCAGCACCTGTTCGGCCGGCAGCACCAGGGCTTCGGCGGCGAGCGCCGGGTCGCCGGTGAGCCCGTCGTCGAGCACCCGGCCGACAGCGGCGACATAGGCCGCGGGTATCCAGTCGGTGCCGGTGCCCGCCACGGCGATGCCGGCGAGCAGGACGCGGGTGGCCAGGCGCTGCCCGGCTTCCCAGCGGTTGAAGGCATCGCTGTCGTGGGCCATGAGGTGGGCCAGCTCGGCGTCGGTCTGTTCGAAATCCAGATGTACGGGGGCCGAGAAGCCGCGCAGCAGCGAGGCAACCGGCGCGGCGGCGATGTTGTCGAAGACGAAGCGTTGCGTGGCTTCGGTCAGCGAAACCACTCTGGTCTGTTCGGGCAGCGCATCGCTGCCATCCGGCAACACCAGGCCGACGGCGACCGGGATGTGCAAGGGCCCGTCGTCGATGGCGATGCCGGCCTCCTGCAGCTTGCGCTCGTAGGCGGTGGGCGCCAGCGATTGCGCCAGCGTCAGCGTGTAGCGTTTGGCGGCCGCGTCGTAAGTGCCGATAGCTTTCAAGTGCGGCGTACCGGCGCGGGCGTACCAGCGGCGAAACTGTGAGAGATCCACCTTCGATGCGTCCTGCATCGCCGCGACGAAATCCTCGCAGGTCACGGCCTGGCCGTCGTGACGCCGGAAGTAGAGGTCCAGCCCCAAGCGGAAATTGTCGCGGCCGAGCAGGGTGTGGATCATGCGCACCACCTCGGCGCCTTTTTCGTAAACCGTGGCGGTGTAGAAGTTGTTGATCTCGGCGTAGGAGGCGGGCCGGATCGGATGCGCCATCGGCCCGGCATCCTCGGGGAACTGGGCGACGCGCAACTGGCGTACTTCCTGGATGCGCGTCACCGCGCGCGAATGCACGTCGGCGCCGAACTCCTGGTCGCGGAACACCGTGAGGCCTTCCTTCAAGGACAGCTGGAACCAGTCGCGGCAGGTGACGCGGTTGCCGGTCCAGTTGTGGAAGTATTCGTGGGCGACGACGCGGTCGATGTTCTGGTAGTCGGTGTCGGTGGCGGTGTCCTGCCGCGCCAGCACGTACCTGGTGTTGAAGATGTTGAGGCCCTTGTTCTCCATCGCACCCATGTTGAAGTCGCCGACCGCGACGATCATGTAATGGTCGAGGTCCATCTCCAGGCCGAAGCGTTCCTCGTCCCACTTCATCGACTTCTTCAGCGCCGCCATGGCATGGCCGCACTGGTCGAGCTTGCCCGGCTCGACATACACCGCGAGGCGCACCTTGCGCCCCGATGCGATCGTGAACGCATCCTCCAGCATGTCCAGCCTGGCCGCGACCAGGGCGAAGAGGTAGGCCGGCTTGGCGAAGGGGTCTTCCCAGCGCGCCCAGTGGCGGTTTCCTTGCGCTTCTCCCGCCGCGACGAGATTGCCGTTGGACAGCAGTTGCGGGAAGCGCTCGCGGTCGGCCTCGATGGTGCAACTGAAGCGCGCCATGACATCGGGCCGGTCCGGGTAGAAGGTGATGCGGCGGAAGCCCTGCGCCTCGCATTGCGTGAAGTAGCCGTCCTTCGAGCGGTAAAGGCCGGAGAGCTGGGTGTTGTGGTCGGGGTCGATGCGGACCAGGGTCTCCAGCGTGAAGGCTTCGGGCAGCGGACCGTGCAGGGTCAGCGTTTCGTCGCCTACGGTATAGCGCGAGGGCGCCAACGCCGTCCCGTCAGCGCCGACTTCCAGCAGCGCCAGTTCCTCGCCATTCAGTATCAGATCGCCACCCGGGTTTTTGTCGGTGGCGTCCGGATTGCGCCGACAGGCGAGGCGTGCGCGCACCTCGGCATGGCCATCGTGGATGGCGACGTGGAGCTCGACCGTGTCGACCAGCCAGGCCGGCGGGGTGTAGTCCTTGAGGTAGATGGCGTGGGGAGTTTCGGTGCGCATGTTGTTATGTGTGCTCTTGGGTGGGGATGGGCCGACGGTGCCGGCGCAGAGGCGGCAGTATTTGCGCGATGGGGCTTGCGGTCAACTAGCGTCCGCAAAAGTCGGCGCTGGCGGGACGGCGATGATGGCGCCGGTGGCTGTCAGCAGCAGTGACCCTTGCCGTGCTCCTGGATCGGCGGGCAGGGTACGGTGCCGTAGGAGCAGAACACACAGCAGTCGCCCGGCTTGGGTTTGAGCAGCGCGTGGCACCCCTCGCAATCGTAATCCCACCGGGGGATACCGTCCGCGACGGCGCGTCGCGGACATAAACCACTGGCAGGCGTCGGTGGGCATGGTCTCGGTCTTGACGTGGCCGCAGAGCGGGCAGGTCAGGGTCGATTCGAGGATCATGCCTGCTTCAGCCAGCCGGCGATCTCTTCCTTGCTCGGCATGCGGCCGAAGACCGCGACTTCCTCGTCGATCACCAGCGCCGGAGTGGTGGTGATCGGGTAGGCCATGATTTCCTTCATGTCGCGCACGTGCTCGAAGCTGGCGTCGATGCCTTGTTCGGCGACCACTTCGCGCGCGAGTTGTTCGAGGCGCTGGCACTTGGCGCAGCCGGTGCCGAGGATCTTGATCAGCATGGGGTTCTCCTGTTCTCGATGAGATTGAGCGCGACGACCAGTGTAGCGACGAAGCCGCCGACGATCAGGACCAGGGTCAGTGCCGGCGCGCCGGCCACCCAGGCGCCGTAGGCCAGCCCGGCCAGCGTGGAGAACAGCGCCACCAGCCCGACATAGGTCCAGGCCTTGAGCTTGCCGATGATGGCCGAAGTGATCAGGATGCTTTGCAGCGAGAGTTCCGG
>JADYZH010000099.1 GCA_020853215.1 Sulfuritalea sp. | reverse complement strand
GCCTGACGGTCATGACCAACGGCATCCGCGCCTTCCTGACCGGATCGCTGGTGGACGTGCGTCCCGTCAAGGACACCACCCCCTACGAGAACAAGGAATTCGAGTTCAAGGTCATCAAGCTCGACCGCAAGCGCAACAACGTGGTCGTGTCCCGTCGCGCCGTGCTCGAAGCCAGCATGGGTGAAGAACGCCAGAAGCTGCTGGAGAACCTGCAGGAAGGCACCGTCATCAAGGGTATCGTCAAGAACATCACCGACTACGGTGCCTTCGTCGACCTCGGCGGCATCGACGGCCTGCTGCACATCACCGACCTGGCCTGGCGTCGCGTGCGCCACCCGTCGGAAGTGCTCAATGTCGGCGACGAAGTTACCGCCAAGGTGCTCAAGTTCGACCAGGAGAAGAACCGCGTCAGCCTCGGCATGAAGCAGCTGGGCGAAGATCCGTGGGTGGGAATCGCCCGTCGCTATCCGCAGGGCACGCGCCTGTTCGGCAAGGTCACCAACCTGACCGACTACGGCTCGTTCGTCGAGATCGAGCAGGGCATCGAAGGCCTGGTGCACGTTTCGGAAATGGACTGGACCAACAAGAACATCCACCCCTCCAAGGTGGTCCAGCTCGGCGACGAGGTCGAAGTGATGATCCTCGAAATCGACGAAGACCGTCGCCGCATTTCGCTCGGCATGAAGCAGTGCATGGCGAACCCGTGGGACGATTTCGCGATAAACCACAAGAAGGGCGACAAGGTGAAAGGCGCGATCAAGTCGATTACCGACTTCGGCATCTTCATCGGCCTGCCGGGCGGCATCGACGGCCTGGTGCATCTGTCCGACCTGTCCTGGTCCGCTACCGGCGAAGAAGCCAAGCAGAACTTCAAGAAGGGCGATGAAGTCGAGGCCGTGGTGCTGTCCATCGATGTCGAGAAGGAGCGCATTTCGCTTGGCATCAAGCAGATTGATGGCGACCCCTTCACCAGCTACGTGGCCACCCACGACAAGAACAGTCTGGTCGCCGGCACGGTCACCAGCGTCGACCAGCGCGGCGCAGTGGTCAACCTGGGCGACGATGTTGAAGGCTATCTGCGCGTTTCCGAGTTCTCGCGCGAGCGCATCGAAGACCTGACCCAGCATCTCAAGGCCGGTGACAAGATCGACGCCCTGATCATCAATGTCGATCGCAAGACGCGTTCGATCAACCTGTCGATCAAGGCCAAGGATCAGGTCGAGCAAAGCCAGGCAATGCAGAAGCTGGCTGCCGACAGCTCCTCGGCCAGCAGCGGAACGACCAATCTGGGCGCGCTGCTGAAGGCCAAACTCAACCAGCAGTAAGACGACGATCCCATGACCAAATCGGAGCTCATCGCCCGGCTGGCGGAACGCTTTCCCCAGCTCGTGGCGAAGGATGCCGACTTCGCCGTGAAGATGATCCTCGATGCGCTCACCTCGGCCCTGGTCAAGGGCGACCGCATCGAGATCCGCGGCTTCGGCAGTTTCGCGCTGAATTACCGGCCGCCGCGCATCGGCCGCAATCCCAAGTCGGGCGACAAGGTGCAGGTGCCTGCAAAGCACGTGCCCCATTTCAAGGCCGGCAAGGAGTTGCGGGAGCGGGTCGATTACCGGGCATGAGTCGTGTTGTTGCAGCATGCTTCAGGGCGGCACCCGTGACGGGTGCCGCCTTTTAGTTTTGGCCGCTGTGCCGGTGCGGGGGAGTGGCCCTGGACAGCGCCGACCGGATCCACTCCATTTCTTCTACCGTACCCATTCGTGATCACCCTGCTCAAGCTCCTTGTCTGGCTGTTGCGCATCGCGGTATTCATCGGACTGTTCGGTCTGGCGATCAAGAACAGCGGGCCGATGGAGTTGCGCTTCTTCCTGGATCATTCCTGGACGGCACCGATTTCGGTGGTGGTCCTCGCCGTGTTCGCCATCGGCGTCGGCGTCGGACTGACTGCGGCGCTGGGCGTTTTCCTGCGCCGGCAACGCACCTCCGATCGCGGGCCGCGCTGACGCCATGGAAATTGAACTCTGGTGGCTGCTGGTCCTGCCGGTCTTTTTCGGACTCGGCTGGACAGCCGCCCGCATCGACATCAAGCAGCTCCTGAAAGAGTCGCGCGCCCTGCCGCGATCCTATTTCAAGGGCCTGAACTTCCTCCTCAATGAACAACCGGATCAGGCCATCGAGGCCTTCATCGAGGCGGCGCGCGTCGATCCCGAGACCATCGAGCTGCATTTTGCGCTGGGCAGCCTGTTTCGCCGGCGCGGTGAAACCGACCGCGCCATCCGCGTCCATCAGAACCTGATCGAACGCGATGGCCTGTCCGCGACCCAGCGCCTGCACGCGCTGTCGGAACTTGGCCAGGACTACCTGAAGGCCGGCCTGCTCGATCGCGCCGAGGAAATCTTCGTCAAGCTGCGCGGCACGGAGCGCGACGAGGAAGCGCTGAAAAACCTGCTGGAAATCTACCAGCAGGAAAAGGAGTGGGCCAAGGCTGCGGCCATCGCCGAAGCCATGCCAAACCATTCCGATCACCTGTGGCAGAAGGCGATCGCCGAGTTCCGCTGCGAGCTGGCGGCCAACGAAATGCTGCACGACCGGCACGAGGCGGCCAAGCGCCTGCTCGGCGAAGCCCTGGCGGCCAACCGCAAGTGCGTCCGCGCGACGCTCCTGCTCGGTGACCTGGCAGCAAAAGTCGGCGACGGCGAGACGGCGATCGACTACTGGAAACGCGTCGAACAGCAGAATCCCGTGTATCTCGCGCTGGCCGCGGAAAAGCTGATGGCCACGCACATCCAGCTGGGACGACTGGAGCAGGGCATCCAGCTGCTGCGCGGCTGGCTGGAACGCCATCCCTCGCTCGACCTGCTCGATTCGGTGTTCAGGGCCGAACTCGACAATGGCGGTGCCGAGGCCGCCTATGTGCTGGTGCGCGACGAGTTGCGGCGCAACCCGACGCTGCTCGGACTCGACAAGCTGCTGGAGGCGCAGATCCTCGGCGCAACGCCTGAGCGTCGCCCGGACCTGGAACTGATGAAGAACCTGATCCACTCCCACACGCGCCGGGTCGCCCGCTATCGCTGCGACGCCTGCGGCTTCAAGGCGCGCCAGTTCTATTGGCGCTGCCCCGGCTGCGGCGGATGGGAAACCTATCCGCCCAAGCGCACCGAAGAATTCGATATCACGCCTTAGACATCCATGAAAATCACGGTCATCGGTACCGTTCATCTCGGGCTGGCGTATTTCGCCATGAGAGGCTATGAAGAACACTATTTGCCACAGAGGTCACAGAGGAACGCAGGAAAAGATTTTCTCTGTGGTCTCTGTGCCCTCTGTGGCTGACAGGTTTTAAGATCATGCAGATCCCTGATACCTCTTCTACCCGCATCCTGATCGTCGGCGACGTGATGCTGGACCGTTACTGGTTCGGCGATGTCTCGCGCATTTCGCCGGAAGCGCCGGTGCCCGTGGTCAAGGTCGAGCGCACTGAAGAACGCCCGGGCGGTGCCGCCAACGTGGCGCGCAACTGCGCGGCGCTGGGTGCGCGCGTGACGCTGCTGTCGGTGGTCGGTGCCGACGAAGCGGGGCGGACACTGGCAGGCTTGCTGGGCAGCTTCGGCATCGACTGCAGCCTGCACGAGGACGCACGGCTCAGCACCACCGTCAAGCTGCGCGTGGTCGGCCGCCAGCAGCAATTGCTGCGCATCGATTTCGAAAATGCGCCGGACCATGAAGTCCTGCAGGCCAAGCTCGCGGATTTCGAATCGCGGCTGACCGGCTGCGACGTGGTGATCCTCTCCGATTACGGCAAGGGCGGCCTGGCCCATATCACGGAAATGATTTCCCTGGCCCGTGCCGCCGGCAAGCAGGTATTGGTCGATCCCAAGGGCGAGGATTACGCCCGCTATGCCGGTGCGACCCTGCTGACGCCGAATCGGTCCGAGTTTCGCGCCGTGGCCGGCCGCTGGAAAGATGAGGCGGAACTTGCGCAAAAGGCCGATCGCCTGCGCCGCGAACTGCAACTGGACGCCTTGCTGGTCACCCGCAGCGAGGAAGGCATGACACTGTTTTCAGTCGCCGGAACGACGCATGAGCCGGCCCTGGCGCGCGAGGTTTATGATGTCAGCGGTGCCGGTGATACCGTCATCGCCACGCTGGCGGTCATGCTGGGCAGCGGTTTGTCACTACCCGAGGCCATGCGCCAGGCCAATCTTGCTGCCGGCGTCGTGGTCGGCAAGCTGGGCACTGCGACGTGCTCGCTGGAAGAACTGAAACAGGTCAATTAGGGGCTCTATGTACTACGTCGTTACATAGGTTTCCCTGAAACCCTTGGTACGCCTAGAGCCTTTCTAAGAATCAGGCTTTCTTTCTAAAACTCGGCGGTTTTGCCACGCTGATTTCGCGGTCCCTGATGTAGCTGTCGGTCTGCTTCTGGCTCGAGTGTCCGGCCAGCAGTTGCGCATCCAGTCCCTGCCTGTTTGCCTCGGTGATGCCCTTCGAGCGGTTGTCATGCAGCCGGGTGTCCTCGATGCCTGCCGCCGTCGCTGCGGCTCTCCATTTGTCCCGTACCGCCCAATACGTCCACGGCTTGCCGTTCGCCTGGCTGAACAGGTACAGCGACCGAACACCGCCCTTTGCCTTGGCGTTGTCGAGAGCAGCGCGAAGCTCTGGCGTGATCTCGATCAGCAGTTCCTTGCCGGTCTTTTCCTGCTTCACGTACAAATGGCCGCTCGCCCGAATGTCCGCAAGCCTGATCTTCAGCACGTCGCCGATGCGCTGCGCCGTCAGGAACGAGACATCCATGATCGTCTTCAGCGCCTCGTCGGCAGCATCGCGGATCGCGGTCCACTCGGCATCGGTCAGGTGGCGTGTGCGCTTGGCCTCCTTGTTCCGTTGCGTGGCGAGAACCGGATTCGTGCGCGCGATCCCCTGCTGGATGCTGTTCTGCACGAACTTGTCGACCTTCGCCAGGTGCGTGATCTGTTCCTTGGTCGGCGTGGCGCCGTAGCTCGCGGCCAGTTCCTTGACCTTGGACTGCATCTGTACCGGTGACATGCGCGAGAACTCGGCAACGGCCTTCTGCTCGGCGGTGATCTGCTGCGCGAAGCCTGCCAGCGGCGTGCCCTTGCTGGCCTTCTTGAATGCGGAGAACTCGGCGGCCGGCACATCGCGCCCGTTCTCGACGTACCAATTCAGCCGGTTCGCCATCGTGTTCAGGTTCGACAGGTTGCGGCGCTCGGCAATCTCGGCTTTCTGCATCAGGTGCTGCTGGTTGCGCTGGATCTTGGCTTCGAGAAAGTTGCGCTTGTGCGGGTCGAGCTCGGGGAACTTGCCGACCGGGATCTGTGCCATGTCAGGCGTCCCACTCGTCGGGGTTATTGCCCTGCGGATACATCGTCTTTGTGCCGACCCATCCCTTTGTTGCCGATGCGCCCGCCGAGAGCAACGACCCGCCCGCCCGCACATACCCCGCCGTTCTGGCGTTGTCCCCTGCGATCTTCATCCCGGCAGACTCGGAATCCAGCCGCTGCCCGCCGTAGATGCCTGACAGCAATTCACTTTGCGCGTCACTCTCGGCGTTCTGGTAAATGTCCTGCGCGATCGTTACCGCCGATCCGGCTCCGACTTGGACGCCGCTGCCCGCCAACGCGGTGCGCGCTCTTGATTGCGTCAGTTTGCCGGCCTTGCGTACCTTGTCGGCGCGGACCTCCCCGGCCTCGCGGCTTGCCTGCGCATCGGCAGCGGCCTGCCTGGCTTGCCAGTCGGCTTGTGCGCCCTGCTGGCGGCCTTGGCTGATCGCGCTTACCACCTGAAAGCCGGTGCTGATCGCCATCATCATCCCTGCGCTGATGCACATTTCAGTTACTCCCCCACGAATAGATAAGCCCGACGCGGCCACCGCCCAAGCGGTCAAGCAACTTGGCTGTGTCCTCGACGCGCACGCCGGTATTGATCAGGATGTCGGTCATCTTGGCGCCGCGCTGCTCGGCCCAATCGAGGAAGGCCGAGACCAGGGCCGCAGCTGCAAAGCCGCCGCGTTTTCCGGGTTCGACAAACAGCCCCATGTCGGTCGCCACTAGGTCATCGGAGAACCAATGCTCCTCGATGATTCCGGCAAATCCACCGATGATTTCCCCGTCGCGCTCGGCGACCAACAGCAGCCCGCTTTGCAGGCAGTAGGTCAGCATCGCAAGCACCTTGTCCGGGTTGAACGACAGCACCGCCAGCCGTGACTCGGCGTGCATCGTCTTCGCCAGTTGAATCAGGCGCGGGAGATCGGCAAGGGTGGCAGGGCGAATCATCCGGGGTTCACCGTCATCTTGAAGATGATCGCGAGTACCTGAAGCGGCAATGGTTGCCGCTGGGCAATCAGCGCATCAATCGCGCCACGCGCCCAGCCCAGCTTCGAAATGCGCTTGTCGCCAGTAAAGGGCACAATCGGTTGATTCAGAATCCCGGTGCCAAAACGCCGGAAGGGGATTGTCTGGCCGCCCACTTCGGCGCCAAGCGTTTCGTGCAGCCGGATGATGATCTCGTTGATTGACGTTGCCTCGCCCTGTCCAAGTCCGGACATGCCAGCAATGGCCGGCATCAGCGGGTCAATCTCGGTTTCGTAATGCAGGCCGGCCTCGATGGCCGACGCCTCCCGCGGCAATGTGATCTCGCCTCCGGCCACCACAATCTGCGGCATCACGATGCCATCGGCCAGCACATCGACCGTTTCACCTTCCAGATGATCGAAGCCCGTCCACACTGTCTGCGGGCTGCCGCTGGTGCCGGTCACGGCGCAATCGGTGTTCAGGTCGGGATCAAAGTATTCGATGTACCGCACCGTCGCTCCGTCGATCGTTCGCACCACCACAGCGAACACGCGATCCGAGTCAAGGTAGGGCACCGACGCGAAGGATTCGTACTCGCCGTCTGTTTCCTGCCGGGCGAAGCCGATCACTTCCTGATCGCGGTCAATCGTCATGGTCACCGCCTGGCCATCGCCGCGAACCATCCAGACAACCGAGTCCGGTTCCTGTGCGAAGGCCATTTCCGTGATTCCGCCCTCGGTGATGTGTTCGGCCAATACAGACACGTCTGGCGCGTTGAAGCTGTCGGACTCGACGCGGTAGCCCAGGGCCCGCACCTTTCGCCCGCCGCGCTGGATGAATATCACTTCTGAACCAACACGCACCGGGCGGGTGAAGGCGCAGCCATAGACGGTCTGGCTCTTGATCTGGACATTGGTGGGCGTGATCGGCTTCTCGACGCCGCCCGTCATGGAGAACTCGCCGCCGTAGGTCAGCGGCAGGCAGACGCGGGTCGACGCCAGATGCTCTATCGGGTTGACCTGATCCGATGCAATGGTGAAGCTGAAGCCATCATCGTCAGCGATGCCGTCCGAGAAGTTGGCATACTCGCCCGTCTTGGTGCCCCAAATGGTCTGTGGATAATTGATCGATCCGGCGCAGATCAGGCGCTGCTCGTACAGCGTCCCGGTGCGCGGGTAGCCGTCGACCGAATTCCATACCTGCGAGCGCAGCGCCCAGCCGCCCGACGCTGCCGCCGTGGTATTGACCAGCGGCGTGCGGATGATCCCTGTCACTATCGTCGCTGACGTAAAGCCGGTGATCTCGACCAGTCCGTCATTGATCTCGACAAACTTTCCGATGTCGGACACTTGCGCGTTGTTCCTGAACGCCGCGGCAGTCGCCGTCATGGTGCAGGCGCCGCCGATGGGATCCTTTGCGGAAGGCGTCAGGCCGGTCTTCGGAGATTCGGTCAGCGTCCAACTTTGCGAGGCAATGGGGCCAACCGAGGCGAAGGCATCGACAATGGTCACCGTGACGACTGTCGTAGAGGTGTAAGCGGTGATTGTCGCCAGCCCCGCCTGGTTGGTGATCTGGCGCCCCACGTCGGAGGCTTCAAAGCATGCCGCTGCCGCTGTTGCCGTGCGTCCGGTGCCCACAGTGGCAAGCGAGAGGGTCAAGGTTGTCGCCGGCTTGTCGCCCTTTTCCTCGGACGGTGGCACCAGCCAGGATGCCGCAAACAGTTTCCAGACCGTATTGCTGTATCGAACAAGCTTGCGGGTCGGGTACCCGCGAGCGGCCGATGAAGATTGCCGGGGTATTCACCGACGAGACCTTCACGCCGGGCAGCACGTCGGGCCTGCTGCTGGCCGGCGAGCGGCTACTGAATCCCGGAAAGGATGCCAAGGGGCAGGACGGTAAGCCGAAATTCCCGATGCCGAAGGACGAGGAGATCCGGCTGAAGTTCAACAGCATGGCGGGCGAGGCGTTCGCGGGGAATCCGGAGGCGATGCAGATCACCTACCAGGCCACACGCGCCGCCTATGCCGCGCTGACCGCGCAGCAGGGGGATTTCTCCGGTGCGCTGAACGACAAGATGCTGAAGGAGGCCATCCAGCGCGCAACGGGCGGCGTTGCCGACGTCAACGGCGGCGTGGTGATCAAGCCTT
Organism: Sulfuritalea sp.; assembly: GCA_020853215.1. Lineage (GTDB taxonomy): Bacteria > Pseudomonadota > Gammaproteobacteria > Burkholderiales > Rhodocyclaceae > Sulfuritalea. Next base: position 6,327 of record JADYZH010000099.1, on the reverse strand, counting down.
GGGGCATGGATGACTCGACCTTCAAGAGCGTGGCAAAGACTGAATTCGGGCGCGCGGTGGAACGGGCTGGCATGCCGCAGATGAAGGATCAGTGGTCGAGGATGCGCCTGCAGAACACCAAGGGCGGCTATCTGGTGAAGTCGGGGACCGGCTACCTGCTGGGCAAGGACGGCAACCCGGTACTGCTGCGCGTGACTGACCCGAACGACGCCAGCGGGCTTGCCGATCGGATTCCGAAATGAGCGCCTTCGACCTGGCCGGCGATCACGATTCCGCGAGCCTGATGGATTCGGCCCGGCTGAACCCGCTTGATCTGAGTCAACCCGCTGGATTCTTTACCGGCATGGCAACGGGGGCCGCGACCGGCGTCGGGCGCCTGCTGGCCGACACGCAGCGAACGACCGGCCTCGCCATGGGCGCGGTGGCCGGCAGCTTCGACCTGCTGACCGGTGACGCGATCAAGGCGCAGGAAAAGGTGTTCGAGCACATCGTCACGCCGGCTGACAAACTCTCCCGGTCGCTTGCGCCGAAGCCCGAAGAAATCGGCATGGCCGGCCAACTGCTGCACGGCCTGATCAAGATCGGCGGCGAGGCCGTTGCCTTCGGCGCTCCCGGCGTGCTGGTCAATGAAACCATCGGCGGCACACTGGATGCACTCGACAAGGGTGTCGACCTGCAGACAGCGGCTAAGGTCGGCGGCGTGCAGGGTGCGGCGATGACTGCCGGCGTAATCGCCCCGATGACCTTGGGCGCGTCCGGCCTCGGAATGAATCTGCTCTACGGCGCAGGCATCAACGCGGCGCAGGGCGCTTTCATGCGCGGCGCGACGTCGGAGATTTACGCCAAGGCCGGACGCCCCGATCTGGCGGCGCAGTTCAAGGCGCTGGACGGCGAGGCGATGGCGGTCGACGCGATCCTCGGTGCAGCGTTTGCCGGTGGCGGGCGTGCGCTGCAACTGCGCGGCGAGAAGGCCAAAGCCGATGCGGTTGCCGAGTACAAGGCCAAGATTTCCGAGATGCTGGCGCCCGAGCAGATCGACGCGGCGCTGACGAAGAACGAGCAGATCAAGATGGAGCGCTCCGGCATGGGCCTGCCTGCTGATCTGGCCTCGCGTGATGCCCATGTGGCGAACATGATGGGCGCGATTGATGACCTGATGGAAGGCCGCCCGGTGACGGTGCGCCAGCCCGATCTGACGATGATCCCCGACGAGGCCGCGGCGAAGGTGCAGGCGGATGTCGCGGAAGTGCTGCGGCCAGCGGTGGAGCCGAAAGCTGGCGCCGACATTCCACGTGATGAACGACTTTCCCCCGAACATCGCGCCGTCGAGACGCGCATGCGCGATCTGGTCTCGAATGATACCGACGCTGCAATCGCCAAATACGCCACCCTGGACGGAGCAGAGGGCGGAAAGGTGATCAATACCGACATTGCACGGGAACTGTCCCCCGACTATTCAGCCAGCAAAGAGGCGCGCTCATCGCTCTCTGCAGCGGTTCATGAGCCGGCTTCGTGGCTGACGAAGGTCATGTATGCAAGGAAGCTCGCCGAGCCTGATCCGACCGGGTTGAACATGGTTACTTTCACCGCGGGCGGTGCGGGTGCCGGAAAGAGTTCTGCAATCGATGGAGTCGGCGCCGCCAAGGCGATGAAAGACCTGTCACAGATCGTGTACGACACGAACATGAACAATCTGGAGTCGTCCATCAAGAAGGTTGATCAGGCGCTGGCAGCCGGGAAAGAAGTGAACATTCTTTACATTGCCCGCGATCCTGTCGACGCGCTGGTTAATGGATCCCTACCACGAGCCGAACGCATGGGGCGCACGGTGTCCCTTGAAGAACACGGGAAAACTCACGTTGGCTCGGCTGGAGCAATACCGGCAATGATGGAGCACTACGCCGGAAACGACTTAGTCAACTTCCACTTCGTGGACAACACTCTGGGCAAGGGAAAGCAGGCCGCGGCCGGCCCTGAGTTGCTTTCGTCATTGAAATTTGATAATCTTGAAGCACGGTTAAAGGAGGCTTTGGATCATGAGTACCAAGCCGGTCGTATCTCAGAAGCGGTCTATCGCGGAACTCAAGGCAATGACGCCCAAGCAACGGGGCGATTACCTGGCGAGTCTGGCGGTGCAAGCGCTTCGGGAAAATACGAAGGATCTGCCGGAGCGCAAGGCCGGGCAGAAGTAAGCAGGCCAGAAGCATCTGACGCCACGGGTTCTCCCGATGGCGCTGCCGCAGAACAACCTACCCCAACCCTCCGTCCCGACGCGGTAATCCCGCTGGACGACACCGACGCGACGGTCACCGTTGCCGAGGCGCGGGGCATCATCACCGACCACGAGGCCGCCGCACGCGAGCAGGAAACAGGCTTGCGCGCTGCGGTCGCCTGCTTTCTGAGGGCCGCATGATGGTCAAGCGATTCTCCGTGCTCTCCGGTGGCCTGGTCGATGTTCCCGATTCGAATCCCGCCGCCCCGGCGATTGCCGACCAGCTTGCCGATCTGCGCGTTCAACTGGCAACCGAGCAGGCCCGCCGCGAGGCAGCAGAGGCCCGCTGTGTCGATCTGGAAGCGCGACTGGTGGAAGCGGATCAGCGAGGTGAACGCATCGCATCAGACCTTGAGCGCGCGCATGGCCGCATGGAGTCGATGACCGCAGTTCCTGCGTTGGCACCTCTGCAATTTCCTGAGCCACAGCCGCCCGTCGCTTATGAAGCCGTGGTCACCAAGCGCGACGTGGATGGGAAAGTGGCGAAGTTCTCCATTGTTCCAGTGAGCGAGATAGGCCTAGCTCATGGCTAATGGTCTCGGCACGGCCATTCTCGACTTCGGCGCCACACCGGCCACCGAGGCCACGGTCGAGGTGACAGAGCAAACCGACATCACAGCCGATGCGCGGGTCGAGGCGTGGGTCATGGCTCGCAGTACAGCCGACAACGGCACCATCGATCATCAATATGCGGCTATTTCGCTCCGGCTTTCGACCAGCGAGCCGGTGCCAGGGGTCGGGTTCAGCATCACCGCTTACAACCTGTTCGGCTACCTCTCTATTGATGACGGGGTGACCTGGCAGGCCGTCACGCTCACCGAGCGCTCTGTGTATGGGGACAGCATCAGCAATCTCGGCGGCAGCTATGTGCGCGTATTGACGGGGCGCGTGGATCTTGTTTCCCCCGCCGATCAAACCTGTCGATTGAAAGTCGTCGGTGCCGGGTCGCCTGTTCGTCAGGTGAATATTCATGGATGGGCGCTGCATCTGCTGCCTTGATCGGAGAAGTAAATGAATTCGCCTGAGCGCCGCCAAGCCGGGATTGATGTCATGGTCGATGAGATCGGTAAGCGGCTCGACAAGCAGGACGTGATGCTCGTTGAAATCCGCAACACCCTTGTTTCTCACCTGGCCGTCGATAAGGAAATGCGGCCTGCACTTGACGAGCTAGTAAGCCTCTGGAAAGGCAGCAAGGTCATCAGCGCCATCCTCGCTGCGCTGTTCGCCGCCGGCGCCGCGCTGTGGGGTTTGTTTGTTTGGGCGAAGGATCACATCAAGTGAATTCCTCCGTCGCTGACCTGATCGCCGAAGTCATCGCCAAAGAGGGCGGATACGGCAACGATCCTGACGACAGCGGCGGCGAAACGAATTGGGGCATCACCATTCGTGAAGCTAGGCGAAACGGCTACACCGGCCCGATGAAGGACATGCCACGATCCGTTGCCGAGAGCATCTATGAAATGACCTACTGGTACGAGCCGGGGTTCTTCGATGTATCCGTGATCGTCCCGAAAGTTGCCCGCGAACTGTTCGACACCGGCATCAACTGCGGAACAGGCAAGGCGGCGGAATTCCTACAGGTTGCGCTCAACGCCCTCAACCGCCAAGGGAAGGACTACCCCGACATCGAGGAAGATGCCGACATCGGCCCGGCGACCATTAAGGCGCTGACGGCCTATATGAAGCGGCGCGGCGTCGACGGAGAGGATGTGCTGCTGAAGGCGCTGAATTGCCTGCAGGGAGCACGCTACATCGAGCTTTCGAGAGCGCGGCAGAAGGACGAGACATTCGTTTATGGGTGGCTGGCGAATCGGGTGGCGTTGTGATCGAGCGCCGTGAACCGTTCGTGATTGACCGAGAGAAGTTTTCGACGCAGCGGGAAGTAACCTACATCCTGCTGCTGGTCTTTGCCTGTGTCGTCGGCACGGTCCTTTACCAAAACGACCAGTCCGAGCGATCCATGATCCTGCAGACAGTCATCAACCTGACGCTGCTGGCGGTCGGCTACTGGCTCGGCGCGTCCAAGGCCGCAGCAGATCAGGGGCAAGCTATGTCACGGATAGCCGAGGCGTCCGCCCCGGCAGCACCGACGGAGAGCAAGCCGTGATCGTCGAATTCCCGACCACGCTCGATGTTCGCTTCCACCATCGTCCCGAGGGGGTGCGCTGGGAGCTGCTGTCGCCCTTCGTGACCATCGTCAATCCGCACACTCCAGAACAGCGGATCATCCGTACTCAGCCGGGGTTCATGACGGATTTCGCGTCCGTGCCACGATTGCCGCTGGTCTATCTCGCCTACGGGAACAAGGCGCACCTTCCGGCGATTCCCCACGATCAACTGTACCGAGAAGGCGGCACAGAAGCAGATCGGGGATTCGCTGATAACGTGTTCCTGCATGGGATGCTCGGAACGGTTGTTCCATCGGGCGACAACTCACTGACCGAAGATGATGCCCGAGCAATGTACGCCGCTGTCCGGATGTTCGGCGGGCAGCACTTCAACTTCACGCCATGAGATCGGGCATCCTTCGCGCCAGAATCGCCACGCTGCGGCTCAACAGGTGGGCACCGTTCCCGAGTCAATTGCGGGGCAGGTTTCGGAAGTGGCTACGGTTGCGCGTGGTCTCAAGTCAGTCGCGTTCTTTCTAAAACCCCCGCTGCAACCCGCATGGTTGCGTGGGGTAAAATGCGAAATGTACTGCATGAATCCTTAGAAAGCGGATCATGAAAGCGGCTTCGATTCAATAAATTAGGGGGTTTTCTCGCGTGTACTACGTCGTCACCGGCGCCTGCGGGTTCATCGGCGCAAACCTGGTCAAGGCGCTCAACGAGCGCGGCATAGTCGACATCATCGCGGTGGATAACCTGACGCATGCCGACAAGTTCCGCAACCTTGCTGATTGCGAGATCGCCGATTTCCTCGACAAGCACGAATTCCTCGACCTGGTCGAAAACGGCGAACTCGACGGCGGTGTCGAGGCCATCCTGCATCAGGGTGCCTGCTCGGACACCATGGAAACCGACGGTCGCTACATGATGGCCAACAACTACCGGTTTTCGCTGGCCCTGCTGGATTTTTGCGCGGAGCAGGAGGCCCCCTTCCTGTATGCGTCGAGCGCCTCGGTCTACGGTGGCGGCGGCGTGTTCCGCGAGGAGCGCGAGTTCGAATCGCCGCTCAATGTCTATGGCTACTCGAAGTTCCTCTTCGATCAGGTCGTGCGTCGCCGTCTCCCTGGCGCCGACTCCCAGGTGGCGGGCTTCCGCTATTTCAACGTGTATGGCCCGCGCGAACAGCACAAGGGTCGCATGGCCTCGGTCGCCTTCCACCATTTCAACCAGTATCGCGCCTCTGGCCGTGTCAGGCTGTTCGAGGGCTATGGCGGTTACGGCAACGGCGAGCAGCGCCGCGATTTCGTTTACGTCGGCGACGTGGTCAAGGTCAACATGGACTTTCTCGAAAGTCGGGCCTCCGGCATTTTCAACCTCGGCACCGGCCGCGCGCAGAGCTTCAACGAACTCGCCGCGGCGACCGTGAATGCCTGCCGTGCCCTGGAAGGCAGGCCGGCGCTGGCGGTGGCCGAACTGGTGGCCCAGGGCATCATTGAATACATTCCCTTCCCCGAGGCATTGAAGGGCAAGTACCAGAGCTTCACCGAAGCCGACCTCGCGGAATTGCGCGCGGCCGGCTACCGGGAGGAATTTGCGACCGTGGAAGAAGGCGTCGCCGACTACGTCAAATGGCTGGCGCGATGAAGTTCCGGTCGCTCGAGGATTTCGTCGGCGGCACCCCGCTGGTGCAGTTGAAGCGACTGCCCGGCGCGGACAATGACCGGCGCAACAACGTCATCCTGGCCAAGCTGGAAGGCAACAACCCAGCGGGATCGGTCAAGGACCGGCCTGCGCTGTCGATGATCCGCAAGGCTGAGGAACGCGGCCGCATCAAGCCGGGCGACACCCTTATTGAGGCGACCTCCGGCAATACCGGCATCGCGCTGGCCATGGCCGCGGCGATGCGCGGCTACCGCATGGTGTTGATCATGCCCGAGAACCAGAGCG
>JADYZH010000098.1 GCA_020853215.1 Sulfuritalea sp. | reverse complement strand
TCGCCGCGCCGGCGGTGCTGCCGGTGCCCGGCGCCTATGCCCGGCTGGTGCCGCTGCTGCGCGCCATCGTCGAGGACATGGAGGCCGGTGCGCCGAATGCGCCCGCCGCGCCGCACCGGTTTTTCGATGCCGGCTGGCTCGGCATGCGCTATGCCGAAGTGCTGCCGATCCCCGCGCTGGCAAGGCAGAAACTGCTGGAACTCGACGACAGCATCGACCGGCTCGAAATCATCTATCGCTTTCTGGAAGGCAAGGGACTGCTGCCCGAAGCTTGAACCGCGTCCAGGATGCGCCGCACCGGCGTCGGCAGCGCGGCGCCGGCGATGCCGGCCAGGTCGAGCCATTGCAGGCCCGGCTCCATTGCCGCCTGGCCGGGCGTTACGCGCAGCAGCAGCGGCATGATGTGCAGGCGGAAGTGGCTGAAGGCGTGGTCAAAAGAAGTCGGCGCCGGCGGGACGGCGACGACGCGGCAGGCGAAGCGCTGCGCCACCCATTCCCGTGCGTCGGCGCCTGCCGGCAGTTCCGGCAGCGACAGCAGGCCGCCCCAGATGCCGGCCGGCGGCCGGGTTTCGAGCAGGACGCGGTCGCCGTCCTGCAGCACCAGCAGCGTGGCCTCTCGTTGCGGAATCGTGCGGCGCGGCTTCGGTTCGGGCAGGTCGGCAATGCGCTCCGTGTCACGGGCGACGCAGATGTCGGCCAGGGGACATTTTTCGCAGCGCGGCTTGCTGCGCGTGCAGACGGTGGCGCCCAGATCCATCTGCGCCTGGTTGTAGGTCGCGCCGTGGCGCGCCGGCATCAGTTCCGCGGCCAGCGCCCACAGGCGTTTTTCGACCGCGCCGGCGCCCGGGAAGCCTTCGATGCCGAAGGCGCGGCACAGCACCCGCTTGACGTTGCCGTCCAGGATCGGCGCCTGGGCGCCGAAGCAAATGGTGGCGATGGAGTTGGCCGTGGAGCGGCCGATGCCGGGCAGTTGCGCGATCGCTTCGGGGCCGCGCGGAAACCTGCCGCCGTGCTCGCGCATCACGGCTTGCGCGCAGGCGTGCAGGTTGCGCGCGCGGGCGTAGTAGCCGAGCCCGCTCCACAGCGCCATGACCTCGGCCACCGGCGCCGCGGCGAGTTCGGCAAGCGTGCCGAAGCGTGCCAGGAAGCGCGCGTAGTAGGGGATCACCGTCGCCACCTGCGTCTGCTGCAACATGATTTCCGAGAGCCAGACGCGGTAGGGGTCGCTGGTGTTCTGCCAGGGCAGGTCGTGGCGGCCGTGGCGCTTGTGCCAGCGGACCAGGCGCGCGGCGAAGTCGCTCACGGGCGCTTCAGGCCCTGACCGGCTTGACGCGGCTTGCCGCCAGCTTGGCCCGGGTGCGCGCTTCGTCGGTGGTGTCGGCATTCGCCACCGCGACGCCCATGCGCCGCTTGACGAAACTCTCCGGCTTGCCGAACAGGCGCAGGTCGGATTCGGGCACCTGCAACGCTTCGGCGACGCCCTCGAAGGCGATGCCCTTTTCTTCGATGCCGCCGTAGATCACCGCCGAAGCGCCGGGACGGCGCAGCGCGGTGTCGACCGGCAGGCCCAGTATCGCCCGCGCATGCAGTTCGAATTCCGACAGGCGCTGCGTCGCCAGCGTCACCAGGCCCGTGTCGTGCGGGCGCGGGCTGACCTCGGAGAACCAGACTTGATCGCCCTTGACGAACAGTTCGACGCCGAAAATGCCGCGCCCGCCGAGGTTCGACGTCACGGCGCGGGCGATGTCGCGCGACTTCTGCAATGCGGCCGGCGTCATCGCCATCGGCTGCCAGGATTCGACGTAATCGCCATTGACCTGGACGTGGCCGATCGGTTCGCAGAAGAAGGTTTCCACTTCACCGGAAGCGCGATTGGTTGCATCGGCGCCGCTGGCGCCGAGTGCGCGCACCGTGAGCAGCGTGATCTCATAGTCGAAATCGATGAAGCCCTCGACGATCACCCGACCCGGTTTACCAAAATGAGCGACGCGGCCGCCGGCCTGCGCGTAATCCCACGCGGCCTGCACGTCGGCCTGGCCCTTGAGCAGCGACTGGCCCTTGCCCGAGGACGACATTACCGGCTTCACCACGCAGGGGAAGCCGATGCTGTCGATCGCCGCCTGCAGTTCGCCCAGCGTGTCGGCGAACTTGTAGGGCGAGACCGGCAGCCCGAGCTCCTCCGCGGCGAGGCGGCGTATCCCCTCGCGGTTCATGGTCAATTGCGCGGCGCGCGCGGTGGGGATGAATTCGGGGAAATGCCCGGCCACGCCGTCGCGCTCCATCTCGACCAGTGCGGCAGTGGCGATGGCCTCGATCTCGGGCACCACCAGATCGGGCTTCTCCTTTTCGATCAGCGCACGCAGCGCGGCGCCGTCGGTCATGCTCACGACGTGGCTGCGATGCGCCACCTGCATGCCGGGGGCATCGGCATAGCGATCGATGCCGATCACTTCGCATCCCATCCGCTGCAATGCGATAATGACCTCCTTGCCAAGCTCGCCGCATCCCAGCAGCATGACGCGCGTGGCGCAAGCAGAAAGCGGAGTGCCGATACGTTTCACGACGCCCATCAGGTGCCCCCGATAAATTGATGTTCCCCCGATTTTAGAGCCTGTTCGCGAGCCGACCCGATGAACCCGCAGCCCCCGCCTTTCCTCGACACCCGCAGCCTGCGCGACGCGCTAGGCGAATTCGCCACTGGTGTCGCCGTGGTCACCGCGCGCGCGGCCGACGGCCAGCCGGTCGGCGTCACCATCAATTCCTTCGCCTCGGTCTCGCTCGAGCCGCCGCTGGTGCTATGGAGCCTGGGCCTGCAGTCGCCGTCACTGGCGGTGTTCGAGTCATGCAGCCATTACGCGGTGCACATCCTCGCTGCCGATCAGGTCGAATGGTCGCAGCGCTTTTCGCAGTCGCAGGACGCCAAGTTCGCCGGCATCGCGACAAAAGTCGGCGCCGGCGGCACGCCGATCCTGCCCGGCTGCAGTGCCTGGTTCGAGTGCCGCAGCCAGGCGCGCTATCCCGGCGGCGACCACATCATCCTGGTCGGCCATGTCGAGAACTTCAGCCGCCAGGAAAAGCCGCCGCTGATATTCCACGGCGGGCAGTACCGCACGCTCGCTTGACCGCGACCCCATCCTCCTCCCGCTCCGGATGGATCGCGGTCGCCGCCACGATCTGCATCTGGACCGGCTTCATCCTGGTCTCGCGCGCCGGCGGCAAGGGCATGCTGACCGGGTGGGACGTGGCGGGCCTGCGCTTCGGCGTCGGCGGCCTGATCGCCCTGTTTTTCCTGGCGCGCGTGAGCCTGCCGCCGCTGAAGGTGATTGCGCTGTTCAGCATCTTCGGCGGCATCGGTTATGCGGTCACGGTGTATTCGGCCTTCCGCCTGGCGCCCGCGGCCCACGCCTCGGTGCTGATGCCCGGCGCGCTGCCGTTTGCCACGGCGGTGATCGCCTGGCTGTGGCTCAGGCAGGCGCCTTCGCGGCCGCAGCGCGTCGCCCTCGGCCTGGTGTTTGCCGGCATCGTGTTGACCGCCGCCGATACCTTGTCGCACGGCGCCCGGCTTACCGGTCTGCAACTGCTCGGCGATGCGCTGTTCCTCTGCGGTTCGTCGGCCTGGGCGGCATTTACCTTGCTGCTGCGCCGCTATCCGATGCCGCCGCTGGCGGCGACGGTGGCCACCACGCTGGGCAGTGCCGTGGTGTATCTGCCGATCTGGTGGTTGTTCCTGCCCAGCACCCTGGGCCAGGCGCCGATGGCCGAGATCGCCCTGCAGGCGGTGTATCAGGGCGTGCTGGTGGTGTTCGTCGCGATGCTGTTGTACACCTTCGCGGTGCGTCAGATCGGGGCGCAGCCCGTGGCCTTGATGATGGCCGTGGTGCCGGGGCTGTCGGCCCTGGCGGCGGTGCCCGTGCTGGGCGAGCCGCTGTCGCTGCTCTCGCTGGCCGGCCTCGCGGCCGTTACTACCGGGGCGGTGATGGGCGCGCGACAGGCGCCGAAGCCGGGATAGCCGGCGGCTGCCGGCCGGCTCGGGCCGCGGGGGAGGCTCAGTGGCTGTTGGCGACCTTGTGCGCAGCGTCGTGCTGGATCCTCGAGAACAGCAGATGCAACGCGCCGCCAAGGGCGACCAGTCCTGCGCGGGCACGGTCGAGCAGTTGGCGGCTGGAGACGCGCAGGTAGCTGCCGAGTTGTCCAGACATGCGCTGCATTTCGATGGCACGCATGCGACGGGCTTCTTGTTCGATGGCAATGACGTCGATGGGGAGCATGATGTTTCCTTTTGATGGTGCGGTGCAACGCCGCATGAGTGCAATGTAATTACTTATGAAGTGAATAACAATCATGTCTTATGGAACAATATTGATGAAAAATATTCCATAATATAGCCATGGATCGCGCTGGAGAGATGACTGCTTTCGTTCGTGCCGTGGAAACCGGCGGGTTCTCTGCTGCGGCGCGAGATCTGGGTCTGACGCCGTCGGCACTGTCGAAACTGGTGACCCGCCTCGAAGACCGGCTCGGCGCCCGGTTGTTGCAGCGGACCACGCGCCGCCTGCAACTGACGGCCGAAGGCGAGGCTTTCTACGCTCGTGCCCGGCCCATCCTGCGGGCGCTGGACGATGCCGAGGCCGAGGTCGCGCAGGCCGGGGTCAGCCCGCGCGGCCTGCTGCGCCTGCATTGCGGTTCGGCCTTCGGCATGCACCAGTTGGCGCCGGCGATACCGCGTTTCCAGGAGAGCCATCCCGCCGTCGAACTCGACATCACCATCAGCGACCAGCCGCTGGGTGCCATGGAGGAGGGCGTCGATCTGGCGATCCGCATCGGCCCGCTCGACGAGTCGTCGATGGTGGCGCGGCGCATCTGCAACCTGGAACGGGTGATCTGCGCCTCGCCCACCTACCTGGATCGGCACGGCACGCCGCGCACGCCGGACGACCTGCAGCAGCACAACTGCCTGTGGATCACCAGCCTGCCCGCCCTGCGCCGCTGGCCCTTCGATACCGACGACGGCATCCGCGTGGTGAATGT
>JADYZH010000097.1 GCA_020853215.1 Sulfuritalea sp. | reverse complement strand
TTTTCGTTGACGAAGGCGCCGCCGCCCTTGCTGGCGGTGAAGATTTCATTGCGGTTGGGGTCGTACACCACGGCCTGGGTCATCACGCCCTTGTGCGCCAGGCCGATGGAAATGGCATATTGGGGCACGCCGTGGATGAAGTTGGTGGTGCCGTCGAGCGGATCGATGATCCACTGGTATTCGTTGTCGGCGCGGGTGCCGGCCAGCCCCGACTCCTCTGCTAGAATTCCATGGGTCGGATACGCCTCGCGCAACACATCCAGAATGGCCGCTTCTGCGGCGCGGTCGACCTCCGTTACATAATCGCTTTGCTGCTTGACGTCGACCCTGAGTTTGTCGACATCCATACTGGCGCGATTGATGATCTGGCCGGCGCGACGCGCGGCTTTTACGGCTATGTTCAGCGTGGGATGCATGGATTTTGCGGCGGGGCAGCCAAAGAGGGGCGCAAACAGCGCGCGAAGGCCGCAATTCTATCCCGGGATACCGTCCTGGCCCAGAGGGGCCGGGACATACTATGAACACAATGCCACTGTCCGCAGTCACCGTACTCGACCGCATCCGCGTCGTCCTCTCGCACCCCAGCCATCCGGGCAATATCGGCGCGGCGGCGCGGGCCATGAAGGCCATGGGGCTGTCGCGGCTGGTACTGGTGACTCCGAAGCTGTTTCCCGATGCCCAGGCCGATGCCATGGCGGCGGGCGCCACCGACCTGCTGGTGCAGGCCGAGGTGGTGGAATCGTTGGCGCAGGCATTGAGCGGCACCGTGCTGGCCGTGGCCATGACGGCGCGGCGCCGGGAACTGGCGGTACCGGCCTTGTGGGCTCGCGATGCTGCGGCGGAACTGGTTTCCATTGCCGCCGGCGAAGACGTTGCACTGGTGTTCGGCAACGAGACCTCGGGCCTTTCCAACGATGAGCTCGCAATGTGCCGGCGTTGGGCGATGATTCCCGTCAACCCGGAATTCAGTTCGCTCAACCTTGCGGCTGCCGTGCAGGTGATGTGCTACGAACTGCGGCTGGCGGCGCTCGACCCCGGTGCGCCGCCGGCCATTGCCGGTGCCGGCGAAATTGCCAGCCATGACGAGGTGGAGGGCTTGATCGCGCATGTCGAGCGTGCCGCCCTGTCCAGCGGTTTCCTCGATCCGGCCAGCCCCAAGCGCCTGATCCCGCGGTTGCGACGGATGTTTTCCCGCGCCGCGCCGGAGAAGAAAGAGGTTGATATCCTGCGGGGCCTCCTGGCGGCATTGGAAAAGCCGCTCCCGGCCCGAAATGCAAATAAAACTTGACCCCCGCGCTGGGGATTTCTACCATTTCAGCAAGTTCTAATAAAAGACCGCTCCATGTTCGCCCATCTGCGTGAAGACATTGCCTGCGTTTTCGAACGCGATCCTGCCGCCCGTTCCACGTGGGAGGTGCTGACCTGCTATCCCGGTTTTCATGCACTGACGCTGCATCGGCTCGCGCACTGGCTGTGGAGCGCCCGTTTGCGCTGGCTGGCGCGCTTTATTTCCCATTTCACGCGCTGGATCACGGGTATCGAGATCCATCCCGGGGCGACCATCGGTCGCCGGGTCTTCATCGACCACGGCATGGGCGTGGTCATCGGCGAAACGGCGGTGATCGAGGACGAATGCACGCTGTATCACGGTGTGACCCTGGGCGGTACCTCCTGGAGCAAGGGCAAGCGCCATCCCACCCTGCAGCGCGGTGTGGTGATCGGCGCCGGCGCCAAGGTACTGGGGCCGATTACCCTGGGGCCCGGCGCCAAGGTGGGATCGAACGCCGTAGTGGTGCGCGATGTCCCCTCGGGGGCGACGGCGGTTGGCATCCCGGCGCGCATCATCGAAGATCGCAGCGAGATCGATCGCGAAGTGAAGGCCGGCCAGATGGGCTTCTCCGCCTATGCCGTGACTCGCGCCGAGGACGATCCGCTGGCACTGGCGATTCACGGCCTGCTCGATCATGCGGTGGAAACCGACCGCCGCATCGAGGCCTTGCTGAAAACCATGGAGCGCTGCGGGGTATCGCTCGACGACGATGTCGCCACCGCCGACAAGTTCGATCCAAATTATTTGTCGAAGATAGTTGACTAAATCACTCGGGATCCCATATAGTTGATGGAAATGCTCAGGTATTGGCCTGACGCGTTTCCCGAATGTAACCACCCGACGGAGAAATACCATGAGATTGACGACCAAAGGACGTTTTGCCGTGACCGCGATGATCGACCTTGCCCTGCGCCAGCATGCGGGCCCGGTCACCCTGGCCGGCATCAGCGAGCGCCAGAAGATTTCCCTTTCCTATCTCGAACAACTGTTCGGCAAGTTGCGCCGCCGCCAGCTGGTTTCCAGCGTGCGCGGCCCGGGTGGCGGCTACAACCTGGCCAAGCCGCTGGAGGCGGTGTCGGTTTCCGACATCATCCATGCGGTGGATGAGACGCTCGATGCGACCAATTGCGGCGGCATGGGCAATTGCTCCGAGGACCAGAAGCCCTGCATGACCCACGAACTGTGGACCAGCCTCAACGAAAAGATGTTCGAGTACCTCAACTCGGTCACCCTTGCCCAGCTGGTCGCCCAGCAACGGGAGCGCAGCGGTGTCACCGCCGTGATGCACGACGAACGCCCGCTGCGCCGCGTGCGCCGTACGACCGAGGAACTCGCCGCCGCTTGAGTGTCCGCCGCAATGTTCGCTCCTGTCTACTTCGACCACAACGCCACCACGCCGCTCGATCCGCGCGTGCTGGACGCCATGCTGCCCTACCTGCGCGAGCAGTTCGGCAATGCGTCCAGCCGTCACGAATACGGTCGCGCGGCGCGGCGCGCGATCGACGAGGCGCGGCAGAGGGTGGCTTATGCGGTCGGCGCCCATCCGACCGAAGTGGTATTCACCAGCGGCGGCTCGGAAGCCAACAACCTGTTCCTCAAGGGTGTGGCGGCCTGCGTGGCGCCGTGTACGGTGGCGATCTCCGTCATCGAGCATCCCTGCGTGCGCGAGCCGGCAAAGCAACTGCAGCGCATCGGCTGGAAGCTGCGCGAGATTGCGGTCGATGAAAATTGCCGTGTCGCCGGCGCCGACTTTTTGGCGGCATGTGAAGAAAAGCCGGCGCTGGTATCGGTCATGCTGGCCAACAACGAGACGGGTGTCGTGCAGGACGTGGCGGCGCTGGCGGCGCAAGCCGGGTCCGCGCGCGCCTGGTTCCATACCGACGCGGTGCAGGCCTTCGGCAAGCGGCGCATCGATTTCCGCGCCCTCAACGCTGCCGGCGTGCATGCCCTGACCCTGTCCGCGCACAAGCTGGGTGGGCCGAAAGGGGCGGGCGCCCTGGTGGTCGACAAGCGGGTGGAACTGCAGCCGCTGATCGCCGGTGGCGGTCACGAGCGCGGCCTTCGTTCGGGCACGGAAAACGTCGCGGCGATCGTCGGTTTCGGCCTTGCCGCGGAGTTGGCAACGGCGCAGCTCGACACCCGCAGCCGGCAGCTTGAGGCATTGCGCACGGAACTCGAAGAGGGCTTGGTGGCGCAGGGGGCAACGGTATTTGCCTGCGCCGCGGAACGCCTGCCGAACACCAGCTACTTCGCCTTCGCCGGCATCGACGGCGAAACGCTGGTGGGCAAGCTGGACCGCGCCGGGTTTGCCGTGGCTGCCGGCGCCGCGTGTTCCAGCGCCAATCCCGAACCTTCGCGGGTGCTGCTGGCGATGGCTGTTCCATCCGCACTCGCGCGCGGCGCCGTGCGGATCAGTCTTGGTGTCGATAATGGCGCGGCGCAGGTAGGTGATTTCCTGGCCGCGCTGAATACTACAATCCTGCAACTCAAGGGCCTCAGGGCCCTCACTAGCTGAACTGGAGAAACTGTCAATGAAACTGCCGGTGTACCTCGACTACTCTGCAACCACCCCGGTCGATCCGCGTGTGGCCGCAAAAATGATTCCCTGGCTGACCGAGCACTTCGGCAATCCGGCCTCGCGCTCCCACGTCTATGGCTGGGAAGCCGAGAAGGCCGTTGAGGAAGCGCGCGAAGAAGTTGCCGCGCTGGTCGGCGCCGATGCCAAGGAAATCATCTGGACCTCGGGCGCCACGGAATCGAACAACCTGGCGATCAAGGGCGCGGCGCATTTTTACGCCGGCACCAAGGGCAAGCACATCATCACCGTGGCCACCGAGCACAAGGCGGTGCTGGATACCGTCAAGGAACTCGAACGCCAGGGCTTCGAAGCGACTTACCTGGTGCCGCAGGAAAACGGCCTGATCACCATCGACCAGTTCAAGGCCGCATTGCGGCCCGACACCGTGGTGGCCTCGGTCATGGCGGTGAATAACGAAATCGGTGTGATCCAGCCGCTGGCCGAGATCGGCGAGATCTGCCGCGAGAAGGGCGTGATGTTCCACGTCGATGCGGCGCAGGCTACCGGCAAGATGCCGATCGACCTATCCAAGCTGAAGGTCGACCTGATGTCCTTCTGCGCGCACAAGACCTACGGCCCCAAGGGCATCGGCGCGCTTTACGTCCGGCGCAAGCCGCGCGTCCGGCTCGAAGCGCAGATGCACGGTGGCGGCCACGAGCGCGGCATGCGTTCGGGTACTCTGGCGACGCATCAGATCATCGGCATGGGCGAATGCTTCCGCCTCGCCCGCGAGGAAATGGCGGTCGAGAACGAACGCATCCGCATGCTGCGCGACAGGCTGCTCAAGGGCCTGATGGACATCGAGGAAACCTACATCAACGGCGACATCGAGCAGCGCGTGCCGCACAACCTTAACGTCAGCTTCAACTTCGTCGAGGGTGAGTCGCTGATCATGGCGATCAAGGACATCGCGGTGTCCTCCGGTTCGGCCTGCACCTCGGCCAGCCTCGAGCCTTCCTACGTGCTGCGCTCGCTGGGCCGTTCGGACGAACTGGCGCACAGCTCGATCCGCTTCACGCTCGGCCGCTTTACCACGCAGGAGGAAATCGATTTCACCATCAAACTGCTGCATGACAAACTCGGCAAGCTGCGCGACCTGTCGCCGCTCTGGGAAATGTACAAGGACGGCGTCGATTTGAACTCCGTACAATGGGCTGCTCACTAAGGAAACCATCATGGCATATAGCGAAAAAGTACTGGAACACTACGAAAACCCGCGCAACGTGGGTTCCTTTGCCAAGGACGACGAAAGTGTCGCCACTGGCATGGTCGGCGCACCGGCCTGCGGCGACGTCATGAAGTTGCAGATCAAGGTCGGCAAGGACGGCATCATCGAGGACGCCAAGTTCAAGACCTACGGCTGCGGTTCGGCGATCGCCTCCTCGTCGCTGGTGACCGAATGGGTCAAGGGCAAGACGCTGGACCAGGCTCTCGACATCAAGAACACGCAGATCGCCGAAGAACTCGCGTTGCCGCCGGTCAAGATCCACTGTTCCATCCTCGCCGAGGATGCGATCAAGGCCGCCGTGGCGGACTACAGAAAGAAACAGGGAGCCTGAGATGAGTGCCTGCACCACTCCCGCGGCCGATACCGCCGTCATGCCCGATGTTCCGCCGGCGAACTGGCAGGGTAGCGAGAGCGCCAGTCCGGTGACCCTCAGCGAGCGCGCCGCCGACCATATCGCCAAATATATCGCCAAGCGCGGCAAGGGTATCGGCATCCGCCTCGGTGTGCGCACCTCGGGTTGTTCGGGCATGGCCTACAAGCTGGAATTCGCCGATACCTCCAATCCCGAAGACATCGTATTCATCAGCCACGGCGTCAAGGTACTGGTCGATCCCAAGAGCCTGCCCTATCTGGCCGGCACCGAGCTCGACTATGCGCGCGAGGGTCTTAACGAAGGCTTCAAGTTCAATAATCCGAACGTGAAAGATGCATGCGGCTGCGGCGAGTCCTTCAATACCTGATGCTCGCCTGACCGATTTGCGATGACCACGTTCGACCTGAATTTCGCTGCCGATCACTTCACGCTGTTCGGCCTGCCGCAAGTGCAGGCGCTCGATCTGGAAAGCCTCGATAATGCCTTTCGCGCCGTGCAGTCGCGGGTACATCCGGACAAGCACGCGCATGCGTCCGAGGCCGACCAGCGGCTGGCCATGCAGTGGGCGACGCGCATCAACGAGGCCTACCAGACCCTGAAGTCGCCGGGCAGGCGCGCCCGCTATTTGCTGCACCTGCTGGGCCACGATCCGCAGATCGAAAGCAATACGGCGATGCCGGCGGAATTCCTGGTGAGTCAGATGGAATTGCGCGAAGCCGTCGAAGAAGCCCGATCTGCGGCCGATGAAGACGCGCTGGACGCAGTCCGGGGAGGGCTCTTGAGCGAGATCCGGGCGGATTACGAGCGGCTGGCGGGATTGATCGACACGGACCACGATCTGGTGGCGGCCTCCAGTCTGGTACGGCAACTGATGTTTCAGGAAAAACTGCTGAACGAAATCGACGACGCGCTCGAAGCCGTCACTGCTTAAAAGATCACTATGGCACTTCTTCAAATTGCGGAGCCGGGAGAATCCGCGGCACCCCACGAGCATCGTCTGGCCGTCGGCATCGACCTCGGTACCACCAACTCTCTCGTCGCCACGGTTCGCAGCGGCATGAGCGTGGTGCTCAATGACGTGCAGGGCCGGTCGCTGCTGCCGTCGGTGGTTGCCTATGCGGCCGATGGCAGCGTCGAGGTCGGCTACGGCGCGGAAGCCAAGCAGTCGATCGATCCGAAGAACACCATCGTGTCGGTCAAGCGCTTCATGGGGCGCGGCCGGCATGACATCGCCCACATCGAAACCCTGCCCTATGACTTCGTCGATACCGAAGGCATGGTCAAGCTGAAGACCATTGCCGGCATCAAGAGCCCGGTCGAAATCTCGGCGGAAATCCTGAAGACCGTTCGCAACCGGGCCGAGGCCTCGCTGGGCGGGGAACTTACCGGCGCCGTGATCACCGTGCCGGCTTATTTCGACGATGCGCAGCGCCAGTCCACCAAGGATGCGGCGCGTCTGGCCGGCATCAACGTGTTGCGTCTGCTCAATGAGCCGACTGCCGCCGCGATTGCCTATGGTCTGGACAATTCGGCCGAAGGCATCTACGCCGTGTTCGACCTCGGTGGCGGCACCTTCGACATTTCCATCCTGCGCCTGTCGAAAGGCGTATTCGAGGTCATGGCCACCGGCGGCGATTCCGCGCTGGGCGGCGACGATTTCGACCACCGCGTGTTCTGCTGGATCATCGAGCAGGCCAAGCTCGCGCCGCTCTCGCTGCAGGATGCGCGGCTGCTGCAAATGCGCGCGCGCGAAGCCAAGGAACAACTTTCCCAGCACGGCCAGGCGCCGATTACGGTCAAACTCGGCAGCAACGAGTACGTCGACCTGGTGCTGACCACCGAAATCTTCACCGGGATCACCGGCACCCTGGTGCAAAAGACGCTGACCCCGACCAAGAAGGCCTTGCGCGATGCCGGCCTCACCGTGGCCGACGTGCGCGGCGTGGTCATGGTCGGCGGCTCGACCCGCATGCCGCAGATCCAGCATGCGGTGGCGGAGCTGTTCAAGCAGGAACCGCTCAACAATCTCGATCCCGAGAAGGTCGTGGCGCTCGGTGCCGCAATCCAGGCCAATCTGCTGGCGGGCAATCGTGCGCCCGGCGACGACTGGCTGCTGCTCGACGTGATCCCCCTGTCGCTGGGACTGGAAACCATGGGCGGCCTGGTGGAAAAAGTCATCCCGCGCAACTCGACGATCCCGATCGCGCGCGCGCAGGAATTCACCACCTTCAAGGACGGCCAGACCGCGATGGCGATCCAGGTGGTGCAGGGCGAGCGCGAACTGGTATCCGATTGCCGCAGCCTGGCCCGCTTCGAACTGCGCGGCATACCGCCCATGGTGGCGGGAGCTGCACGCATCCGCGTCACCTTCCAGGTCGATGCCGACGGCCTGCTCTCGGTCACCGCGCGCGAGCAGACCACCGGCCACGAAGCCCGCATCGAGGTCAAGCCGTCCTACGGCCTGTCTGACGACGAGATCGCCGCGATGCTCAAGGACAGCTTCAGCCACGCCGGCGACGACGCCTTCCGCCGCGCCCTGCGCGAAGCGCAGGTGGAGGCGCAGCGCCTGATCGAGGCCACCCAGTCGGCATTGCAGGATTCCGCCGACCTGTTGGCCACCCTGGAGCGCGCCCACATCGACGCGTCCA
>JADYZH010000096.1 GCA_020853215.1 Sulfuritalea sp. | reverse complement strand
GCCAGACGTTGGCGCCGCCGGCACCGGGTGCGCTGACGGCGACGGTGTTGAGGTTGTTCTCGAAACGGTTGCCGGAGAAGCGGTGGCCGCCCTCCTCGCCGTAGAAGAACAGGCCGATGACGTTGTGCGCGAAGCGGTTGTTGGTCACCGTCAGCGCGCCGACCGACTGCGGCGGCGCGTCGACCTTGAGGCCCACCGAGCAGTGCAGCACTTCGTTGTTCTCGACCAGCGCAACGCCGCTCTCCTTGAACACGATGCCGCCACCGCCGTCGGTCAAGGCGTGGGCGACGTGGTTGCCGCGCAGGACCAGGTCCGGCGAATACAGGACGATGATGCCGGTGCCGGTATGCGCGAGCCGGTTGTTCTCGACCCGCAGCCGCGGCGAAAAAATGATGTGCATGCCGTAACGGCCATCCGTGAACCGGTTGCCGGCAATCCGGTTGTCGGCCGAGTTGGCGAAAGTCAGGTCGCGCGCGCGGTGGAAATGATTGTCCTCCACAACATTGTGCCGGCTGTACCAGAGCCGGATCGCGTCGCCGCGCATGCCCGGTTCGAGATCCTTGCCGGTCACCCGGTTGCCGGTAACGCGCGAGCGATTGACTTGTTTAAGGTGGATGCCGAACAGCGTGTCTTCGATCACGTTGCCCTCGACGCGGTGATCGTCGCCTTCGAGCAGGATGCCGGCATCGACGCTGTCGTGCAATTCGCCGCTGCCGCTGATGTGCAGGCCGCGCAACGTTACGCCGTTGGCGGCAACCGAGAGCACGGTGCCGCGTCCGGCGCCGAGGATGGATGCCCTACCGCCGCCATCAACCGTCAGCGGCCGGGTGATCGCCGCCGGCCCGGCATAGGTCCCCGGCGCCAGGCGCAGGGTGCCGCCGGCCGGCGTGGCGTCGATCAGGGCTTGCAGCGGGATGGCCGGCGCCGCCCATGCCACCCATGCCGGCAGGACGAGCAAGGCGAACAGGCAGCCCGGCAGCCTCATCGAACGACGACATCGGTGCGCCCACCGGCGAAGTTTCGCTCGCGGCCGCGCATCAGGATCACGAAGCCGATCGCACCGAAATTCATCAGCAGCGCGTAAACCACGCTCGGCACCGTCATGGCCGGCGACTGCATGACGCTTGCGGCGATGAAAATTCCGAGACCGGCATTCTGCAGACCGCATTCGGTGGCCACCGCGATCCGGTCGCGGCGCTGCAGGCCGCCGGCGCGCGCCATGGTGAAACCCGCCCCGATCACCAGCAGGTTGAGCAGCATCGCGGCCGGCCCGATGCTGCCCAGGTTGGCCATCAGCACCTGGCGCTGGCTGAAAAAGGTGGCCAGCACGATCAGCACGAACAGCGCGGTCGCCAGGCGACCCGCCGGTCGTTCCAGACGCAGGGCCAACGCCGGACGCCAGGCTTTGAGGCCCATGCCGAGCAGCACCGGCACGGTGGTCAGCAGGAACACGCCGCGCACCATCTTCAGCAAGGGAAATTCCACGCCGGCGGCGGAGTGCATGAACCGCGCCATGGCCAGGTCGACGACGAAGGGAACCGTGATGACCGCGGCGACGCTGGTCACCGCGGTGAGCGAAATCGACAGCGCGGTGTCGCCGCGCGCCAGATGGGTCAGCAAGCCGGAGCTGACGCCGCCCGGGCAGGCGGCCAGGATCATCAGTCCGACGGCCATCTCCGCCGGCATGTTCCAGGCCAGCGCCAGCACGTAGGCAAAAAAGGGAAACAGCAGCATTTGCCCGGCGAGGCCGACCAGCATGGCCCGGGGCCGCGTGAAAACCCGCTTGAAATCGGCGACCACCAGCGTCAGGCCGAGCGCGAACATGATGAAGGCCAGCGCCAGCGGCAGGAACAGCTCGACCACCGGCAGATTCACAACAGCAATCCGATCGCGAGCAGCACACCGAGGGCGAACCCGGCCTGCGCGGTGCCGGCCAGCAGAAGGTTGAGCTGCGGTCCGGGCGCGGTGCGGTACAGGCGGCGGATCAGCGACGCGGCAAAGGGCAGTGCCAGCAAGCCGAGCAGCGCGCCTTGCAGGCCATGCCAAGCCAGCACGGGCAGCACCGCGAATGGCAGCGATATCATTGCGGCATAGGCCAGGCGCGAGTTGCCGCGGCCGATCAGGGCGGCCAGGGTACGCCGCCCGCTGCGCAGGTCGTCTTCCAGGTCCCGATAGTTGTTCACCAGCAACACCGCCGCCGCCGGCAGGCCGACCACGATTCCCGCCAGCCACGCATTCGGCGACCAGGCGCCACGCTGCAGCCAGTGGCTGCCCGCCACGGCGACCAGGCCGAAAAACACCAGGACGAACAGTTCGCCCAGGGGCGTATGGGAAACCGGATGGCGCCCGCCCGAATACGACCAGCCGGCCAGCAGCGAGGCGATGCCGGCGACGAAGATCGGCCAGCCGCCGACCGCGACCAGATAGATGCCCAGCACCAGCGCCAGCGCGAAGCTGATCGCGGCCGCGCGGCGCACCGCCGCCGGGCTCGCCCATCCCGCCGCGGTGACGCGCAGCGGGCCGATGCGGTCCGGCTGGTCGGTACCGCGCTCGAAATCGGCGGCGTCGTTGTGCAGGTTGGTGCCAACCTGGATCAGGATCGCGCAGCATAGCGCCGCCAGCATCGCTAACCAGACCGGCGCGGCGCCCTCCGCCATGGCCAGCGCCGTGCCGACCAGCACCGGCGTCGCGGCAATGCTCAGCGTGCGCGGCCGGGTGGCGGTCCACCAGACCCGCCAGCCGGAAGGCGGCGCTGCGGTCACCGCGGCGGGCAGTTCAGGTCTCATGCGGACGGATACCGAAATGAAGGCAGGCAATGCCGAAGGATACATTCTCCCATTGCACGCCCCCAAGACCCGACTGCTCCATGAGACGCGAGAACTCCGCCTGGTCCGGAAAGCGCCGGATCGACTCGACCAGATACTGGTAGGCCCGCGGCTCCCGCGCCACCAGCGCGCCCAGGCGCGGGATGACCAGGAACGAGTAAAGATCGTAGAACGGCGCCAGCCATTTCGCCGGCCGCGAAAACTCCAGGCAGACGAAGCGCGCGCCGGGCTTCAGCACGCGCCGGATCTCGGCCAGGGCCGAGCCGAGATGCGTGGCGTTGCGCAGGCCGAAGGCGACCGTCAGCAGGTCCACGCTGGCATCGGCAAACGGAAGCTTCTCGGCTTCGCCGGCCAGCCATGTCATGCCGGTGCTGCCCCGGGTGCGTCCCGCCATCATCATCGGCAGGCTCGGATCGCAGACCACCACCCGCCGCTCCCCGCCGACCAGCAGGCGCGCCACATCGCCGGTACCGCCGGCCAGGTCGACCGCGAGGCCGCCCGTCCCGGCCACCCGGCGGGCCAGCGTGCGCTTCCACAGGCGATGGATGCCGAAGCTCATCAGGTCGTTCATCAGGTCATAACGCGGCGCAATCGCGTCGAACACCACGCCGATGCGCCGGCGCCGTTCCGCCGCGCTTACGGCCTGGTTGCCGAAACTGTTGTCGAGCAGGTTTCTTGTCTGCATCGGGACCCAGCGGGCTACTTCAAGGCCGCTTCGCCGGCGGCATCGAGCTCGGCGCGGTTCATCGCGCCCAGCTTGATCGCGACGATCTCGCCACGACGATCGATGGCCACGGTGAAGGGCAGTCCGGCGCGCGTGTTGCCCAGGGCTTGCATCAGCTCTATGCCGCCGGTCCTGGCCAGCAGTACCGTGTAGCTCATCTCGTAGGCCTTCATGAAGTCACGCACGGATTCTGCCTTGTCTTCGAGCCCGATGCCGATTACGACGAGGCCGCGTTTGCGGTATTTATCCTGGGTCTTGACCAGTTCCGGAATCTCGACGCGGCAGGGCGCGCACCAGCGCGCCCAGAAGTTCACGATCAACGGCTTGCCGCGATGGGTCTCGAGCGCGACCACCTTGCCGTCGCTGCTGTCGAGTTTCGCGGCAAACAGGGCGTCGCTGTTCGTGGCCTGCGCCGTTCCGGCCAGCAGCAGCGCAAGGACGAGGAATCGCCGTAGCGCCAGCGCCGTCCGCGAGGGATACCGCCACCGGCTCCGCCGGAGGCATAACTTTCGGCCACTCACGGTAAATCGCCCCGCTTGAATATCTGATAGCCCAGCACCGCCGCCGCCGCGCCGACCACGGTCGGATAGGCCAGGGCGAACACCTTGTAGCCGGTCGCGCCGAACAGATCGAGGATCACGTAGGCCGACGGACCGAGTACGATCAGTTGCGGATCGAACAGGGCGAGAGCCGCAGTGCGGAACACCTGCAGCGGGTTGGCCAGCGCGACCGTGACGGCGACTTCCGGCGAGACCTTGCCCTGGATCATGACGCCGAGCAGGATCAGGTCGAGGAACAGCAGCAGCGTCAGCCAGACGACGAAGGCGGCGCCCTGCGCCATGTCGGTGCTGCGCGCCAGCGCCGAGATCAGCATGCCCAGTCCGAGGAAGCAGGCCGCCATCACGGCCAGCAGCGCGGTGTAATAGCCGAACATGCCCCAGGGCACCTCGATGCCGCGCAGCAGCGCGATTACGACCGCCAGCACCATGGCGCCGAACACGGGCAGGAAGATCACGATGTAGCGGCCGAGGATCTTGCCCCAGAACCACGCCGCCAGCGACACCGGCAGCGACAGCAGGTATTCATAGACGCCGGCCTCGCGATCGCCCGCCACCGAACGCACCGTGGTGATGAGCACGAAGATCGGCAGGATCGCCATGGTCAGCTGGATGTAGGTCACCAGCAGCCGCGACAGGCCGATAAAGCCGAGCACGCGCGATTCGGTCAGGCCGAACAGGAACAGCAGCGCGACGATGCCGCCGAAAACCAGGGTATAGACCTGGAACCAGCGCGCGCGCAGGGATTCGACGATGTCGAGCTTGGCGGTGAGCCAGAGTTGTTTCATGCTATTTACCTTTGGCCAGCACGTGCTGGCGCATTTCGTCAAAGCTTTGCGAGCCCGCTTCGACATAGGCGCGCGCGCTGAAGTTATAGCCCATCGGCGACATTGCCCCGCCGGAATAGTGCGCCTTGCGCGCATCGAGCCACTTGTCGCCCTTGCCCGCGGCATCGGCGACCCAGATCCGGGTGGCCGCTTCCGCCATCCACGGGAAGTCCCCGGCCTTGTCGCGCATCCAGAACACGGCACAGCCTATGTCGTCGAACTTGAACACGGTGTTCTTCTCGCCACCGCGCATCTCGGCGGCAAAGCGGCGATCGGAAATCACCATGCTGCAGCGGACGCAGGTATCGCGATCCCACTTGATCTCGGCCATGCCCTCCGGCCATGCACCGGACTTGCCGCAGGCGGACAGTGCTGCCGCCAGGGGCGTCAGGGCCCAGCCGTGGACAGAGGCGGCGACGATGAAGCGGCGCCGGTCCATCAATTTGCCGTATCGCCAGCGCCGACTCTTGCTTCCGCAAGCGAGTAATCGCTGATCAGCGCCACATAGCGCGATGTCATGCCCATGAAGCGCAGGCGGTCGGGACCGGGCACCTCGCCCGCCCATTCCAGCCCGTCGCCGAGATCGCGGAACTTCCACGCCTGCATCGCCTTGGCGAATGCCGCCTCGCTGCGCTTGATCGAAATACGGCAGGCGAACTGGCCGGAAAGCGACACATCGTCGGCGACGCGATCGTCCAGCACTACCTTGCCCATGTCCATTTCCACGACGCGATTGACCAGCGCCGAAACCTCGTTGAGTCGATGGCTGGAGATCAGCATGGTGACATCCTGCTGGCGCTCGGCGAGCAGTTCGAAGAAGATCTTGCGCGCCTCCGGGTCGAGGTTGGCGGCCGGTTCGTCCATCACCAGCACCTTTGCCTCGCGCCCGAGCGCGATCGCGATCAGCAGCTTCTGCTTCATGCCGCCCGAAAGCTTGACGAAAGGCCGCGTCAGGATCGGCGCCAGTTCGAGCCCCAGGCGTTGCGCCAGTTCGTGGATGCGCACCGGGTCGGTGCCGCACAGCGCGGCGGAAAAATCGATCAACTGCGCCACCGGCATTTTCAGCGGTGGCGGCAGTTGCGGCACGAAACCGATCGAGCCGAGAACCGCCGTGCGCTCCCGGCGCGGGTCGCGACCTTCGATGGTGACCCGGCCGTCGAAGGTGTATTCGCCGAGCAGGCAGCGGATCAGCGTGGTCTTGCCGGCGCCGTTGGAGCCGATCAGTGCGACACGCTCGGACAGGCCTATGTCGAGGCTGATGTCGTCGAGCACGCGCGTCTTGCGAAAGCTTTTGCTTACGTTTGAAAAACTGATCATGGCTCGGAAGTAAGAACGAAAGGCGTTGTCCGCAGATTTCGCAGATTACCGCCGATTGAAAACCGAAATAGGGTTCGCCTTAATCCGCGAAATCTGCGAAATCTGCGGATCAAGGGTCTTCATAGCAGTTTGGAAAGGCCCTTGACGTCGAAGGTGAGCGACCCCGTGGGGCAGGTGTCGACACACAATCCACAGCGGGTGCAATCAGGGCCGATCGGGATCTCGGTATCCACCGCGCGACCCTTGATCACGGTATCGAGCACGTGGGGCACCAGGCAAACCTTGCGGCAGTCGCCCTCGTGGAAACAGCTTTCCAGCTTGTACTTGACGCGCACCGGCGAGAAAATGCCGACCACCCCGTAGGTGAGGCCGATCGGGCAGGCGTAGCGGCACCAGGCGCGGCGCGAGAAGAACACCTCGAACACCAGCAGGGCCAGCACCCAGAGCAGGGCCAGTCCGGGGCCGTAGATCAGTGCCCGGGATACGATACCGGTGGGGGAAATGGACTCGAACACGGTGTAGCCGGTGGCGATCGCAAGCACGGCGAAAACAAGCCACGATCCGGTGCGCAGGCGGCGATCGATGTCCTGGTCCGTCACCAGCTTCTTCTTGACCAGCCAGAGGTGGATCTTCTCCGCCCATTCGGCCAGCAGGTGGTAGGGACAGACCCAGGAACAGAAAGTCCGCCCGCCCAGCAGCAGCCAGAGCACGAATACCGTGCCGGTGCCGATCACCAGGTTCACGATGATGTGCTTGTGCGCCAGCATGACCTGCAAGGCCGAGTTCAGATCGATCAGATGGAAGCCGATGAAGCGCGAGGCGGTCAGCGCGCCTTCGAGGATCTGGATGTCGAGCCAGAACGACAGCGTAAAGAACAGGTTGACGACCAGCAGCACCGCCCAGCGCCGGTTGCGCCAGGTGTGAACTTTCTTCGCATCCGCATGGGCGATCATTGCCTCCTGCAACCTTTCCTTGTTGGTGGCGCGCTTGAGGACGTGGATTTCCTGCGCCCGCTCGGAAATGGCGGACGGCTTTCTGGCTTCGCGGCCGAGCATCACAGCGATCTGATCCAGAAAGCGGCGATTCAGATATGGATTTCTCATGTGTTCCACACCTCCCGTGCATCGACCACGATGCAGGTCGGTTCGACCGGGCAGATCATCTCGCAGACGCCGCAACCGACGCAGGGCTCGTGCACCACCGGTGATTTGCGTTTGGTCCCGTCCGGGGCGAATACGGTTTCGATGGAAATCGCGCCCTTGACCGGACATTCGCGCACGCAGAGGTCGCACTCGGCGAGGTCGTAGGGATGTTCGCTGATCCCGATCGGCTTCCACCGGTCGACTTCCATATAACGCATGCGGCCCTTGAAAGAGGCGCCGCGCACTTGTCCCTTGAAGCCCTTGCCCTGAATTGCCAGGCAGGCTTCCGGCCGCGTCAGGCGCGCAACGCCGATGCGTTCGCTGAGGTTCAGCGTCGGTTCCGGATCCTTCTCCTTGGCCTTGAGGATGGGCGCCGCAGCCAACTTTGCTCCCTTGCGCACGCCGAGGAAGGCCGGCTTCTTGTACACCAGCGAACCGGTCGGACAGGCCAGGATGCACTGCACCGCGTCGCAGGAAAAATCACAGGCCTGCTCGCGCGCATCGATGTAGGGGGTGCCGACACCGACGCCGTCGACCAGGTCGGCCAGCTTGATCGCCTGCACCGGGCAGACCTGGACACACTGGCCGCACTTGATGCATGAAGCCAGGAAATCCCTTTCGTCCAGCGCTCCCGGTGGCCGCAACCGCTTGGTCCGGGCATAGACCAGGGGCAGGAAGCCCGAAAGCGCGGCGCCCGTCACGCCCCCCGTAAGCAGGATGGTGCGCAGCCACTTGCGCCGCGCCTGCTGGATGCGTTCGCGCGAAGCGGGCGGTTTCGCCGCAGCGGGTGGTTTCGTCTCGCTCATCCGGTCACCTTGCCTTTGATCGACTCCGGTTTCAGGAAACGCGGCCTGTCATCCTTCAGCGTCAGTTCCGGCGACGAAAAAGGTGCCAGCCGCTCCAGGAAATCCAGCAGTTCCATCACGGGCGCGGTCTTGAAGAATTTTGCCGACGGCAACTCGATCCATATCTGGTCGGCATAGGCATAGAGCTCGTAGGCCGTATCGCCCACGCCGTTGCCGTCACGATCGAATCCCTGGTAGTCATCCCAGTAGTTTCCCCGCCATTCGTTGAGGCCCGACTTGCCGCGCCCGGCCTGCACCACATTGGTCAGGTTGCCCTCAAAAATGTTGTCGGTAACCACGTTGCCGCCGAGTTCGCTGGTCAACTTTACCGCGATACCGTTGTAGGCGAAGCGGTTGTTGCGCAACCAGATCTTGCTGTCGGGCTGGAACGGCGACAAGTCCGAACCGATGCCGACGGCACAGTAGATGATTTCGTTGCCTTCGATCAGCGCGTTGCTGGCCTCCTTGAAACCGATCGCCATGCCGGTGGCACTGGTGGCATGGGAGATCAGGTTGTTCCTCATCACGCCGCCCTCGGTGTACATGAAATACACGCCCACCGAGTTGTCGTAGAAGCGGTTGCCTTCGACGATGTTGTTGTTGGCGAACATGAAGTGGATCGAGTAGCGGCTGCGCATGCCGACATTGCCGCGGTAAATATTGTCGTGGGAATACCAGGCCACCATGTCGCGCGAATCGGCCACCTCGTTGCCCTCGACCAGGTTGCGGTCGCTGTACCACAGGCGCAGGCCGTCGCCGCGCACGCCCAGCTCGCGCGGCTTGGAACGAACCTTGTTGTTGCGAATCACGCTGTCGCTCGACTGCTTGAGGTCGATGCCGAACAGGCAGTTGTCGATGACCAGGTTCTCGATCACGTTGCGGTGGCCGCGCACGTCGAGGCAGGAATCATCGGTGTCGTGCGAATCGCCGGAACCGGTCAGGTGCAGCCCGCGCAACACCGCACCATCGGTCTGGAGGGAGAACACCGTACCCCGGTCACCGGCATCGATGGTGACCTGACCGCCGCCTTCGATGACCAGCGGCTTGGTCATCACCACCGGGCCCGCATAACTTCCCGGCGGCGGACGCAGCGTGGAACCTGCCGGCGCCGCATCGACCAGGTTCTGGAAGGGCTTGAGGCCATGGACGCGCTTGTCGCGCTCGTAGAGCGGGAAGGTGGGCTTCGGCCGATCGACGCCGACCCTCGGCGCCGTGGACAGATCGGCCGTCGCCCCCAGGGCCGGCGGCTTGTCTTCGTCGCGATCGGTCGGGCGGGCTATCAGCAGCGAGGAAACACCGAACAGCAAGGCCGGCAGCAGGACCCGCCAGCGTTTCAGCTTCATGGTGGCATCAACCTGTCGTTGAGTCGCGCATCTGCCGGCGCCGCAGCAACAGCGCCACTGCGAGGCAGGCGGACGCAACCAGCAGCAGCGCGTAGCCCCAGTAGGGATAGGAGTAGGTCGAGAACTGCGCCACCTTGCCTTCGCCAAACACGGTGGGCATGAAGGGCTTGACCGTGAAGGCACCCCAGGGATGCATGTTGTGGCCAAAGAACCAGAGCCAGCCGGCATACTCGATGACGAAGAAGACCGGCATCAATGCCGGAACCAGAACCAGCAGCAGCGAGAAGCTGCGGAATTTCGCGACGCCGGCGACGACGATGACCATCGCCACGATCAGGCCGGCGATGACTGCGGTCGTGATGACGCGCACGTTGTCGCCCCAGACCTTGATCTTGTCCGGCTCCTTGAAGAAGGTGCCCGCCTCGCTGACATAGGCGGCGATATGGCTTTCCATGTGCCCCAGAGCGAACTGGTGCACTACCATCCAGACCGCTACGGCGGCGAAGCCCGCGGCAAGCATCAGCGCGCGCTTGCGGCCCTCGGGGGTGATGAAACCGAGCAGCATGACGGCAAAGAAACCGAAGAAGAATTTCGCCAGCGGCTTTTCCACCGGCGCACCGGTCGAGATCGGGAACATGCCGACGTAATGGTTGATGGTGTTCATCTCGTGTACGCAGTCCAGCCCCTCCGCATCCTTGTTGACGTTCTTCTTCGCGTCGAGGATGGGGTTGTAGCGTTCCACGGAATGGTCGAGATCCTTTTGCAGTACCTCGTCGGCCATGCGCGTGCCCTTGCCGGCGGCGCGGCAACCGTTGTAGACGCCGTCGAAATGGAAGTGGATGCGGATGCCGTCGGGAAAGGCGTCCTTGGGATAGTTTGGTGCCGTCAGCGACACCCACCAGATCGGTGAAAAATAGGCGGCGATCAGGGCCACCAGGGCTATCAGAGTCAAGCCTGTGACCAGCCGGTTCTGCTTTTTTTGGTCTTGCATGATGTGCTCTATGTCGGGGGATGATGCCGCCCGCCTGCGTTCCGCGCTCCGGCGGAGCGCGGAAGCTACGGATCGCTGTTATTTCTTCTTGCTGCCCTTGGCCGCAGGGCCGGCCTTGCACATGGAACCTGGCATGGTCAGGCTCGCCTGATAGGCCGAGATGGCCACCAGCTGGTCATTGGTGTAAGGCTTGATCACCTTGACCATGTCCGGATTGGCGTTGCGGCGATGCCCGTCGCGGATCTCGGTCATCTGGCGCAGCAAGTACTTGTAATGCTGGCCGGCGAGCACGGGATAGAACTTGTCCTTGACGCCTTCGCCGTTGGCCTTGTGGCACTCGATGCACTGCTTCTCGTACATCGCCTTGCCGTCCGCGATCTGCTTCGCGGCATCGGGGCCCTCGTACTTGCCGTGGTCGACCGGAATGCACAGGCTCTCGATGTAAGCCGAGACGTTGGCCAGTTCCTGGGCGTCGACCAGTTCCTTGGCAAACGGATACATGGTCGGGTTGTCGCGCAGGCCGGCGCGAATGTCGGCCATCTGCTTGATCAGCACCGTCGTGTGCTGTCCCGCGAGCTGCGGAAAAGTACCGTCGGGACGGCCGGCACCGGACGGCAGGTGGCAGGCGCCGCAGACCTCGTAGCCTTCCTTGCCGGCCTTGGGATCACCCTTCTTCTGCAAGGCTTCGATCTTTTCGCCCTCCTGGGCGTTCCATTTGTAGTCCTTGGATTCGATGCCGGCCTTCTTCTCCGGCGGCGGTCCGGCCAGCGCGAATGCGGGAATCAGCGCCATCGAGAGCGCCAGGGTCAGTGCCTTGTACATTTAGGTTTCCTCATCTGGTTGTGTCAATTGTCAAATTATGGCATCGACAACATTAGCGTTCATTGATATACCTCAATCGAATCGAGCGACGCCGGTGCGGGTGCCCCCGCCTACTTGATCTCGGAAAGGTACTTGGCCAATTCCTTGATTTCCTCGTCGGAAACCAGGTGCATGACACCCTTCATCGCCGCCGAGTTGCCGTTGGCGCGCGCGCCGCTCTTGATGTCGAGCATTTGTCGCTCGGCGTACTTGGCGTTCTGCCCGGCCAGCTTGGGGTACTCCGGCGTCAAGGGCTTCTTGGCATCCTTGCCGTGACAGGCGATGCAGGTCTTTTCCATATAAAGCGCCTTGCCGTCGGCCATGGCGGGAGCGGCGAAAGCCAGTACGGCGGTAGCCGCAAGAATCAATTTCAGGTTCATGGGTATTCCTTTCATCAAAATAAACAGGGGGCAGAGTAGATCCGCCCCCTGTGACCAGCATTGACCTGCGTTAATTACTTGACCTTCTTGGCCCCATTCTGCTCAAGATAGGTCTTGGCCCGCAAACCGAGGTCGGCGGTCTTGACCTGGTATTGCCAGATCTGCTCGGCCCACAGGTTGGCGTTCTCCCAGTCTTTCTTCGCGGCAAAGCCTTCATGCTTCTCCTTCAGGCCCTTGGTCTTGCCGAGCTGGTCGAAGGCGTCTTCCACCATCGCCACCACATCCGGGAAGTCCTTGTAGTTGACGCTGGTGATGTAGGCCACGACGGAGTCGATGATGGCCTGGGTGTCGGCTACCTTCTTCACCGTCGCCTTGTAGTCGGCTTCGGTATAGGTACCCTTGGCCAGCGTGGTCTTGGTCGGCTTCCAGCCCTTCGGCTTGACCAGCAGGTAACCCTGCATCTCCAGGTGCAGCGCCGAGCAGAACTCGGTGCAGTAGTAGGGATAGACACCTTCCTTGTCGGCCTTGAACTTGACGGACACGGTCTTGCCCGGCTCGACCGAGGCGTGGGTGTTGTAGGTCGACACCGTGAAGCCGTGGGTCTCGTCCTGCGCCCGTTCGAGGTTGGTCAGGTGGATCGTCACCTCGTCGCCGACATCGACTTCGATGGTTTCCGGCGTGATGTGCGAACGGATCAGGGTGGCGAAGACCTCGACCTTGTTGCCCTTCTTGACCGTCTTTTCCTCGCCGGCACGCACGGCACCGGGGTGCGCCTGGTCGGTGCGGCTGTCGGTGCCGACCTTGTAACGCACAGCGGGCTTGAGCTTCTTGGCATCGATGGCAACCACGTAGTGCGGCTCACCCAGCGGAATCGGCAGGTCGTAGAGCAACTGCATCTTGTCGCCGCTGATGTCGATCAACTGGTGGTTCTGCGGATGCAGGGG
>JADYZH010000095.1 GCA_020853215.1 Sulfuritalea sp. | reverse complement strand
TTTCCGGCGGTCATGGTTACTGCGGCATCGGTCGCCTGAAACTGCTCCAGATCTTCCAGGCCCGCGCCCGGGAACTCGGCGTGAACCTGAAGTTTGAAACCGAATTCAAGGATCCGGACGACTATTCACGGGACTACGATCTGGTCATCGGCGCCGATGGCGTCAATTCGCTGACCCGAACCAAGTACGTCGAGCATTTCAATCCGCGCATCGACGTACGCAAGTGCCGCTTCATCTGGCTCGGCACCAGGAAGAAGCTCAACGCCTTCACCTTCGCCTTCAAGCAAACCGGGGCGGGCTGGTTCAACCTGCATGCCTACCAGTTCAACGAGGAATGGGCCACCTTCATCGTCGAAACGCCGGAAGAAACCTGGCTCAAGGCAGGCATCGACAAGATGGACCCGGACCAGTCGATTGCCTTCTGCGAGGAACTGTTCGCCGACATGCTCGACGGCGCGCGCCTGATTTCCAACGCCCGCCATCTGCGCGGCTCGGCCGTGTGGCTCAAGTTCAACCGCGTGCTCTGCGAGCGCTGGTTCAAGGACAACATCGTGTTGCTGGGCGACGCCGCCCACACCGCGCATTTCTCCATCGGTTCCGGCACCAAGCTGGCGATGGAGGATGCCGCGGCGCTGGTCAAGGTGTTGAACAGCACCGATGGCGACGTGCCGGCGCGTCTGGCGCGCTACCAGGCAGAACGCGAAATCGAGGCACTCAAACTGCAAAGTGCCGCGCGCAACCGCATGACCTGGTTCGAGGAAGTCGATCACTACGTCGATATGGAACCCGACCAGTTCGCCTTTGCGCTGCTCACCGGCAGCCAGCGCGTCGGCCACGCCAACCAGAAACTGCGCGACCCGGCCTACACCGAGGATTACGACCGCTGGTTCGCCGCGCGCTGCGGCGTACCCACGCCCGCCGGCGAAAAGCCGCTGCCGCCGATGTTCACGCCCTTCAAGTTGCGCGGCATGTCCTTGTCCAACCGCGTCGTGGTCTCACCGATGTGCACCTATTCGGCGACCGACGGCATGCCCGGCGACTTCCATTTCCAGCACTACACGGCACGCGGCCTCGGCGGCGCGGCGCTGGTGATGACCGAAATGACCTGCGTATCCGCCGATGCCCGTATCACGCCGGGCTGCGCCGGCATCTGGAACGACGAGCAGATGGCCGCCTGGAAGCGCATCGTGTCTTTCGTCCATGCCAACAGCCAGGCGAAGATGGCGCTGCAGATCGGCCATGCCGGGCGCAAGGGTTCGACCAGGCTGGCCTGGGAAGGCATCGACCAGCCGCTCCCCGCCGGCAACTGGCCGCTGATTGCGCCCTCGGCCTTGCCCTACATCGCCGGCACCTCGCAGGTGCCGCGGGAAATGACGCGCGCCGAGATGGACCGGGTCAAGGCCGATTTCGTCGCCGCCACGCGCCGTGCCGCCAGCGCCGACTTTGACCTGGTCGAGTTCCACGCCGCCCACGGCTACCTGATGTCTTCCTTCATCTCGCCGCTGACCAACCGCCGTTCGGACGAGTATGGCGGCAGCCTGGAGAAGCGCTGCCGCTACCCTCTGGAAGTATTCAAGGCCATGCGCGAAGCCTGGCCCGCCGACAAGCCCATGTCGGTGCGCATCTCGGCGCATGACTGGGCGCCGGGCGGCACCACGCCCGACGACGCGACGCAGGTGGCGAAGCTGTTCCAGGACGCCGGCGCCGACATCATCCATGTCTCCTCCGGCCAGGTGGTCAAGGAAGAGCAGCCGGTGTATGGCCGCATGTTCCAGGTACCCTTCTCCGACCAGATCCGCAACCAGCTGGATGTGCCGACCATCACTGTGGGCAACATCTTCGAGGCCGACCACGTCAATACCATCATCGCCGCCGGGCGCGCCGACCTGTGCGCGTTGGCTCGGCCGCACCTGGCCGATCCGGCCTGGACGCTGCATGCCGCCGCGGAGCAGGGCGTCAAGGACATCGTCTGGCCGAAGCAGTATGTGGGTGGCAAGGTCCAACTCGAACGCAACCTCGAGCGCGCGGCGCAGCTTGCCCTGATCGCCTGAGGGTTCTCCGGAGGAAGAGATGAAACATCTTCAAGGCAAACCACACGCCCTGCCGGGGAACCGGCAGGAACTCAAGGCCTATCGGGCGCGCCACTTCAGCTACCGCATGGAAGGCCATGTTGCGCTGATCACGCTCAACCGTCCCGAACGCAAGAACCCGCTGACCTTCGATTCCTACGCCGAGTTGCGCGACCTGTTCCGCAACCTGGCTTATGCCGATGACGTCAAGGCCGTGGTGCTCTCCGGCGAGGGCGGCAACTTCTGCTCGGGGGGCGACGTGCACGACATCATCGGCCCGCTGACCCAGCTCGACATGCCGGGCCTGCTGGCGTTTACGCGCATGACGGGCGACGTGATCAAGGCCATGCGCGCCTGCCCGCAGCCGGTGATCGCCGCCATCGACGGCATCTGCGCCGGTGCCGGCGCCCTGCTCGCGCTGGGCGCTGACCTGCGCCTGGGCACCGCGCGTTCGAAAACCGCCTTCCTGTTCACCCGCGTCGGCCTCGCCGGCTGCGACATGGGCGCATGCGCCATGTTGCCGCGCATGATCGGCCAGGGTCGCGCCAGCGAACTCCTGATGACCGGTCGCGCCATGGGCGGCGAGGAGGGCGAACGCTGGGGTTTCTTCAACCGCCTGCACGAGCCGGACGCATTGCCCGCCGAGGCGCTGAAGCTGGCGCAGGATCTGGCGACCGGGCCGACCTTTGCCCATGGCATGACCAAGAAGATGTTGCAGCAGGAATGGAACATGGGCGTCGACGAAGCCATTGAGGCCGAAGCCCAGGCCCAGGCCATCTGCATGGCGACCAACGACTTCCATCGTGCCTACCACGCCTTCGTCGCCAAGCAGAAGCCGGTTTTCGAAGGGGACTGAGCGTGGCTGACACGAGCTACCTCGACTGGCCGTTCCTGGAAGCGCAGCACAAGGAGCTGGCCTTGTCGCTCGAGCGCTGGGCACAGGCCAACATCCATGACGCATCCCATGCGCGCGGGCGGGAAACCGACGAGGCCTGCGTCAACCTGGTGCGCACCCTGGGCACCGCCAACTGGATCCGCTATGCCGTTGGCGGCACGGCCTGGGGCGGCAGCGCCGAGACCATCGACACGCGCGGCATCTGCCTGATCCGCGAGACCCTGGCCCGCCACTCCGGCCTGGCCGACTTCGCCTTCGCCATGCAGGGCCTGGGCAGCGGCGCCATCACCCTGGACGGCAGCGATGCGCAGAAGCGCAAGTACCTGCCGCGCGTCATCGCGGGAACCGCCGTGGCCGCCTTCGCCCTGTCCGAACCGGAGGCCGGCTCGGATGTCGGCGCCATGCGCTGCGCCGCGCATCCCGATGGCGACGGCTATGTCCTCAATGGCGAAAAGACCTGGATCTCGAACGGCGGCATCGCGGATTTCTACGTGGTCTTCGCCCGCACCGGCGAAGCACCGGGTGTCCGCGGCATCAGCGCCTTCATCGTCGATGCGGATACGCCGGGCCTGGAGATCGCCGAACGCATCGAAGTCATCGCACCGCACCCGCTGGCGCGGCTGCGCTTCAGCCACTGCCGGATTCCCGCCGGCCAGCGCCTGGGCGATGCGGGGCAGGGCTTCAAACTGGCCATGCGCACGCTCGACATCTTTCGCACCTCGGTGGCGGCCGCCGCATTGGGCTTCGCCCGCCGGGCGCTGGACGAAGCCGTGCAACGCGCCACCGCACGCAAGATGTTCGGCCACACGCTGGCCGACTTCCAGCTGACACAGGCCAAACTGGCCGACATGGCGGCTGCCATCGATGCTGCCGCCCTGCTGGTGTATCGCGCGGCATGGCTGCGCGACCGGGGACGCACGGTGACCCGGGAGGCGGCGATGGCCAAGATGGTGGCCACCGAATCAGCCCAGCAGGTAATCGATTCCGCGGTGCAGATCTTCGGCGGGCTGGGCGTGGTCAGCGAGGTGCCGGTCGAGCGGCTGTACCGCGACATCCGCGCCCTGCGCATCTACGAGGGCGCCACCGAAGTCCAGAAGCTGATCATCGCCCGCGAGTTGCTCAAGCAGGCCGCCGTCGCGGAGAACAAATGACCCGTTCCAAGGAGACCCGGGAAAATGAGCGAGCATGAGGCAATGAAGGAATCCGGCATCCAGATCCTGCAGCCGGCCGGCTGGGCCGCGCCCAGGGGATATTCGAATGGCATCGCCGCGCGCGGGCGGACCGTGGTGGTCGGCGGACAAATCGGCTGGGACAGCCAATGCCGCTTCCACAGCAGCGATTTCGTCGCGCAGGCCAGGCAGGCGTTGCAGAACATCGTCGCGGTCCTCGCCGAGGCCGGTGGCCGGCCGGAGCACATCATCCGCATGACCTGGTACGTGATCGACAAGCGCGAATACATGGCGGCCTATCCCCAGCTGGGCCGTGCCTACCGCGAGGTCATCGGCCGCACGTTCCCGGCAATGACAGCCGTGCAGGTTGCGGGGCTGATGGAAGACGCCGCCCGCGTCGAGATCGAGGCCACCGCGGTCATTCCGGACTGAGCGCGGGATCGATCGCGGCAGCGGCCGGGTCGCCTGGCACTGGTAAGATGGCTGGCATGAAAACCTGTAGTTCCGAATTCCTCCAGATCCGCGGCCGACGCCTGCATGTTCGCATCTGGGGCAGCGAAGCGGCGCCGCTGCTGGTCCTGCTGCATGGCTGGTGCGATGTGTCGGCCTCGTGGCAGTTCGTCGTCGATGCACTGGAGCGCGATTGGCGTATCGTGGCCCCTGATTGGCGCGGTTTCGGCCTGTCGGAAGGGAACAACGATGCCTACTGGTTCCCCGACTACATCGCCGACCTTGACGCCTTGCTCCTGCATTATTCGCCGAATGATCCGGTGCGTCTGGTCGGACACAGCCTGGGCGGCAATGCGGGCACGCTGTATGCGGGCATCCGGCCCGAGCGGATCGGGAAACTGGTCAACCTCGAAGGTCTTGGACTGCGTCTTTACATGCCGGAAGAGGCAGCGGAGCGCTATGCCAACTGGCTGGATCAGTTGCGGGACGCGCCGACCTTCCGTTCCTATCCCGACCGGACCGCATTTGCCGCGCGGTTGCAGAAGGAGAACCCGCGCCTCTCCGCGGAGAAAGCCTGCTATCTCGCCCAATTCATGGGCGAGGACGATGGCGCCGGCGGCATCCGTCAGGCGGCCGATCCCCATCATCGCTGGGTCAATCCGATCATCTACCGCGTCGAAGAGGCGAAGTCGATCTGGCGGCGGGTGACGGCTCCGGTGCTCTGGGTGACGGCAGCCGATTCCGCCATCTTCAAGCAGTTGTTCGCGATTGATTCGGCGGACTACCGCAGCCGGCTGGCCTGCTTCCGGGAATTGCGGGAGGTCACGGTGGAGGACTGCGGTCACAATCTGCATCATGACCAGCCGCAACAGGTGGCACAGTTGATCGAGGAATTTTTTACCGCATGAAATCGCTCAACGCTGACCTGCACTGCCATTCGACGGTCTCCGATGGCCTGCTGAGTCCGGCCGAGGTGGTCCGCCGCGCGCAGGAGAATGGTGTGGAACTGCTGGCCCTGACCGATCACGACGAACTCGGCGGACTGGCCGTAGCACGGGCGACCGCGGGCGAGATCGGTCTGCGTTTTGTCGATGGGGTCGAGATATCGATCTCATGGGGTGACGACCAGACCGTGCATATCCTCGGCCTGGGCGTGGATCCGGCCAATGCCGACCTGCTGGAGGGGCTGCACCAGGTCAGGAGCGGCCGCGACGCGCGTGCCGGGCGCATGGCGGCCGAACTCGACAAGGCGGGCATCCACGACGCCTACGAGGGCGCATTGCGCCACGTGGGTAACCCGGCGCTGGTCAGCCGTTCGCACTTTGCCCGCTATATCGTCGAGCAGGGGCATGCGAAGGACGTCAAGTCGGTGTTCGACCACTGGCTGGCCAAGGGCAAGCCGGGCTATGTCGAACACTCCTGGGCCACGCTGGAAGATGCGTTGCGCTGGATAGTCGGCGCCGGCGGTACGGCGGTTATCGCCCATCCGGGCCGCTACCGGCTGTCGAAAGCCGAGCGGCAGGAACTGTTCTCCACCTTCAAGGATCTCGGCGGGCGCGGCATCGAGGTCCTGTCGGGCTCCCAGAAGGATGAAGAGGTACGCGAATTTTCGCGTATCGCCCGCGAGTTCGGTTTTCTGGCTTCGCGAGGCTCGGATTTTCATGGACCGGGCGAAAGCTGGATCGATCTGGGGAAAATGCCCGATTTGCCCGCGGATCTGACGCCGGTCTGGTCGCAACTCTGATCGCGGCGGATCCTATTCAAGCCGGCAGGGCAAAGGGCCGGTAAAATCCGGCACTTCGTCCCCGGTCTTCCGTCTCTGCATGGCGCAGCTATTCCAGATTCACCCCGAACATCCGCAGCCGCGCCTCATCAAGCAGGCGGCGGAGATTGCCAGGAGCGGCGGATTGATCGCATTGCCCACCGATGCCGCCTATTCGCTGGCCGGCGTGGCCGGCTATGCGCCCCTGCTGGACCGGATACGCCGCATCCGGGGCGTAGACGAACGCCACCATTTCACGCTGATGTGTCGCGACCTGTCCGAGATCGCCACCTACGCGCGGGTGGACAACAGCCAGTATCGCCTGCTGAAAGCCACCACGCCGGGCAGCTATACCTTCATCCTCGAAGGCACCAAGGAACTGCCGCGGCGCCTGCTGCACCCCAAGCGCAAGACCATCGGCCTGCGTGTGCCCGATCATCCGCTGGCGCTGGCGCTGCTGGAAGAACTCGATGAGCCCTTGCTGACCTCGACCTTGATCCTGCCCGGCTTCGAGGCGCCGCTGGCGGATGCCGACGAGATCCGCGAGCACCTGGAGAAGCTGCTCGATCTGGTGATCGATGCCGGCCGGTGCGGCACAGCGATGACGACGGTGATCAATCTGACAAGCGCCCAGCCGGAACTGGTGCGGGCAGGGCAGGGCGCACTGGCGCCGTTCGGGCTGGAATGACCCGGTCTGTTAAAATCAGCATATCCCATGAATTTCATCCAGACGCTGGCGATTTCCGCCTTGCCGATCATCTTTGCCATCACCTTGCACGAGGCGGCGCACGGTTACGCGGCGCGGCACTTCGGCGATCCGACGGCCTGGCAGATGGGGCGCATCAGCCTCAATCCGCTGCGTCACGTCGATCTGGTGGGAACC
Organism: Sulfuritalea sp.; assembly: GCA_020853215.1. Classification (GTDB taxonomy): domain Bacteria; phylum Pseudomonadota; class Gammaproteobacteria; order Burkholderiales; family Rhodocyclaceae; genus Sulfuritalea. The sequence goes on along the minus strand of JADYZH010000095.1, from coordinate 15,326 downwards.
CTGCTGGTGCCGGCGCTGATCCTGCTGGTTTCGGCCGGGGGCCTGTTGTTCGGCTGGGCCAAGCCGGTACCGGTGAATTTTGCCAACTTGCGGCGCCCCAAGCAGGACATGCTCTGGGTGGCAGCCGCGGGGCCGGGGGCGAACCTGGTCATGGCGCTGTTCTGGGCACTGATGTTGAAGCTGGCGGTCGGCAGTCCCGCCATGATGTACTCCGAAGCCTTGAAGGAAATGGCGCGGGTCGGCATCGGCATCAACGGCGTATTGATGGTGCTGAACCTGTTGCCCTTGCCGCCGCTCGACGGCGGACGCATTGCGGTGAGCCTGCTGCCGCCGCGCGCGGCATGGAAGTTTTCACAGCTGGAACGCTGGGGTTTCCCCATCCTTCTGGCATTGTTGTTTCTGGGCTGGCTGGATGACATCCTGCGGCCTTTGTTGCGGGTGTTCCACACCCTGATTCGAACCCTTTTCGGTTTTTGACATGTACGCAGAAAAAGTTCTATCCGGCATGCGCCCCACCGGGCGCCTCCACCTCGGCCACTACCATGGCGTGCTCGCCAACTGGGTCAGGCTGCAGCACGAGTATCCCTGCCTCTTCTTCGTCGCCGACTGGCATGCGCTGACCACGGCCTACGACGAGCCGGGCACCATCACCGACAACACCTACGAAATGGTCATCGACTGGCTGGCGGCGGGCGTCGATCCCTCGCAGGCGACCATTTTCATCCAGTCCAGGGTGCCCGAGCATGCCGAACTGCACCTGCTGCTGTCGATGATGACGCCGCTGGGCTGGCTGGAACGCGTGCCGACCTACAAGGACCAGCAGGAAAAGTTGTCGCACAAGGATTTGACGACCTATGGCTTTCTCGGCTATCCGTTGCTGCAGGCCGCCGACATCCTTATCTATCGCGCCAACCAGGTTCCGGTGGGCGACGACCAGGTGCCCCACGTCGAATTCACGCGCGAAATCGCCCGTCGTTTCAACCACCTGTATGGCCGTGAGCCGGGCTTCGAGGACAAGGCGCGCGATGCGGTAAAAAAACTCGGCAGCAAACGCGCCAAGCTTTACGACGAGTTGCGCAATGCCTATCAGGAACGAGGCGAGAGTGAGGCGCTGGAGCGGGCTCACGAGTTGCTCAACGAAGCGCAAAGCCTGTCCCTGGGTGACCGCGAGCGCCTGTTCGGCTGGCTCGAAGGCACGCGCAAGATGATCCTGGTCGAACCCGATGCGCTGCTCACCCATGCCTCGCGCATGCCCGGGCTGGACGGCCAGAAAATGTCCAAGTCCTACGGCAACACCATCACGCTGCGGGAGGACGCTGATTCCGTAACCAGGAAAATTCGCACCATGCAGACCGATCCGGCACGCGTCAGGCGCACGGATCCGGGCGACCCCGACAAGTGCCCGGTGTGGCAGTTCCACCAGATATACTCGAATGACGAGGTCAAAGCCTGGGTGCAGAAGGGATGCCGTTCGGCCGGGATCGGCTGCATCGAATGCAAGCAGCCGGTGATCGAGGCCGTGTTGAAGGAACAGGAGCCGATGCGCGAGCGGGCGAAGATGTACGAAGAGGATCCGCAACTGGTCAGAAACATCATTGCCGACGGCTGCGAAAAGGCGCGCAAGCTGGCCCAGGAAACGATGCGCGACGTGCGCGAAGCAATAGGGCTCGACTACCCGTGATCGAAAACGCCGCTTCGGATCAGGTTGCCGCGCAGGTCGCCGCGCAGGTCGCCGTATTGCCAGCGCCGACTTTATTGGCCGACGCGGCGATCGCGGAGCATCGGCCCCGCGTGTATGGCGAACTCATGGCCGAAATGCCGCGCGACCTCTACATCCCCCCGGACGCGCTGGAGATCATCCTCGATTCCTTCGAGGGGCCGCTGGATCTGCTGCTCTACCTGATTCGCCGCGCCAACATCAACGTGCTCGACATTCCGATGGCGCCGCTCACGGCGCAGTATCTGGTGTATGTGGAGGCGATGCGCAAGGGCAACCTCGAACTCGCCGCCGAATACCTGCTGATGGCGGCGATGCTGATCGAGATCAAGTCGCGCATGCTGCTGCCGCGTCCGCCCAAGGCGGAAAACGGCGAGCCCGAAGATCCGCGTGCCGAACTGGTGCGTCGCCTGATCGAATACGAACGCATGAAGGCTTCGGCGGCAAAGCTGGACGAGATGCCGCAGGCGGGGCGCGACTACGAATGGATCACCGTGTGGATCGCCGACAAGGTGGTCGAGCGCCAGCCCGAAGTCAGCCTGCACGATCTACAGGTGGCATGGTTGTCGCTGATGAAGCAGGCGAGGGTGCATCAGCACCACAAGATCCATCGCGAGGAACTCTCCGTGCGCGAACACATGAGCATCATCCTGCGTCGGCTGCAGGGCGGCGGCTACGTCGTGTTCGATCAGTTGTTCGACCTGACGCTCGGTGCGCAGGGCCTGGTGGTGAGTTTTCTCGCCCTGCTCGAACTGGCGCGCGAAGCGTTGATCGAAATTACCCAGAACGAGGCCATGGCGCCCATTTACGTGAAGTTGCCCGATGCTGCCGCTGTATAAACCCGATGACTACAAGCGCGTGCTGGAAACCGCGCTGCTGGTGGCCGCCGAGCCATTGCCCCTGTCCGAGCTGAAAAAGCTCTTCGATCAGGAGTTCGATGATGATACCTGGCGTACACTGCTGGATGATTTACGCCGCGACTGGGCGAACCGGGGGGCGGAACTGGTGCAACTTGCCTCCGGCTGGCGCTTCCAGACCCGCCCGGAGTATCAGTCCTACATAGACCGGCTGAAAAACGACAAGCCGCCGAAGTATTCGCGCGCGGTAATGGAAACGCTGGCCATCATCGCCTATCGTCAGCCCGTGACGCGTGGCGACATCGAAGACATACGGGGCGTGGCGGTCTCGCCGAATATTCTGAAGACGCTTGAAGGTCGCGGCTGGATCGATGCGGTGGGGCACCGCGATGCACCCGGACGGCCGGCGTTGTATGCAACGACACGACGGTTTCTCGACGACCTCGGCTTGCGCAGTCTCACCGAACTGCCGCCACTGACCGAAATTGAAAGGGTGATGGACCTTGGACAATCCGCAATCCCCGAAGCCCCCCCGGTCCAGGCGCGGGCCGATGAGTCGGGCACCGAGCACGCCGGATCAGGGCAGCCGTCAGCGCCGCAGCCAGACCATGACTCCGCCGGATCCGTTGTCGACGGGCAACTTGACCTCTCCCGGCCGCAACCCGAAGGGTTCGCCGCAGCGCCAGAACCGCAAGGCTAGTCCGTTCCGCTCGCCGCAGGGACCACCAAAACTCCAGGTGGATGTGCCACGCCTGCGCGGCGGCTCGGCGTTGCCGGCCCACGCCAAACGCCGCAACGACCCCGTCTTCATCGATCCGCCCAAGCTGCACAAGGCGCTGGCCGATGCCGGCTACGGTTCGCGGCGCGAAATCGAGGAATGGATCGTCGCCGGTCGCGTTAGCGTCAACGGCCAGCCGGCGCACGTCGGTCAGCGCGTTGGTCCGGAAGACAAAATCCGCCTCAACGGCAAACTGGTGCAGCTCAAGTTCCTCCTGCGCCTGCCGCGCGTGCTGGTCTATCACAAGCCCGAGGGAGAGATAGTTTCCAAGGACGACCCCGATGGCCGCCCCAGCGTGTTTGCCAAGTTGCCGCGACTGAAGAGCGGGCGCTGGGTATCGATTGGCCGGCTGGATTTCAATTCCTGCGGTCTGCTGTTGTTCACCAACGATGGCGGCCTGGCCAACCGCATGATGCATCCGCGCTATGAAATCGAGCGTGAATACGCCGTGCGGGTCCTGGGCGAGGCGACACCGGAAATGCTGGAGCGTTTGCGCAGCGGCATCCAGCTCGAAGACGGGCTGGCCAGCTTCAGCTTTATCGGGGAAGCCGGTGGTGAGGGCTCCAATCGCTGGTACCGCGTGGTTCTGACGGAAGGGCGCAATCGCGAGGTGCGGCGCATGTTCGAGGCAGTAGGCCTGCTGGTCAGCCGCCTGATGCGGGTGCGTTACGGACCGGTGCACCTGTCACCGCGGCTGAAGCGCGGCCAATGTCGCGATCTGGAGCCGGGCGAGGTGCAGGAATTGCTGAAGTTGCTGCCGCCGGAACGCAAGGCGCCCCTGTCCGGTGCCGCGGACTCCTGTCCGGATGGCGAGCCCGGACTCCGCGTGGAGGGCGGCGCCGACGGCGATCAATTTGATTTGGCAGAGAAATGATGCCTCTGCTATAATCGTACGGCTTTGGTTGGTGCAGGTATCTCGGAAGAGATAAGGAATGGGCTTTTTGGCCCATTTTCTATTTGTGCGACGGGTTTCTGAATTGTCATGCAACTGGTTGATTTGATTGAGACGACTGTGGTCGGTATGGGGTACGAACTGGTGGAATTCGAAACCAGCCCGCGTGCCCGGCTGCTGCGCGTCTTTATCGACCGGTCGCAAGGAATGCAGACAGAAAAGGGCGGCATCAGTGTTGAAGACTGCGCGACCGTGAGCAGCCAGCTCAGTCGCGTTTTCATGGTCGAAAACGTTGACTATGACCGTCTCGAGGTGTCCTCTCCCGGACTGGACCGGCCGCTGGTAAAGCCTGCCGACTTTCGGCGTTTTGCGGGACAGGAGGTTCAGCTGAAATTGCGTGTTCCGCTGGGCAACCAGCGCAACTTCAGTGGTGTGCTAGAAGGATTGCAGGAAGAGGGCGGAGCGGAAATGGTCTGCCTGAAAGTGAATGAAACACAGCATCGGTTTGCATTCGAGAACATCGATCGTGCGCGCCTGGTGCCTAAGTTCTGATTAATGCCGGAGGACTCACATGAGCCGTGAATTGCTGTTGCTGGTCGATGCCCTTGCCCGGGAGAAGAACGTACCGCGGGACATCGTCTTTGGCGCCCTTGAGATGGCGCTGGCCTCGGCGACCAAGAAACGTGTCAACGACGAAGCCGACGTGCGCGTGGACATCGATCGCGAAACCGGCGAGTACGAGTCCTTCCGCCGCTGGCTGGTGGTGCCCGACGGCGCGGTCGAGGATCCCGAGCAGCAGATCGGTCTGACCGACGCGCAAAAGCAGATTTCCGACATCGCGCTCGAGGAGTTCGTCGAGGAGGAACTGGAGCCGATCGATTTCGGCCGTATTGGCGCCCAGGCGGCCAAGCAGGTCATCCTGCAAAAGATCCGCGATGCCGAGCGTGAGCAGCTGCTCAATGATTTTCTCGATCGCAAGGAATTCCTCGTCAGCGGCACCGTCAAGCGCATGGAGCGCGGTAGCGCCATCATCGAAGCAGGTCGCATCGAGGCCCTGTTGCCGCGCGACCAGATGATCCCCAAGGAAAACCTGCGTCCAGGCGACCGCGTGCGTGCCTGGCTGATGAAGATCGATCGTCAGGCCCGCGGTCCGCAACTGATCCTGTCGCGTACCGCTCCCGAGTTCATCATGAAGCTGTTCGAGCTCGAAGTACCCGAAATCGAAGATGGCCTGCTCGAAATCAAGGCCGCTGCCCGTGACCCCGGCATGCGCGCCAAAATAGCCGTCAAGTCGAACGATCCCCGCGTCGATCCGATCGGTACCTGCGTCGGCATGCGCGGTTCCCGCGTCACGGCCGTAACCAATGAACTGTCCGGCGAACGCGTCGACATCATCCTCTGGTCTGCGGACCCGGCACAGTTCGTGATTGGTGCCCTGGCGCCGGCGGACGTGCAAAGCATCGTGGTCGATGAAGAAAAGCACGCCATGGATGTCGTGGTCGACGAGGACAACCTGGCGATCGCCATCGGTCGAGGCGGACAGAACGTGCGCCTGGCTTCCGAACTGACGGGCTGGACCATCAACCTGATGACGATCGAAGAGTCGCAAAAGCGCTCGGAAACCGAACACAGCTCGATTCGCGGCGTGTTCATGGAAAAACTCGACGTCGACGAGGAAGTCGCCAATATTCTGATCGAGGAAGGCTTCTCCACCCTGGAGGAAATCGCCTATGTTCCTCTTGCGGAAATGCTGGAGATCGAGTCCTTCGACGAGGCGACCGTAACCGAGCTGCGTGAGCGTGCTCGCAATGTGTTGCTGACCGAAGCCATCGTTGATGAAGAACAGTTGGAGAAGGTGGCAGACGACCTGCTGTTGCTCGAGGGCATGGATAAGTCGCTGGCGGCAAAACTGGCCAAGAACGGCGTCACTGATCGCGATTCACTGGCGGATCTGGCAACCGACGAATTGATTGACATGACCGGAATCGATGTGGCGCGGGCCACCGCCTTGATCACGGTTGCGCGTGCCCACTGGTTCGCGGAAGAAGAATGAGAGGTACGGCATGGCTTTGATGACTGTTTCCCAGTTTGCAACCGAACTGAAAATGCCGGCGCCGGCCCTGCTCGAGCAGTTGGCCAAGGCTGGTGTCAGCAAGCAGGAATCCGATGACACCCTGTCCGAACAGGACAAGACCCGGCTGCTCGACTATCTGCGCAAGTCGCATGGCGATACCGTGCCGAAGGCCAAGATCACCCTGACGCGCAAACAGACCACCGAAATCAAGGCGGCCGATTCAACAGGCAAGGCGCGAACGATCCAGGTCGAGGTCCGCAAGAAGCGAATTTTCGTCAAGCGGGATCCCAGCGAGTTGGCGGCCGAGGCTGCTAAAGGAAATACGGTTGCCGAGATGACCGCTGTTGTCCAAGAAGTGCCATCAGTCGCGGCGATGCCTGCGATCGAGGCGCCGGTCGCGTCGCCGGTTGCTGTCCCCGAGGCTTCGCCGGCCGATGATGCCGCCGCAAAGCCGGAGGTGGCACCGAAATCGGTGATTGATGATGCTCAGCGTGCGTTGCGCGAAGCAGAAATGCAGCGCCAGGGCAAATTGTCCGCAATTCAAGCCGCCGAGTTCAGGGAAAAGCATGACCGCGAAGCCAGGGCGCGTGCTGAGGCCGAAGCCCGCCTTGCGGAGCAGCAGGCTCAACTGGCTGCTGCAGAAGCCAAGAAGGCAAAGGAGGCCGCTGCCGCGGGTGTGTCCGGAACTATCCACAAGCCGGCCGCGAAACCCGACGACGGCAAGGCGAAGCCGGCCAAGAAGGACGCATGGAAGGATGACGCCGCGAAGCGGCGCGCGATCAAGACCCGCGGTGATGCCGGTACATCCGGGTGGCGTGGTTCGAAGGGTGGCGGTCGCCATGGCGGCCGTCATGGGCACCCTGAGGAAGTGCAGGTGCAGCAACCGGTTGAAGCGATCGTGCGCGAAGTGCATGTGCCGGAAACCATTTCGGTAGCCGACCTTGCGCACAAAATGACGGTCAAGGCCACAGAAGTCATCAAGACGTTGATGAAAATGGGTTCGATGGTCACGATCAATCAGGTACTCGACCAGGAAACCGCGATGATCGTGGTCGAGGAAATGGGTCATTTGGCGTTCGCCGCCAAGCTCGACGATCCGGATGCATATCTCGTGGACGAAGGCGATCACAAGGACGTGGTGCAACTGCCACGGGCCCCGGTAGTCACCGTGATGGGCCATGTTGACCACGGCAAGACATCATTGCTCGACTACATCCGCAAGAGTCGCGTCGCTCATGGCGAGGCGGGCGGCATCACCCAGCATATCGGCGCCTACCATGTGGAAACGCCGCGCGGCATGATCACCTTCCTCGATACGCCGGGTCATGAGGCCTTTACCGCAATGCGCGCACGCGGCGCGAAGGCCACCGACCTGGTCATTCTGGTCGTCGCCGCGGACGACGGGGTCATGCCGCAGACCAAGGAAGCCATCGCCCATGCGAAGGCAGCCAACGTGCCCCTGGTCGTGGCCGTGACCAAGATCGACAAGCCCGATGCGAACATGGAGCGCGTAAAGCAGGAACTGGTCGCCGAAGGCGTGGTGCCGGAAGAATACGGTGGCGACTCCCCCTTCATTGGCGTCTCGGCCAAGACTGGGGAGGGCATCGACGTGTTGTTGGAACACGTGCTGTTGCAGGCGGAGGTGCTGGAGCTTGCCGCGCCGGTGGATGCGCCGGCAAAAGGCTTGGTGATCGAGGCGCGCCTCGACAAGGGCAAGGGCCCGGTGGCGACGATTCTGGTGCTGTCGGGAACTCTGCGCCGCGGCGACGTACTGCTGGCAGGCGCGGTATTCGGTCGCGTGCGCGCCATGCTCGACGAGAACGGCAAGGCCGTCGATTCGGCAGGCCCCTCGATCCCAGTCGAAATACAGGGTCTGACTGACCTGCCGGCTGCCGGCGACGAAAGCATGGTTCTCAACGATGAGCGCAAGGCGCGGGAAATCGCGCTGTTCCGCCAGGGCAAGTTCCGCGACGTCAAACTGGCCAAGCAGCAAGCCGCCAAGCTGGAAAACATGTTCGAGCAGATGACCGAGGGCGAGGTCAGGACCCTGCCCTTGGTAATCAAGGCCGATGTGCAAGGTTCCCTGGAAGCTCTGACGCAATCCCTGAACAAACTGTCGACCGGCGAAGTCAAGGTTATGGTGGTACATGCCGGCGTCGGCGGCATCAGCGAATCCGATATCAATCTGGCCGCCGCTTCCAAGGCAGTGGTGATCGGCTTCAATACCCGCGCCGACGTCGGTGCGCGCAAGGCTGCTGAAAGTCTTGGCGTCGACATCCGCTATTACAACATCATCTACGCGGTGGTCGATGAGGTCAAGGCGGCACTGTCCGGCATGCTTGCTCCGGAAAAGAAGGAGGTCGTCATCGGACTGGTCGAGATCCGCCAGGTATTCCGCATTTCGCGCATCGGCGCAGTTGCCGGTTGCATGGTCCTTTCCGGCGTGGTGAGGCGCGGTGCCTCGGTCAGGCTGTTGCGCAACAATACCGTGATCCATACCGGCGAACTGGATTCGCTAAAGCGCTTCAAGGACGACGCGCGCGAGGTCAAGGAAGGCTTCGAGTGCGGTTTGAGCCTGAAGAGCTTCAACGACATCAATGAAGGCGATCAGCTCGAGGTGTTCGAGGTCCAGGAAATCGCCCGGGCGCTACTCTGATCGGAATGGTGACAAAGCGCGGCTCAGGCCATGGCTACGCTCGTTCTGACCGCGTTTCGGAGCAGATCCGGCGCGAACTTGCGGATCTGCTGCGGTTTCATCTCAAGGACTTGCGGATCGCGGCGAAACTCACGCTAGTCACGCTGACGGCAGTCGAAGTCACCGCCGATTACGCTCATGCCAAGGTGTTCTATACCTCGCTCGCCGATCCGGCGTCGAACGAGATGATCGATCAGGGGCTCAAGCATTCCGCCAGTTTCCTGCGTCGCGAACTCGGTCGGCGGGTCAGGATCCATCATGTTCCCGAGTTGCATTTTGTCTTTGACTCCTCCGTCCAGGAGGGGGTCCGCCTCTCGAAACTGATCGACGAAGCCGTGGAATCGGACAACAAGCCGTTTCAGGAGTGAATGTACCGCGCAAGCCGCCGCGTCGCCGGCTCGATGGGGTCCTGTTACTGGACAAGACGCTCGGAGAGTCTTCCAATCGCGCCCTGCAGGCCGCGAGGCGCCTTTATGACGCTGAAAAGGCGGGGCACACGGGGACGCTCGATCCTCTGGCCACCGGCCTTTTGCCGTTGTGCTTTGGCGAAGCCTCCAAGTTTTCAAGTGATTTGTTGAACGCCGACAAGCGCTATGTGGCGGTGGTTCAACTTGGCGTCACCACGGATACTGCGGATACCGAGGGCAAAGTACTGCGGCGCCGTCCGGTAGAAGTTGACCGGCGGGCGGTAGAGAAGGCGCTTGCGGCCCATACCGGCGAAATCGACCAGATTCCGCCGATGTATTCGGCGCTGAAGCGGGATGGCAAGCCGCTCTATGAATATGCCCGTGCTGGCATCGAACTTGAGCGCGCCGCGCGCCGGGCCAGTATCCACAGGCTGGATTTGCTCGATGCAAGCGATCTTGCCGGCGGACGCTTCGTGGTTGAGGTTCTTTGCAGCAAGGGTACGTATGTTCGCACCCTGGCTGCCGACATCGGTGAATTCCTTGGCTGTGGCGCACATTTGGCCGGCCTGCGCCGTACCGGAATAGGGGTCCTGGATGTTGCTGCAGCCCATTCCCTTGCACAACTCGAAGCGTTGGCAGCCGAGGCCCGCGATGCCTTGCTGCTGCCGCCTGACAGCCTTGTGGCAAATCTGGCGGAAGCCCGACTGGACGCTGCCGATGCAGTTCGATTGCGACACGGTCAATCCGTTCGCTGGTCCGGGGAAGCTGGCGCCCGGCTGCGCGCCTACGATCATGAGGATCGATTCATCGGTGTCTGCCGACAGACTGTCGATGGCTGGTTGCAACCGCAACGGCTGGTCGCCGGTTCCTGAGTAACGAATTCGTCCCTGATGCTTGATTTGACAGCCTTCAAAACGCTATAATTCGCGGTTCTCCAAGAGCCCAAAATTACAGGATCAGCAAGGAAACCATAATGGCAATTTCGACTACCGACAAAGCGAAGATCGTCACCGACTACCAGCGTGCCCAAGGTGACACCGGTTCCCCCGAAGTCCAGGTCGCGCTGCTTACCGCGCGCATCAACGACTTGACGGATCACTTCAAGGCGCATACCAAGGATCATCATTCACGTCGCGGCCTGCTCAAGATGGTCAGCCAGCGTCGCTCGATGCTGGATTACCTCAAACGCAAGAACATCGATGGCTACCGGTCGTTGATCGAGCGCCTCGGTCTGCGCAAGTAATTTCAACCAGACGCCGGCCCGGGTCATCCCGACGCGATGCGTTCTGCGCCAAATATTGGGCAGGCTGGCTGATCAGGCCGGTGCAACCATGAGGGTTGTGCCGGCTTTTTATTTTTGCCGAAAGGAATTTTTGTGCTGAATCCGATCAAGAAGAGCTTTGCCTACGGTGACCACACGGTCACCCTCGAAACTGCGGAAATTGCCCGTCAGGCAGGTGGCGCCGTGATGGTTACCATGGAGGATACCGTGGTGCTGGCCACCGTCGTTGGTGCACTGAACGCCAAGCCGGGCCAGGATTTCTTTCCTCTGACCGTCGATTATCAGGAGCGCACCTACGCCGCCGGCCGCATTCCCGGCGGGTTCTTCAAGCGCGAAGGCCGTCCTTCGGAGAAGGAGATCCTGACTTCGCGCCTGATCGACCGTCCGTTGCGTCCGCTGTTTCCCGATGCGTTCTACAACGAAGTGCAGGTGGTCTGCACCGTCATGTCGTGCAATCCGGAAATCGATCCGGATATACCGGCCATGCTCGGTGCCTCGGCCGCCATGGCAATTTCGGGCATTCCCTTCAGTGGCCCGATCGGTGCGGCGCGCGTCGGCTACATCGATGGCAAGTACGTGTTGTGTCCGACCAAGACCCAACTGCAAGGCACCCAACTCGACCTCGTGGTGGCCGGTACCGAAGGCGCCGTGCTGATGGTCGAATCTGAAGCCAAGCGCCTCTCCGAGGAAATCATGCTCGGTGCCGTGGTTTTCGGCCACGAGCAGATGCAGGCTGCGATCAAGGCCATCAACGAATTGGTGGAACTCGCCGGCAAGCCCGAGTGGGACTGGCAGCCGCCGGCCAGGAACGAGCCGCTGATCGCCCGCGTCGCCGAACTAGCCGAAGCCGACTTGCGCGAAGCCTATCGCATCACCAGCAAGCAGGCCCGCACGGTGAGGACACGGGAAATCACCAAGAAGACCATTGCTGCGCTTACCGAGGGCGTCGAGAACCCACCGGATTCCAACCTCATCGGCAACACCGTGTTCGAACTCGAAGCCAAAATCGTGCGCAGCCAGATTCTCAATGGCGAGCCTCGCATTGACGGTCGTGATACCCGTACCGTGCGTCCGATCGTGATCCGCAACGGCGTCCTGCCGCGCACCCACGGCTCAGCGCTGTTCACCCGCGGTGAAACGCAGGCGCTTGTTGTCGCCACACTGGGCACCGGCCGCGACGAGCAGATCATCGATGCGCTGCAGGGAGAGTATCGCGACCGCTTCATGCTCCACTACAACATGCCGCCCTACGCCACCGGTGAAACCGGCCGCGTCGGCACGCCGAAGCGCCGCGAAATCGGTCACGGCCGCCTCGCCAAGCGGGCACTGCTTGCCGTGCTGCCGTCGCCCGAGGAGTTCGGCTATTCGATGCGTGTCGTCTCCGAGATCACCGAGTCCAACGGGTCGTCGTCGATGGCTTCCGTCTGCGGCGGTTCGCTGGCACTGATGGATGCGGGCGTTCCGCTCAAGGCGCCGGTGGCCGGTATCGCCATGGGCCTGATCAAGGATGGCGGCCGTTTTGCCGTACTGACCGACATCCTCGGCGACGAGGATCACCTCGGCGACATGGACTTCAAGGTGGCAGGTACCGAAGATGGCATTACCGCGCTGCAGATGGACATCAAGATCCAGGGCATCACCAAGGAAATCATGCAGGTGGCACTGGCCCAGGCCAAGGAAGCGCGCCTGCACATCCTGGACAAGATGAAGGGTTCGATGTCCGGTCATCGCGAGGAGGTGTCCACCTTCGCCCCGCGCATGATCCACATCAAGATCAACCCGGAAAAGATTCGTGATGTCATCGGCAAGGGTGGCGCCGTGATCCGTGCGCTGACCGAGGAGACGGGTTGTGTCATCGATATCGAGGACGATGGCTCGATCACCATTTCGTCGGTCAATGCGGATGCCGCGCAAGTGGCAAAGAAGCGCATCGAGGACATCACCGCTGAAGTCGAAGTCGGCCGGATTTACGAAGGCACCGTGCTGCGCCTGCTGGATTTCGGCGCCATCGTTAGCCTGCTGCCGGGCAAGGATGGCTTGCTGCACATCTCACAAATCGCCAGTGAGCGCGTAAATGCCGTTGCCGATTACCTCAAGGAAGGCCAGGTAGTGAAGGTCAAGGTGATCGAAACTGACGACAAGGGCCGTGTCCGCCTGTCGATGAAGGCCATCGCCGCGGAAACTGCAGCACCGGCTTCCGTAGCCCAATAAGCCGCGATTTCCGGGCAACAAAAAAGGACGCCGTGGCGTCCTTTTTTGTTCCTGATGGTTCAAAGTGCTATTTACCGACCTGTTTTTCGCGGTGTTCTTCCAGGGTCTTGCAGTCGATGCAGAGCGTTGCGGTAGGGCGGGCTTCAAGGCGCTTGAGGCCGATTTCGACTCCGCAGGAATCGCAGTAGCCATACTCCCCGCTCTCTATGCGGGCAATTGATTCATCGATCTTCTTGATCAGCTTGCGTTCGCGGTCGCGGTTGCGCAGTTCGAGAGCAATGTCCGACTCCTGGCTGGCGCGGTCGTTCGGGTCCGCAAACACTGTCGCCTCATCCTGCATGGTGTGCACCGTGCGTTCAATGTCTTCGCTCAGTTCGTCCTTGAGGGAAGTCAGGATGGCGTGAAAGTGAGCGAGCTGCTTCGCGCTCATGTACTCTTCGCCCTTTTTCGGCGTGTAGGGCGGGAATTGCTTTTTGTGAAGCAGATCTTCGGCCATTGCAAAGAATCCGTATTTTCAGAGAATCGGCTTTATAAACGAAACGGCGGACGACTGCAAGACATGGTTTATCGGGTGCGTTTTCTGACAGGTGATTGACCGCCACCGACCGGCTTCGGTAAAATTCGCTTGTTCGGGGTGTGGCGCAGCCCGGTAGCGCGCTTGCTTTGGGAGCAAGATGTCGAGAGTTCGAATCCCTCCACCCCGACCATTTGAAATCAAGGGTTTCCGTCGAAAGGCTGAAACCTTTTTTTCCGCCTTATATCTTCTCGCTTGGTCTGTAACTTATTGGATAGTCGTATTTTCTTTCGCTGCAAGCGGTCTTGATCGGAATTGGAAAGGGGCAATATACTTTGGTTCAGGTCTTGGGGCGGAGGATTTCGGCGGTCTCCTTGTTCATTGGATTCAGTCCCGACTACGCATGAAGTCGAACTGGAAGTTCCCTTGTTTCCTCTTGGTCGCCTGCTTGACGTCGCTGCCATCCTTTGCGGTAGCGCCGACGACCGAGGCGAACGCTAGCGCCAAAACTGCGACGAAGCTCGACACCAAGTCGCAGCGCAAGGTCCAACCCAAGGCTCAGTCTACTGCGAAGCCGAAGTCCGCAACAAAGGCCAAGCCTCGGGAACCAAAAGCCGTATCTCGGGCGGCGACTCCAAAATTACCAGCGGACGCGGCAAAGACGGCCAGCCCGGAAAGATCAGGTCTGTCGCTTGATCCGCCGGGCTCCAAAGAAACCGATCTGGATGCGGATACGGCTGCGGCGCGTCAAGCCGTGATGGACAATCCTGGCGATACAGCCGCCCGGGAACGTCTGGCGCGCATTACCGTGACCGTGACCGACAACCTGTTGCGTGCGGAGGCAGCAGGCGAAACCGGGAAGGTTGGCGAACTCACGCAGAAATTGACTACGGGCCTGCATGACACGGGATGGCGCGTGCAGAAGATGGCGCAGGGTGGAGATTTCAAGGCGCGCCAAGCGACAGGTTTTCTTCTTGGGCGAGGTCTGTTGCTTGCAAAGGATGAGAAAAAGTCGTGCGTGGAGTTTCTTATCGCCGCCGAGCAGTTGGCCTCCTCCGGTTGGCATGCTGCCCAATGCCTGATGAAGATTTCTCCTGACCGGGCCTGGTTGGAAATGGAGCGCTCCGCGGTGAGGGGACACTCGGTTGCGCAGGAATGGATGGGGCGTCGATGCCTGGGGGAATTCGGCGCGACGGTATCGGACTACGCATGCGCCCGCACCTGGCTGGCGCAATCCGCCAGCCAGGGCCGGCCGCGTTCGCAGACGCTGCTTGCCTACCTGATGATGAACGGCCACGGCGGTTCGGTTGACGAATCCAGGGCGGCCCGTCTGTACCGGCTGGCAGCTGACCAAGGGGATCCCGACGCGCAGAACAATCTTGGCGAGATCAATGAAATGGGGCGCGGCGCAGTCGCCAATCCGGAGGAAGCCCTGCGCTGGTACCTGAGCGCGGCGGAACAGGGGCTGCCTTCCGCCCAGTTCAACGCCGGCAGGCTGTTGGCGGTTGGTGCAGAGAGCAAAAAGGATCCGTCGAGAGCGCGCTCCTTGCTCCTTCAGGCCGAGGGCAAGGGCATCGCCCAGGCACGGCAGGTGCTCAACTGGCTAGACAGACAGAGCACACCCGAGTCGCGAGAGCCGGCAGCGCAGACGCCGGTTGCCGTGCCCTCGGGTAATTCGAACACGGAGTGAGCCGCGCCTTCCTTGCACTTGGGCGAAGACGGGGCCTGCCCCGGTCTTCATTGCGTCGATCGGCTAGCTGTTCTTCGATCCCAGCAATGTCTTGAGGTTGGCGAATGGCGAGTGAGTGGCTGCCGGGCCATTCGCGCGCCCATCCGCAGACCCGTTACCCGCTTCGAGCTGCCGCTGGTGCTCGTTGTCATGGCAGTACAGGCAGAGCA
>JADYZH010000094.1 GCA_020853215.1 Sulfuritalea sp. | reverse complement strand
GGCGCCTTCCGCGCCGCGGTGCTGCGCGGTTTGCCCGAGGCGGAGGCCGGCGCTGTGGTGACCTTCGGCATCCAGCCGGACCGTCCCGAGACCGGTTACGGCTACATCGAAACAAAAGTCGGCCAGCCCTCTCCCTCGATCCCCGCTCCGCGCCCCACAGCCGGCTTTGCACAGCCGGCCGGCTCAGGCGGCGCGAAGCGTGCTTCGCGAAACCCCGCCTTCGCCCCAGAGGGAGAGGGAAGACAGTCTACTTCCTTCTCCTTTCAGGAGAAGGGCGGGGGGATGAGGGGCGATACGGCGCGCGGCGCTCCCATGGACCTGCTGGCCTTTCGCGAGAAGCCGGATGCGGTGACGGCGCAAGCCTATGTGGCCGGCGGCCAGCATTTCTGGAACAGCGGCATCTTCATGCTGCGCGCCTCGACCTGGCTCAAGGCGATTGACCATTTCGCCCCGGCGATCCTGGCGGCCTGTCGCCAGGCGGTGGCAGGGGCGCAAGCCGACGGCGATTTCGTGCGGCTCGATGCGACGGCCTTCGCCGCATCGCCGGCGGATTCGATCGACTATGCCGTGATGGAAAAACTCCCTGCCGCCAGCGCGCTGGCCATCCCTGCAAGGGTGGTGCCGCTCGACGTCGGCTGGTCGGACGTCGGCGCCTGGGATGCGTTGTGGCAGGCCATCGCCCGTGATGCCGATGACAACGCCGTGAAGGGCGATGTATGGCTGGAGGATTCCCGCCGCAACCTGGTGATCGCCGAACACGGCCTGGTCGCCTGCATCGGCTGCGAGGACATGGTCGTCGTCGAAACCGCCGATGCCGTGCTGGTCGCGCCCAAGGCCCGTACCCAGGAAGTCAAGACCATCGTCGCCCGGCTCAAGGCCGCCGGACGCGGCGAAGCCGAGTTGCACCGCAAAGTGCACCGGCCCTGGGGCTGGTATGACAGTGTCGATAGCGGCGACCGCTTCCAGGTCAAGCGCATCGTGGTGCGCCCCGGCGCCACGCTGTCACTGCAGATGCACCACCATCGCGCCGAGCACTGGGTGGTGGTGCGCGGCACCGCCAGGGTGACCCGCGGCGACGAGGTAATCCTGCTCGGCGAGAACGAATCCACCTACATTCCGCTGGGTGTAAAACATCGACTGGAAAACCCGGGCCAGATCCCGCTCGAAATCATCGAGGTGCAGTCGGGCAGCTATCTGGGGGAGGACGACATCGTACGCTTTGAAGACAATTACGGACGCAAGCAATGACCAAAAAAATCGCATTGATCACCGGCGTCACTGGCCAGGACGGCGCCTATCTCGCCGAGTTCCTGCTCGACAAGGACTACGAGGTGCACGGCATCAAGCGCCGCAGCTCGCTGTTCAATACCGACCGCATCGACCACCTGTACCAGGATCCGCACGAGAAGAACCGGCGCTTCGTCCTGCACCACGGCGACATGACCGACAGCTCCAGCCTGGTGCGCATCATCCAGCAAGTGCGGCCCGACGAAATCTACAACCTGGCGGCACAGAGCCACGTTGCCGTGAGCTTCGAGGAACCCGAATACACGGCCAACTCCGACGCCCTCGGCGCGCTGCGCGTGCTCGAGGCGATCCGCATCCTCGGCATGGAGAAGAAGACCCGCTTCTACCAGGCCAGCACCTCGGAACTGTTCGGCCTGGTGCAGGAAACGCCGCAGAAGGAAACCACGCCCTTCTATCCGCGCAGCCCCTACGCGGTGGCCAAGCTCTATGCCTACTGGATCACGGTGAACTACCGCGAGGCCTATGGCATGTATGCCTGCAACGGCATCCTGTTCAACCACGAAAGCCCGGTGCGCGGCGAGACCTTCGTCACGCGCAAGATCACCCGCGCCCTGGCGCGCATCAAGCTCGGCCTGCAGGATTGCCTGTTCCTCGGCAACCTCTCGGCCCGCCGCGACTGGGGACATGCGAAAGATTACGTCGAGATGCAGTGGCTGATGCTGCAGCAGAGCCAGGCCGAGGACTTCGTCATCGCCACCGGCGTGCAATACAGCGTGCGCGATTTCGTCGATGCGGCGGCGGCCGAGATCGGCATTGCCGTGACCTGGCGCGGCAGCGGAGTCGACGAGAAGGGCTACGATGCCCAGGGCAAGTGCATCGTCCAGGTCGATCCGCGCTATTTCCGGCCCACCGAAGTCGAAACCCTGCTCGGCGACGCCACCAAGGCACGCGAAAAACTGGGATGGACACCGAAGATCACTTTCACCCAACTCGTCGCCGAAATGGTGCGCGAGGACCTCAAGGCCGCGGAGCGCGACGAACTGATCAAGAAGCATGGCTACCAGGCCATGGATCATCACGAGTGATGGATAAATGATGGAAACTGCGGCGAAGATTTACGTCGCCGGCCATCGCGGTATGGTCGGCTCCGCCCTGGTGCGCCGGCTGCAGCAGGACGGCTACACGAACATTCTCACCCGCACCCGGGCGGAACTCGACCTGCTTGACCAGGCCGCGACGCACGCCTTCCTGGCCCGGGAAAAGCCCGACTTCATCTTCATCGCAGCGGCCATCGTCGGCGGCATCCACGCCAACAACACGCTGCGCGCGGACTTCATCTACCAGAACCTGATGGTCGAGGCCAACCTGATCCATGGCGCCTGGCTGGCCGGAGTGCGGCGCCTGTGCTTCCTCGGCTCGAGCTGCATCTATCCGCGCGACTGCCCGCAGCCCATAAGAGAAGACTATCTTCTCACCGGTTCGCTGGAGCAGACCAATGAGCCGTACGCGATTGCCAAGATCGCCGGCATCAAGCTCTGCGAAAGCTACAACCGCCAGTACGGCACGCAGTATTTCTCCGTAATGCCGACCAACCTCTACGGCCCCAACGACCACTACGACCTGGCCAACAGCCACGTCCTGCCGGCGCTGATCCGCAAGGCGCACGAGGCGAAGCTGCGCGGCGACGGCGAACTGCTGGTCTGGGGCAGCGGCCAGCCGATGCGGGAATTCCTTTACGTCGACGATCTGGCGGACGCCTGCGTCTTCCTGATAGACAAGGGCGTCACCGATGGCTACTACAACATCGGTACCGGTAAGGATGTCACCATTCGCGAGCTGGCCGAGACGGTCATGTCCGTCGTCGGTTTCGCCGGCAGCATCGTGTTCGACAGCAGCAAGCCGGACGGCACGCCACGCAAATTGCTTGATGTCAGCCGCCTGCGCGACATCGGCTGGCAGGCACATACCCCGCTGCGCGAAGGCATCGCGCTGGCCTACCGGGATTTTTTGGCACGGCATGGCGGCTGACAGCCGGTATCGAGACATCCGCTTGCACCTGGTTTTTCGCCTGTGTTTCGTCCTGCTTGCCACAGTCGCGTTCACGCTGGCGCCAGCCGCCGTGTCGCCAGCGCCGACTTTTCTTCTCGCCGAGCGCTATCGCGACGATATCGATGTTTCGCTCTACTGGGTCAGCGAAAAGCTCGACGGCGTGCGCGCCGTCTGGGACGGCAAGGTCCTCCGCTTTCGCAGCGGCAATCCGGTGCCAGCTCCAAAATGGTTTCTCGATGCGCTGCCCAAACAGCCGCTGGACGGCGAACTCTGGCTCGGGCGCGACAGTTTCGACCAGCTGTCGGCCATCGTCCGCCGCCAGACGCCCGACGATGCTGAATGGCGTCGCGTACGCTACATGATCTTCGAGTTACCCGCTGCCCCCGGCACGTTTACCGACCGCGCCGAAAGGATCAAGGCCGTCACCGCGGCGGCAAATGTGCCGTGGCTGCAGGCCGTGCCGCAACTTCGCCTGGCCGACGCGGTTGCGCTGCAGAAAATGCTGCGCGACATCGTCCGCCAGGGCGGCGAAGGGCTGATGTTGCACCGGGCAGATGCCGCCTACGAAACCGGCCGCTCCAGCGCCCTGCTCAAGCTGACCCCGTGGCTGGATGCCGAGGCCACGGTGGTCGCCCATCTGCCCGGCAACGGGAAATATGCCGGCCTGACCGGCGCACTGCAAATGGAAATGCCCGATGGCCGCCGCTTTGCCCTGGGCAGCGGCCTGAGCGACGCCCTTCGGCGCAACCCACCGCCGGTCGGCACGCTCGTCACCTATCGCTATCGCGAGCTGACGAAAAACGGCATGCCGCGCTTTCCAAGGTATTTGCGGGTGCGCGACAAGCTTTGAGCCGCCATGAATTGCCGTCCAGCGGTCGGATTTGGCGCGGCGCACAAGCGAGGCCGCACCAATAGGTATTGCCAATACCGGATCAGCCCTGTAAGCTCCTGTTCAATCTCTGAACACGCCCTGCTACTCAACGTCTATAGTGTTACCCGATCCCCATCACTACAAACTACTGAAACTCATTGAAGCCAACCCCGCCATTCAGCAGCGGGAAATGGCCAAGGCGATGGGTGTCAGCTTGGGCAAAACCAATTATTGCCTTAAGGCGCTGATGCAGAAGGGTCTCGTAAAGATGGACAACTTCCGCCGCGCAGACAACAAACTCGCCTACAGCTACCTGCTTACTCCCAGCGGTATTGAGGAAAAAGCCCGTCTCACCGTCAGTTTTCTCAAGTACAAAGTCGCCGAATACGAGGCCATACGCAACGAGATCGAGGAACTCCGGCGCGAAGTGGGAAAAGAGGCGTCGGCATGAATCCAAAATACTTGGAGCGATTCACTTATTGCAGGCGTCTAATCTTTTCCCGTCACAGATACGATCATCAGCCTGCGGTGCTTGCAATGACAGCGCAAAGTTTCACTGAATGCAAGTGATCAAGACAACGAATACGGCGATAGCCGGAGCTTTGCTGATCGATCTTGACTTGTACGGCGACGAGCGAGGCTTTTTTCTTGAGAGCTATCAGCGCCGCCGCTATGCGGCTGCTGGAATAGACATCGAGTTCGTGCAGGACAACAGGTCTTTTTCGCAGAAGGGCGTCGTGCGCGGCCTGCATTATCAAGTGTGCAGCCCCATCGGTCACCTCATCTATGTGACGCAAGGGTGCGTATTTGACGTAGGCGTCGATCTTAGACGCAACTCGCCAACTTTTGGTCAGCACATCGCCTATATGCTTTCCGCCGAGAGCAACCAGCAACTGTATCTACCACCAGGAGTAGCGCACGGCTTTTGCACCTTAGGCGAGAAGAACGAGATTCTGTACAAGTGCACGGATTATTACTACCCTGACGATGAAGCTGGAGTTTTGTGGAACGATCCGGAGTTCGGCATTCAGTGGCCGGTGGCGAATCCGACCATCACTTCTCGCGATTCCTCCTATCCGAGATTGAAGGATATTGATCCAGCAAGACTTCCGAACATTTAAGACTGAAATTACAGGTACGAATATGAAATGCAGAATCTGCGAACACACTATCGGGCCGTTCATGACCTTCGGCAGGATGCCAATTGCCAATGGATTCCTGATGCCGGAGCAGTTTGGCAACGAATATTTCTTTGAACTGAAACCGGCTTTCTGCGACAAGTGCCTGACGTTCCAGATCGAGGAACAACCTGAAGCTGAAATGATGTTTCACGATCAGTATGCCTTTTTCTCGCGAACTTCCGCACACATGCAGCGCCATTTCAAGGCTTATGCAGAATGGGTTAGTGAGCATCATCTGCGTGGCGACGATTCGTTTGTTGTTGAGATAGGCAGCAACGACGGCATCATGCTGGAGAATTTCGCCAGGTGCGGCATTCGGCATCTCGGCGTAGAGCCGTCAGCCAACGTGGCAGATGAGGCTCGCAAGCACGGCGTCAATACCATTGTTCGATTCTTCGGTCCCGAAACCGCAGCTGAAATTGTCAAGGAGTACGGCAAGGCCGATGCGCTGGTTGCTGCAAATGTCATGTGCCATATTCCCGATATGCACGGCATCGCCAAAGGGGCAGAAATGCTCTTGAAGCCGGATGGCGTGCTGATTTTCGAGGATCCGTACCTGGGCGCCATGATCGAGAAAACCTCGTACGACCAGATCTACGACGAACACGTTTTCATTTTTTCGGCACTGTCGGTGGCCAACATTTTCGGCCTATATGGTTTTGAGCTCATCGACTTGATTAAACAGGAAACGCACGGTGGTTCAATGCGCTACGTCCTCGCTCGCAAGGGCGAGCGTAGCAAGTCGCCCGCAGTTGAAACGATTCTTGGCGAAGAAAGGGCTGCGTGCCTGCATCTGCCGAAAACCTATGAAAAATTTCGCAAAGCTTGCGAAGAATCCAAGGAGCGCCTGGTTCGTCTTCTGGTTGCGGAGAAAGTGGCAGGTAGACGCGTGGTCGGATACGGAGCAACCTCCAAGAGCACGACCATCCTCAACTACTGTTGCATCGGCCCCGATCTGATCGAGTTCATTTCTGACACCACGCCGATCAAGCAGGGAAAGTTCAGCCCTGGAATGCATATTCCAGTGAAGCCGTATGCCGCTTTCGTCGAACGTTTTCCAGACACCGCGCTTCTATTCGCATGGAATCACAAGGTCGAAATTATGGATAAGGAAAAGTCCTTTACCGCAAACGGCGGAAAGTGGCTGACTCACATTGACCAGAATTGACGGGGTCAGGATGATTTTTTGCGCATTCCCTAAGGCCCAGTTCCTTCCGCACCAAGGTGAAATCTATGACGCTATTAGATCCGTCCTGAACAGTGGCAACTATATTCTCGGCGATGAAGTTGCGAGGTTTGAGTACGAGTTCGGACAATATCTTGGAATAGAACATGCCATAGGATGTGGCAGCGGAACGGATGCGTTGGTGCTTGCCCTGCGGGCGCTGAACATTGGCCGCGGTGATGAGGTCATTGTGCCTTCCCACACGGCGACGGCGACGGTAGCGGCGGTGGCAATGGTGGGGGCAACACCGGTATTCGTCGATATCGAGGCTGGGTTTTATACGCTCGCCGTCGGAGCCGTCGAAGCGGCCTGCACGGAACGAACAAAAGCGACAATTGCCGTGCACCTCTATGGTCAGGCTGCCGATCTGGGGAATCTAACCGCGTTGGCTGGCCGAAGGGGATTTCGGCTGATCGAAGATTGTGCACAGGCGACGGGAGCAGAATATCAGGGCCGCAAACTTGGTACCGTGGGCGACATTGGTTGTTTCAGTTTCTTCCCTACCAAGAACCTGGGCGCCTTCGGGGACGGCGGGGCGGTCGTTTGTCGCGATCCTGCTCTGGCAGCGCGAATTCGTAGTCTGCGCCAATATGGCTGGAACGAAAATCGGGTCAGCCTCGAGCCTGGAATGAACAGCCGGCTGGATGAATTGCAAGCGGCGATACTTCGGGTGAAGTTGCGCCATCTCGATGCCGATAATGCCGAAAGGCGCCGGCAGGCCGTCAGTTATCTGGAAGCCCTTGCCGGCTTACCTGTCGAAAACCCGGCCGTGCGCGACGCCGCGTTGCATGTCTATCATCTGTTCGTCATCCGTACATCCGAAAGGGACAAACTTCTGCAGCATCTAAAGCTAAACGGAATCGTTGCCGGTATCCATTATGCAATGCCGGCGCACATGATGCCTGCATTCATCGATGGCACCCGGTTGCCCCTGACTGAACAGATTGTGAGCGAAATTATCAGCTTGCCGCTCTACCCGGGGCTCGACGAGTTGTCGCAGGCTCAGGTTGTCTCGGCAGTTGGGAACTTTTTTGACATGCACGCGAAGCAATGACGCCGAGAACTACCTCCGTCAGAGAGATCCATGAGCACTAACCACTTCCTCAGGCGAGTGGCTAAGAGCGTCTTGCCTGCCGCAATGCTAAATTACATGCGAGAACGGTTGCGGACGGATCTCCCGCGCCATGCGCTCAGCTACCAGGGTGTTTATACCCAGCACAGCATGCGATGGCTGCACGAGGGCCGATTTGCTGAGATTCACGACCGGCATCGAAAGCTCAATCCCTTTAACGCCCCCAACGAGACGAGACTGAGGCAATACACCGCATGCATGTTTGCCGAGTTTTCAAAATCTATTCCCGGCGATTTTCTATCCGCAGGAATTTCCTTCGGGATTGCGCCCAGGGTGATTTACGATTTTGTGGAGTTTGAACGACTCGAAAAAAACTATCATTTCATCGACCCCTTTCTGGGCGCCAATTACCCAGGGCAAGGAGTCAATCCCTATAACACGGATTTTCAATTCGTACGGAAGCAGTATCGTGAGGATGCGCCGGTCGTATTCCACAGGCAACTGCTGCCGGACTGCTTCCCCCTGAAGGGCTTGGAGCGAGGCTTGGCGTTCGTTCATTTGAACACGACCCATCCTGCGGCCGAGGCCGCCTCGCTGCAGTATTTGTATGAAAAATTGAATCCGGGCGGATACATCCTGATTGACAGTTATTCGTTTGGCCAAGGAGGATTCGATGACTATGATTTGGTTATCCAGAAGATAGGCGCCAAGGTGTTCAGCCTGGTAACCGGGCAGGGCATCATCCAGAAACCACTGGCTGGTGACAATCAGCCAGTCAATGCCTGAATGAGAACGGAAACCGCGTCGGTTTCGCTGTGCCAGGAGTTGCAATGAGTGAAAATCCCATCGAAGACATCAGGCTCAACCTAGGCTGCGCTTCAAGACCGCTGCCGGGATACGTGAATATCGACCTCGACACGCTGGAAGAAATGAAGGCACGCTATCCCAATCTGACAATTCCCGATGATCTGGAGATATTTCAGTATGACATTTTCAACCTGCCCTACCCCGATGGAAGCGTTTCTGAAGTGCGCTGCGACTCCATGCTGGAGCATCTGTCGTTCCGCGAGGAGAAAAAGTTCTTCCATGAAATGAAGCGCGTGCTGAAGCCTGGCGGCTTGCTGGTGTTCTCCGTCCCCGATTTTGAGGATCTTGTCAAGAATTGGCTCGCCGCGGAAGACGACTGGCGGGACTTTTACCGAGATGATCCCGAGGCGATAGCTCGGCAGCATTGGTTCGGGCAGTATTCTTATTCAACCAAGACCCGCTGGGGTTATATGACGGCGAGTCTTTATGGACCGCAGAACAGCGAAGGTCAGTTTCACAAGAACTGCTACACGGAAAAAAAACTTCGCGCCCTGCTTGCCCAACTCGGATTCCGTATAGTCGAACTTTCCTTTTTCAACTGGAAAGGCGACCGCGACCGCATGATCCATATCCGCGCAGAGAAGCAAGAATAGCGGGTAGGGGAGCTCACGAGTCATGCGACATGTGGTGATACATATCGGGGCAAACAAGACCGCCTCGACTACCCTGCAAAGGGCCTTGTTCAGAAAGCACACTGGACTTCACTACATGGGCGAAGATGCAGCAGGCTACGAGAGCTATGCCTCTCTTGTGAATTCAATGGTCAACGACGATGATCTCTACTTTCCGTCTGAAGAGTGCGCAGGACTATTCCGCAGGCACATGGGCGAAGACGTGGGCAAGACGCTGTTGTACTCCAACGAGGATGTGATGACCAGCCGGATACCCATGACTTGTGCGAGGCGATTGAACGATTTTCTACCCGGCGCTGAAATTCTGCTTGTTGTCCGCAATCAGTACACAGCAATCCCGTCGTTTTATGCCAACCACGGCGCCTTCCTGAAACCAGCACCCCCTTCATATTTCCGACGACACGTGTCATTTGAAGACTGGGTTGGTTTTCAGACCGTATTTATCAAGTACGGCGCGTTGGCCAGTTTCATGTTCAACCGAATGCTTTCGATATATGCGGACCTGTTTGGCGAACAGCGGGTACATGTCTTGTTGTTTGAGGAGTTCGTGGAGAACAAGCAGCAGTTCATCGAGAAACTGTCAGGCATCTTGCGCATCAATTCGAAGGAGGCCGGCGAACTCCTGAAGGAGGGACATGAGCGAAAGCGCCAAACGAACAGGATGCTGGCCTACAACAGGTTTCGTACGAGGTTTTTTTGGGGTGTTCGCTTTACAGATTACCTCCCTTTTGGAGATTCAATCGCTAAGCGACTAGACAAGTTCTTGAGTGGGGGGGGGCCAGCAAGAATAGTTATGAGCGACGAGATAAGGCAGGTAATTCATGATTTGTATTGTGAGGACAACGCATTGCTGGCGGCGAAATACGATTTGCCCTTGGCCAAATATGGCTATCCGATAAAAACTCTCGCCTAAACAAGTTACTAAAATGGAAAGCACATGAAACTTGAACTATTCGGGCCATCAATCACCGACCTGGAAATCCGGACAGTCATGGACGCCATGGAAAACGGCTGGTATGGCGAAAAGAAATACTGGTACGTGGAAAATTTCGAGCGGGAGTTTGCCGAGTACCATGGAAGGAGACATGCCCTGATGACGCCGAACTGTACTTCGGCCATCCACTTGCTTTTACTTGGCCTCGGAATCGGGCCGGGCGATGAGGTTATCGTTCCCGAGTGCACTTGGATCGCTTCGGCAACCCATATTACGCATGTTGGCGCGACAACAGTTTTTGCGGATATTGACGAAGCGACCTGGTGTATGTCCGCGACAAGCCTGGAAGCGGCAATTACGCCGCGGACCAAGGCTGTCATTGTCGTCGACTTGTACGGAAACATGCCTGATCTCGATGCGATACGTCAGGTTGCGGATCGGCATCGCATCGTAGTGATCGAAGATGCGGCAGGAGCTCTTGGGTCGGTGTATCAGGGTGCCAAGGCCGGGAGTTTCGGTATCGGCTCGGTGTTCAGCTTCCATCGGACAAAAACGATAACAACAGGCGAGGGCGGGATGCTTTTGGTGGATGATGACAGACTGTTCAAGCGTTGTCATTTTCTCAGGGATCATGGCAGGTCGCAGACAAAGCATTACTTCAATACCGAGGTTGCTTACAAGTACATGCCATGCAACCTCCTTGCCGCTCTTGGTCATGCCCAGTTCCAGCGTATTGAAGTATTAGTCCAGGCCAAGCGCCATTTATTAAGCCGATATAGGCAGGCTTTTGCGGATATTCCAGATCTCTATTTAAACCCCGAACCACCAGCCGGACGAAATGGTGCATGGTGTACTGCCCTAATCTTCGGGAAATCTCATGGCATGAATAAGGAGAAAGTAATAGACGAATTGGTAAAAGGAGGGTTTGAGGGACGCCCTTTCTTCTATCCACTCAGTAGCATGCCTGCATATGGCGGAGAGACACCAGAGAAGAAATGTAAAAATCCGGTGGCTTATGACTTGTCTGGCAGGGGCATTTGCCTGCCTGCTTCATTTCGGACAAGCGACGAAGAACTTTTGGCTTACTGCAATGCCATTCGCTCGATACTCGGCAAAAGTCCGCTTGTGAACTTCACATGAGCACCATTGCAGATATTCGATTGAAGACGTTGCCAAAATTTCTGGATCGGCAAGGTTTTCTCGTTGCTTACGATGCGGCCACAGATTTTCAGCTTGATCTTCGACGAGTCTTTGTGGTTACAGGACACGCAGGGGAGTTGCGGGGGAAACATGCGCATAAGCAATTGACACAGATTCTCATTTGTTTGTACGGAGCCTGCAGAGTAACTTGTGACGATGGAGTGGCAAGGAGAGAAGTGTTATTGGACCGACCGGAAGTTGCGCTTGAGATTCCTCCCGGCATTTGGGCCGAGCAACACTATGTTGTTCATGACAGCATATTGATGGTGCTGTGTGATCTGCCCTTCGACGAAAGCGACTACATTCGCAACTATGGAGATTTCATTGCTTTGCGAAAAGAGGCGCTTTCATGAAGATTGTAGTGACAGGTGGCCTCGGGCATATTGGTTCGCGGTTAGTGCGTGAACTGCCGCGGCTTATTGAAGCCGCTGAAATCCTAATCGTGGACAATCTTTCCACCCAGCGCTACGGCTCCCTGTTTGATTTGCCAGGTGTAGGCGGATATCGATTCATCGAGGGCGATGTCACCAATATGGATCTTCGGGAAAGTTTTACGGGTGCCGACGCAGTAGTTCATCTGGCGGCACTTACTGACGCGGTAGCCAGTTTCGAGCACCCCGAGGCAATGGAGCGGGTGAACTTTGCAGCGACAAAACATGTCGCAGAAATGTGTGTGCAAATCGGTGTGCCCATGATCCACGTATCCTCAACCAGCGTTTACGGGACCCTGAAGACGGTGATAGACGAGAATTGTGGGCCGGAAGATATCGCGCCGCAAAGTCCATATGCCGATTGCAAGCGGCGCGAGGAACTGCTGGTTGAGACCATGTGCAGGACTGGTGGCCTGAAAGCGATTACCCTTCGTTTTGGTACGATTTTCGGGACATCGCCCGGCATGCGTTTCCATACCGCGGTAAACAGGTTTTGCTGGCAGGCCGTAATGGGCAAACCGCTGACGGTTTGGAAGACGGCCTACGACCAGAGAAGACCTTATCTTGAACTGGGCGATGCGGTCAGGGCTGTTGCCTTTGCCGTTCAAGGAAAATTGTTCGACGGCAATATCTACAACGCGGTGACAGTTAATGCGACGGTGCGTGAGGTGACCGATGCGATCCGCCTTCATCTGCCTGATCTGACCATCGACTTCGTCGATAGCCGAATCATGAATACTCTTTCTTACGAGGTACTCAATAAAAGACTCTCAGCTAGCGGTTTTGAGATGCATGGCAGTATGCGGGGCGGGATAGCAGATACGGTGAAATTGCTCAAAAACGCGAATTCGCGCGGCGCCTGAGGCGCCGTTACGCGGCAGCTAATGTCGTCGGTCAGAATAAATATTGTTGCGAACATGCTCGGAAGCGGCTGGGCGGCTTTTCTATCGCTCGCTTTTGTGCCCTTGTATATCCATTTCCTTGGGCTTGAGTCATATGGCCTGATAGGGTTCTATGTCACCCTGCAGGTACTGTTTTCCGTACTGGACATGGGTCTTACCACAACACTTTCCAGAGAAATGGCCAGGCTGTCCGCAGCCGGGAATGCTGCCGCACAGGACATGCGCAATGTGGTGCGAACCCTAGAGGTGGTCTATTGGGTGCTGGCGGTCTTTATCATCACAGCCGTGGTCTTGACAGCAGATTGGATCGCAACCAGCTGGCTCAATTCGAATCGCCTTCCCCCCGACGTTCTCGGCTCTTCGATTACGTTGATGGGGGTGGTAATCGCCTTTAGAATGCCATATGGATTCTATGCCGGCGGACTTATCGGTCTGCAGCGGCAGGTTCTGCTCAACGGCATGAAATCCGCAATCGAGACTTTTCGCAATGGCGGTGGCGTAATCGTGATCTGGCTGGTATCGCCGACCATTACCGCTTTCTTCACCTGGCATGCCATTGCGGGTGTGATCGCAGCGATTCTGTCGCGGATGGTACTCTGGCGCAGCCTTCCGAGGGCGAATGGTAGGGCGAGTTTCACCCCGTCACTATTTCGGCAGCTATGGAGCTTCGGGGCCGGGATGAGCGCGATTTCACTTCTGGCGTTGCTATTAGTAGAGCTCGACAAGATAATTCTCAGCAAGATGCTGCCGCTTGATGAACTTGGTTATTACATGCTCGCGTCGACGGTAGCAATGGGGATAAATCTCATCATAGTGCCCTTGGTTTTGGCGATCCAGCCGCGCTTGACGCAACTCGTTGCCGGGGGGGACGTTACCGGCTTGCGGCAGATCTATCACATGGGCTGTCAATTGATGACAGTGTTGGTGATGCCGTTTGCGCTGGGGCTGTGCTTCTTTTCGGAGCCACTGCTCCGCATCTGGACTCAGAACGCCGACATAGCCCGGTTTTCGGCACCCGTACTAAGTTTGCTAGCCTTGGGTACGGCAATGAATGCGATGATGAATATTCCCTATGCGCTTCAGTTAGCGCATGGCTGGACCAGACTCGCTCTGATTACCACTTCAATTTCAGTCCTGGTGCTGGTGCCAGCCCTGATTGTCATGATCGACAAATTCGGCGTAATCGGGGCGGCGTCCATCTGGGTGGTACTGAACGCTGGGAATGTCTTGCTGACTCTGCCGATAGTCCATGCCAAGTTTCTCCGTGGCGAGTACAAACACTGGTTGCTGGTCGACTTTCTTCGGCCAACGTGTGTCGTGCTCGCCGTGCTTGGGTTAGGGCGGTTTTTCATGCCTGAAGAAACCAGCATGACGGGGGAAGCAGTCTGGATTGCGTTATGGGTTACGGCAAGCTTGTTCGTTGGAGCGAAGGTTACACCCGTTACCCGTTCCTATATATCGCGCAAGACTGCAGGATGAGAATTGGCTGGCAAAGGCGGCTCGAAATAATTCATGCAGGAGAGCTTATTGATGGAAACGGTAACTGCACCACTGGTTTCGGTAGGGATAACAACTTATAACCGACCACATTATCTGAGACAGGCACTTGACTGCGTATTCGGCCAAACATACGGCAATCTGGAAATAATCATTTCGGAAGATTGCACGCCTTGTGAAGAAACGAAATCATTGCTTCGGGATTATGCTCACAGAGATAGTCGAGTTAGATATTTCAGCCAACCAAGAAATGTCGGTCCGCCGGCGAACTTTCAGTTCGTCTTGAAGCAGGCTCGTGGGGAATACTTTTTCTGGGCCGACGACGACGACCTGCGTGACGCGCGCTGGGTCGAGGTACTGCTTAAGAAACTGAAGTCACAAGATGCCGTAGTGGCTTTCAGCGATCTGATGTCGATAGACCTGGACGGTAAGCACCTCCGACATTTTTCCCCGTTGCGCTTCGCCGGCGCGCGACCTGTTCGGCTGGCCCGCTACTTTCTGGCAGAGGGGGCGGAAGGAAAGGTAAACCTCTTGTGCGGGCTGTTTCGCACAGAGTTTCTGCGAGGAATTAAGCACTGGGGCCAATATGACCGCAGCCTTCTCGCTGTAGATTTGCTGTTTGTACTGGATATCCTTCAGCACGGAAACTCGGTGGTAGATTCCTCGGTCACTCTGTACAAACGGATGGGGGTCGGTAAAAGCCTACCGGTCAATTCCATAGGGGAATTTTTCAGCAGAGCCCGCAAGGAACTGCGCCAGGATCTCGCCAGTGTAAGGGTGGTCGACCTATGGCTTGACAAGACGGTGCTGCTGCTTTTGATCCCGGTAAAACTGTTCAGAAACCTGCTCTATTGGTTAGCTCGCCGAACTCAATGATAATCTCCAGCATACTTGTTGCCTTTGGCAATCCGGTCCTCCGTTATTTGGGCGGGGGCAGACCCGCCAAGGGGATTTTCGGCGAGCCGGCTGATGACCTTCATGCTTTACACTGCGTCTCGCCATTTCATCAAGGAATGCCGATCAACCACGCATTGGAAAGGCTGCAGCAGTGAGTGACTTTTTGACAGGCAATAAATCGGATTCCGCACGGTGGTTCACGGCCTACGCCCGGGACGACACTTCGCAAGGAGGGGAGGACGGCATTCTCGAGCGGGTCTTTGAGCTGATTCCAGGCGGAGACATGTGGTGTTGCGAGTTTGGTGCCTGGGACGGCCGCAAGTACAGTAACACCTACCAGTTGATTGCTAACAAGGGCTGGTCGGGTGTGCTCATCGAGGCCGATCCGGTCAAGTTCGAGGACCTGAAAAGGACTTATGTCGGTAACGACAAGGTGTTTCTCCTCAACTGCTTCGTCGAGTATGCGGGCGAAGGGCTCCTCGACAAGCTGCTTGCCGGCACGCCTGCGCCGATTGAGATCGACCTGTTGAGCATCGACATTGACGGCAACGATTATCACGTCTGGGCTTCGGTGAATGTCTATCGGCCGAAGGTCGTCATTATCGAGTACAACCAGAGCATCCCAAACCACCTTGAGTTCGTGCAGGCGGCGGATCCGTCAGCCTGTCAAGGGAACTCGTTGCTCTCGCTGACCAAGCTGGCGGCACGCAAGGGCTACCAACTCGTTGCGGTGACGGACACCAACGGGATCTACGTGCGCGATGAATATTTCCCTCTCTTCGAAATCGCTGACAACAGTCTGACGGCGATGCGGCCTGTCGCACCTTATGTGACCGACATCTTCCAGCTCTACGACGGTACGGTGGTTCTATCCGGGTACCGGCAGATGATCTGGCACGGCGTGAAAATGCCGATCAGCAGTTTCCAGGTTGTGCCGCGTTTGCTGCGGACCTTCCCCGGCGTCATGAGCGGCCCAAGGCTTTTTCTGTTCAAGGTCTGGCGCACCCTCTATCGTCTGTTCAACCCGTCCTGATCCATTCGTCAAACAAATACTCGCATGATGTCAAAGCTGAAATCTTTGATCAGAAGCACCGCCGCATACGATCTGTATAACTGGCTGCACTATCGCATCGAATGGCTGAAATGGGTGACAGGCCGGCTCGATCGGGCACCTCATCTGCTCAAGCGCCGCCTGATTGCAAGTCGTGTGCGCGACTTCCGGCCAGAGGTCTTCGTCGAGACGGGCACGTTGTTCGGGGACATGACCTATGCCCAGAGGAACAGCTTCAGGCAACTGTTTTCCATTGAGCTGGACGACTATTTGTTTGAGCGCGCATCGCGGCGCTTCAAGCCCTATTCGCATATCCGCATCCTGCACGGCGACAGCGGGCGGAAGATTGCCGACGTCCTGCAGGAGTTGGACAAACCCTGCCTGTTCTGGCTTGATGCACACTATTCGGGCGGCATTACGGCCCACGGCGCGGAGATGACTCCAATCTTCGACGAGATTAGGCACATTCTCAACCATCCCGTCAGAAACCATGTGATCGTGATTGACGATGCACGCCTCTTTAATGGCACCGATGGCTACCCGACGTTTCGCATGCTGAGGGATTTCGTCGACTCAATCGACCGGGACTGCCTAACTTGGATCGAAAATGACACCATAACTGTTGCCCGTACTGCCTGAGCCCTCATCTTTGCAAGTACATGATCATCGTCAACCTTATCGGCGGACTCGGCAACCAGATGTTCCAGTATGCAGTCGGGCAGGCACTGGCGCGAGCCCGCGGGCAGTCATTACGCCTGGACATTTCGGGTTTTGACGGCTATGGCCTGCACCAGGGTTTCGAATTGCTGCGGGTATTCACCTGCGAGACGCCGATTGCCTCCGACGACGAGTTGCGCACGATTCTCGGCTGGCGTGCGGCGCCCGCAGTGAGGCGCCTTCTGGCACGGCCTGGTTTTACTGCGTTGCGTGGACCGACATTCATCGTCGAGCCCCATTTCCATTATTGGCGAGGCGTCTGCGACGTACCCGCAACGGCCTATCTGCAGGGTTACTGGCAGTCGGAGAAGTATTTTGCCAACACGGCTGTCGCCCTTCGCGCCGACTTTGGCTTTCGACAACCGATGTCGGAAGTCAATGCCGCATTGGCCGAACGGATCGACCGCTGCATGGCAGTAAGTCTGCATGTGCGCCGTGGAGATTACGTATCAGATTCGAGAACGCGAGCTGTTCTCGGACCTTGTTCCAGCGACTACTATCATGCAGCCATGCGCTATGTCGCCGAACGTGTCCAGAACCCTGAGTTTTTCGTTTTCTCTGATGACATCGTCTGGGCTCGCGATAACCTGAATATCGGTGTTAGCTGTCATTACATCGACCACAACCGGGGGACGGAAAGCTACAACGACATGCGCCTGATGAGCCTGTGTAGGCACCACATCCTGGCTAACAGCTCTTTCAGTTGGTGGGGCGCCTGGTTGAATCCACGGGAGAATAAGGTCGTGTTGGCACCTGCGTGCTGGTTTTCTGGAGGTGAACGACGGGTGGATGACCTCTTTCCGCAGGGATGGGTGACGTTGTGAGCTGTGCGACGCTGGTTATCGGTGGAGGCGGCTTCATCGGCGCGTGCCTGGTGGCGATGCTGATTTCCAGCGGCCGGCGTGTCACCGTGCTTGGCCGCAGTGCTGCACCACGCCCGACGCTTCACGTCCAAGCGGAGTATGTCGCAGGGGATTTTGGTTGTGCCGAGGTGATTCGACCCCTGCTTGTTGCTCATCCGGAGGTTGTGCACCTTGCCTATGCAACGGTACCGAAGACGTCTTACGACAACCCGCTCGGGGATCTGCTCGAAAACCTGCCGTCGACCGTGCAACTGTTCGCTTTGGCTGCCGAATTCGGCCTGCGCCTGGTCCACGTGTCGTCGGGCGGCACGGTGTACGGTGAAGCTGCCATACTGCCGATTACCGAAGATCACGCGACCCACCCGATTTCGCCCTATGGCGTGACCAAGCTGACGCTGGAGAAGTATGCGCATCTATACGCCGTCACGCGCGGCCTGGACGTTGTTTGTTTGCGCCCTGCTAACGCATATGGCGAGGGCCAGCGGCCATTTACGGGGCAGGGTTTCATCGCCACGGCCATGGCGTCTGCGTTGCGTAACGATCCGGTCCGAATTTTTGGTACGAGTGGTGCGATCCGGGATTACATCCATGTGCATGACATTGCGTCGGGAATCATGGCCGCGCTCGATCGGGGCGAGACGGGCAGCATCTACAATCTCGGCTCGGGTATTGGACGCAGTAACCTGGATGTGGTCGAGGCGATGGTGCCGCTGCTTCAGGAAATGGGACGCGTCGTGCGCACGGTGCATGAGTCCGAGCGCCCCTTCGATGTGCGTGCCAATGTGCTGGATAGCGGCAGACTGGTCGGGCATACCGGCTGGAAGCCGGTTGTCGGATTCGAGGAAGGGCTGTTGCGAACGCGTGATTGGCTGATTGGGCATCATCATGACTGAAAAGCCCTTGGTGACAGTCGCGATGCCCGTGTTCAATGCCGGCAGATACTTGCGTGCGGCAGTGTTATCCATCATCCGACAGTCATTCACCGATTGGGAACTGCTGATCATCGACGATGGATCGACCGATGGTGCGGTCGATTTGCTAGCAGACATCACTGAGTCGCGAATCATTATTGTTCGTGATGGCGAGAACAAAGGGCTTGCTGCCAGGCTGAACGAAGCTGTTGATCGTTCCCGTGGTAAGTACTTTGCCCGTATGGATCAGGATGACGTTTCTTATCCGGAACGCTTTGAGCGCCAAGTGAATATGCTGGAGCAACATCCGGAAATCGACCTTTGTGCGGTATGCTGTGTAACGATCAATACGAACGACGAATTGATTGGAGCTTTGCCACGCGCTCTAGGTCATGAGGAGATCTGTGCAAGGCCTTGGCTGGGTTTTTACCTCCCGCATCCGACATGGATGGGACGGACCGGATGGTTCCGCCGCCATGGTTATGCCAGTCCTGGACCATACTTCTGCGAAGATCAGGAACTGATTCTGCGCACCTTTCAGGTAAGCCGATTTGCAACCTTGCCAGAAACACTGTTCGCTTATCGGATACGCGACCGAATCAACTGGCTTAAGTTGACCAGAACCCGAAGTACTCTGCTGGGCGAGCAGCTAAGCCATTTCTGGCGAGACCGCCAAATCGGCTCTATGCTGTGCTCTTTGCTGGCCTACTGCGAGCGCATTGCAACCGATACACTGAGCGCTGCCATGCAATATCTTGGCCGACCGGGTATTCGTTTTCATGAATACTCGCCTATAAACTCCGACGACCAGTCACGGTGGTGCGCTGTCCGAAAATCCGTGTCGGAAGTATCTGCCCCACCACCTGCCCTATGAGGATTTTCGGCAGTTTTCGTACCCGGCTTTCGCCTTTGGCAGACGTCACAGGGCTGGCATGAATTGTTGGCGCCGCGCGCTCCTAGGGCTGTTCATCGGGACTTTCATCGTTCTCGGACTTGTCGTTATTCTACTGGCTTACGCCGCACGCTGGCTTTCCGATGCCGGTGTACCTGCGCGAGCCGACGTCATTGTGGTATTGGCCGGCGATGCCCGGCGGGCAAGGCACGCAGGGGACCTCTTTCGGCAGGGGTATGCACCGCAGGTGCTGGTCAGCCGAGCCGCACGCGGCGCCCGTGAGCGTTCGCTCGATGAACTCGGCATCGTTCTGCCTCGCGGCGAAGAAATCGACATCCGGGTCCTGGAGCGAGTCGGGGTGCCGCGCGACCGGATTGCGGTGTTCGGAACCGCTTCCCTCAGTACCTATGAGGAAGGCAAGGTGCTCCGAGTTCTGTATGCAGACAGGCCGATACGCCTCCTGGTCGTTACCTCGCCCTACCATGTTCGCCGCGCCAGGATGATTCTTGCGTCTGCCCTGCCCAATGCTCGACTGAATGTCGTCGCCACCCCCTATGAGGCCTTTCCCGAACGCTGGTGGTCATCCCAGGATGCCGCCCGCGATGTATTGCTCGAAGTGGCCAAGCTGTTGTTCTACGGATTGGGAAATCGGTTTACCTCCCCGGCGTCATGAGCTCCAGCCCACGGCCCCGACTTTGCTATGTTGTCTCCAGTGCGATGACCGTGCAGGCGTTTCTCAAGGACCATATTGCCGCTGCGGCCGAATGCTACGACGTGTCCGTCGTGGCGAACACCGATGACGGCGAGTTTCTGCATCGCCTCGGATTGGTGGCTACGCTGCACCCGGTTGGCATCGTGCGCAGGATTTCCGCGTGGCGCGACCTGTCGGCCCTGCTTGCATTGGCGCGGCTGTTTCGTGCCGAGCGCTTCACCATCGTCCATTCGGTGTCGCCCAAGGCGGGATTGCTGGCGATGCTTTCCGCCAGAATTGCCGGCGTTCCGCATCGTGTACATACTTTCACCGGCCAGGTCTGGGTGACGCGTTGCGGTTGGCGGCGCCGGTTGCTCAAGCTGGCCGACCGTGGGCTCGCTGCATTGACGACGCGGGCACTGGTGGATAGCCCTTCGCAACGCGACTTT
Source organism: Sulfuritalea sp. (assembly GCA_020853215.1). Taxonomy (GTDB): domain Bacteria; phylum Pseudomonadota; class Gammaproteobacteria; order Burkholderiales; family Rhodocyclaceae; genus Sulfuritalea. The sequence goes on along the minus strand of JADYZH010000094.1, from coordinate 56,304 downwards.
CTGCTGGCCGAACGCGTGCTTGCGGCCGACAAGTCCGCAGTCATAGGTAAAGGTTCGATCTGTGGCGTCGATAGCGTCCGGTTTCGGCCGGATGAAGCGGCACGAAATGTCTTGCGAGTTGACTTGGGCATTGCGCCATCAGTTCCGGTGCTGCTGTTTCTCGGGCGTCTCAATCGTGACAAGGGCGTGCTTGACCTTGCGGCCGCCTTCGTCCGCGTTGCCTCGCGCTTTCCCGAGGCGCAGCTGTTGCTCGTCGGTCCTGACGAGGAAGGAATGGCAAGTGCCATTGACAACGTCTGCGCCGCGGTGAGAGACCGGGTGCACTTGATTGATTTCACGCATCAACCGGAACGTTTCATGGCGGCCGCCGATGTTTTCTGCCTGCCCAGCTATCGTGAAGGTTTCGGCATGGTCGTCATCGAGGCTGCCGCGGCTGGCTTACCTGCGGTTGCATCGCGGATTTATGGGGTCACGGATGCCGTCGTCGATGGTCAGACGGGGCTTCTGCATCCGCCGGGCGACGTGGCGGCCATCGCCGAAAAACTGACCGAATTGCTTTCCGCTCCGGATCGCTGCAAGGCGATGGGTGAGCGAGCGCGATTACGGGCGCAGACCGACTTCTCTCAGGCGGCGTCTTCGCAAGGCCTGATGGTCTTTTATGCGAAAATTCTTGCTTCATGAATCGCCGTGTTTTCCCTTGAAGCGCTTATTTGACATCATGGTTGCCCTTACCCTGGTGGGCTTGTTGTTGCCCGTGTTGGCCGTTGTCGCGCTTGCCGTAAGGTTGGCGCTGGGCAGCCCCGTGCTGCTGCGCCAAGTGCGCCCCGGCTGGCATGGCCGGCCGTTCACGTTCTTCAAGTTCCGTACCATGACCGAGGCGACCGATGATAATGGCCGGCTGTTGCCCGACGAATCGCGTCTGACCGTATTTGGACGCCGCCTGCGTGCCACCAGCCTGGACGAGTTGCCGCAGTTGTTCAACGTCCTGCGTGGCGACATGAGTCTGGTCGGGCCGCGCCCGCTGCTGATGGAATATTTGCCACTCTATACTCCGGAGCAGGCGCGTCGCCACCATGTACGACCGGGTATCACCGGTTGGGCTCAGGTCAATGGGCGCAACGCGATTTCCTGGGAGCAGAAGTTCGCTCTTGATGTCTGGTACGTGGACCACCAGACCCTGCTGCTTGATTTGCGCATCCTGGCGCAGACAGTCCTGCGCGTGCTGCGCCCTGGCGACGTCAACCAGCCGGGCGCGGCGACGATGAGCAAATTCACCGGAACCCGGACTGGAGTGGCGCACGATGCCTGAGCAGATCGTCATCTTCGGCGCCGGCGGCCACGCCAAGGTGGTCGTTGATGCCATCGAACTGGAGGGCCGCCACGTAATCGCCTTCGTTGCCGATGCCGATGCCGGGCTCCATGGCACGACGCTGCAGGGGTATCGGGTGCGGAGCGAAGCAGAGGGGTTCGCCGCGCCTGCGTGCGGGGTGGCGCATGCGTTCGTCGCCATCGGTCGCAACGAGGTGCGGCAGCGCATTGCCAACATGGCAACGGGTTGCGGCCTGGTCCTCGCCAGGGTCGTTCATCCTGCGGCAACGGTTGCCCGCAGCGCGGCGCTGGGCGCCGGTACCCTGGTAATGCCGGGGTGTGTCGTCAATGCGGACGCACGAATTGGGACGAATGTCATCATCAACACCGGCGCGATCATCGAGCACGATTGCCGGGTGGGTGATGGTACGCATATCGCACCGCGCGTGACCCTGTGCGGCGGCGTGCGGATAGGTGCGGGCACCCTGGTTGGCGCCGGCGCTGTGATTCTTCCCGGGGTAAAAGTCGGCGCTGGCGCGACGGTGGGTGCCGGCGCCCTTGTCATGTCGGATGTGCCTGACGAGGCCACGATCTTCGGCGTGCCTGCCAGGGTGTCATGAGCCAAGCCTTGACGAAAGATAGTTCTGCTGTGCCGCAGTTACGTCCCCCTGACTCCGCCCAAGGCTACGGGGCGCCCCCCCCCCCGCTTCGGGGGTTGTGGGCGTTTGCGTTTGCCTATGCCTTCGTGGTCGCACTGGTGCTGCAAAAGCTGGTTTTGCCGATCATGCCCCAACTGCATGCCGGACATGGTTTGATGAATCAGGATGCGATTGTCTTTCACGACATGGCGGTCGCCATGGCTGAGCGCATTCATGCGTCGGGCTGGTCGGAGTGGCGTTTGTTCCCGTCGCCCGGCATTACGGGAAATGTAGGAATACTTGCCGCGATTTATGCCGTGCTCGGCCCCGACCCGGCGTGGTTCGTGCCGCTTAATGCCGCCTTTCACGCCCTCGGTGCATTGCTGATCTTCCGCTTGGGATTGCTGTTCTTGCCGGGGAATCGCGGTTTGATAGCCGGCCTGACGGCGGCCTTGCTGTTCCTGGTTTTTCCCTCTGCCTTGGTCTGGTATGGCCAAAACCATAAAGATGCCTTTCTGATTGCAGGGTACTTGTTGGCACTGCTCGCTTTTGTCCTGGCGTTGAACCGCATTGCATTGCGTCAAATCGCGAGTGACGTGGCCTTGATGGTTCTGGGTCTGGCGCTGGTGGCGATCATGCGGCCGCATATGCTAATTGTCTATGTGCTGGCTTTCGGCTGCTTCTGGCTGGGCTTGGGTTCCTGGCGATTGATCCGCCCGACACCGGAGAATGTTTCTGCCGTTCGCCATGCGGCGGTGATGTTGACGGTGGCCGTGGTTGCAGCCTGGCTGGTCCCGACAACAAACACCGAGAGCTACGATGCTCTGCCGGCGCCTACCGTCGACTGGCACTGGGAAAATTCCGCCGTGGTTCCGGCTGCCGTTGACCGCACCCTGCAGAAGGTTTCGCTCATTCGCGTGTACTTTATCGAGTCCGGCAAGGCCGTCGGCGCGGGTTCAATCGTGGATGGTGATATTGCCCCCAACAATGCCCTGGCGATGGCAGCCTATTTACCCCGCGCGCTCTTCGTCGGATTGTTTTCACCTTTCCCGGATACATGGGCGGACCGCCCGACCCTGCCGCGCGTGATCGGGGCGATCGAGACCCTGGTGTTTTACCTGATGGCATCGGGGGTCCTGATTCTGGCCATTCGGCGACCAAGCATTGGTTTGTTCGCCTGCCTGGTCGTTTCGGCCGTAGTGCTCACCGTTCTCAGCTATACCAGCCCCAACGTCGGCACATTGCATCGAATTCGGTATGGACCGCTTTTTGTCTTCATGCTGGCGGGAGCAGGGGGCTGGGTCTGGCTCCTGGGGAAAGGTATCGACATGCTCGGCTCCGGCACTGCCATGGATGTCGATGATTCGCATGCAGTGACTTCGAGCGAGAGCCCATCGGAACTTTCTTCGAAGTTCAGTGGAAAGACTGCCCTTGGCGCCGGTGCCGTCGTTATCCTGATTTCCGTGGTCAGCTATCTCGGACTGCTAGTCCGCGACCTGCTACTTATAAACCGCAGCGGTTTCGGCGCAAGCCTTGACAGTTTTTATTTGGCCATGATGGTGCCCATGTTTTTTGTCAGTGTTCTGGCGCTTCCCATGGGCGATGCGCTGACCACGGCGATTCATCGGATGAAAGACCATGCCGGAATTCAGTCCCTGCTTGGAGCCCTGTCGGGGTGGACGCTGATTGTTTTCGGCCTGCTTGGCCTGCTCCTGTTTTTTGGTGCCGAACCAATTTTTCACATATTTGTTGCCAGTGGCGAGATTGACCAAGCAGTCATGCTGTTGCCGATCGCGCTGCTCCTGTTTTTCTTTTCAGGAGTCGTCGTGGCGGGCAACAGCCTGATGAACTCGCTGGGCCGGCCGGCAACGGCTGCTGCTGCCCAGCTTGTCGTGCCGCTGGCAGCGGTCGGCGCAATTCTTTTTGCGAACGACGATCAGTTGATCAAGGCGGCAACCGTCGGCATGGTGGTCGGCCAGTTTGCGAATTTGGCGATTTTGTACCTGATGGCCCATCGCCATGGCTACCGGCTCCTGCCGGGAACTTCCGGCGTCCTCATTCAAATGAGAGACATGCTGGCAAACTATGTCTGGCTGATTTTTGCTGCATTGCTGACCAGTCTGGTCATCCCCGTCAATTTCTGGTTTGCCGGGCAGCTTGGCCCCGGTTCGGTGTCTACCTGGGCGATCGGCAGCAAACTGGTGCAATTGGCGACCGGGTTCAGTGTCGCTCTGATGACGGCGGTGCTGGTCCCATACCTGAGCAAGTTGGTTGCTGCCGGAATGCACTCGAGGATCCGCAATGACGTTTATATCGCGCTGATTGTCGGCAGTTGGGGCGGCACTCTGTCCGCGGTGATCATTTTCGGCTTTGCCGAGCCGATTGTTGTTGCGGCCCTGCCGGCTGTGGGAGAGGAAATGCGGATCATCCAGCTGACAGGCGTTATCAAGCTTGGCGCCCTGCAGTTGCCATTCGTGATTTCGTCGCTGCTGTTGATCAAGCTCGCCGCCGTTTCAGAAGAGTCCCTCAAGGCGGTGGCCGCAACTTTTGTTGGACTGGTGGCGAACGTGGCGTTGAATTACGCGTGGCTGCCTATCTGGGGCTTGCTGGGCTTGGCGGCATCGTGGGTTGTTTCCGCTTTGTTGACCACGCTGGTGATCATGGGGGCTACTCGCGCTCAGTCGCACCTGGGGTTCGCGGAATTGCTCGGTATTGCGGCTACCTGGTTTGTGCTCGGAGCTTCGACCCTGGCTATTCATTTCAAGAACCCGGCCGTTGCGCTGGGGGCGATAATCGTGCTTTTAATGGTCCTTTGTGGCCAATGGATGATCCTGGGCATCGCTCGCAGGTAGTCGAACCGCTTAATTTTCATGCTGAATACTCCATTTTCTCCCTGGCCCGATTTCACACCAGAAGAGGCCGACGCCGTGCGCCGGGTGCTGCTTTCCAACAGGGTCAACTACTGGACCGGTTCGGAGTGCCGCGAGTTTGAAAAGGAGTTCGCGGCGTGGTCCGGTTCGGCTTATGCAGTCGCCCTGGCCAATGGCACGCTGGCACTCGATGGGGCGCTCAAGGCTCTGGGCATCGGGCCGGGCGATGAGGTCGTGGTGACACCGCGCAGCTTCATCGCCAGCGTTTCCTGCGTGGTGAACGCCGGGGCGATCCCGGTCTTTGCCGATGTCGAACAGGATAGCGGCAACATTTCCGCGCGCACCATCGAACGGGTGCTGACAGCGCGTACCCGGGCCATCGTATGTGTTCATCTGGCCGGATGGCCGTGCGACATGGATCCCGTCATGGCATTGGCCGAACGGCATGGCCTGATGGTCATCGAGGATTGCGCCCAGGCACATGGCGCCCGCTACCGGGGGCGCAGCGTCGGCTCGATCGGGCAGGTGGCGGCCTGGTCCTTCTGCCAGGACAAGATCATGAGTACGGGTGGCGAAGGCGGCATGGTCACCACCAATGACAAGACGCTGTGGTCATCGATATGGTCCTGCAAGGATCATGGCAAGAGTTGGGAGGCGGTGCATGTCCAGGACCCGCCGACGGGGTTTCGCTGGCTGCATGAATCCTTCGGCAGCAACTGGCGCATGATCGAGATGGAGGCGGTGATCGGACGCATCCAGTTGCGCCGCATGACAGATTGGCATGCTCGCCGGCTGCTCAATGCGCAGCGTCTCTGGGGCGTGGCGGGGACATTGCCCGGATTGCGGGTTCCCGTCGTGCCGCAAGGTGTAGTGCACGCGGCGTACAAGTGCTACGTCTATGTCGTGCCGGAGCGCTTGCGAGGGGGGTGGAATCGAAACCGCATCCTGGACCAGATCAATCTGCGTGGCGTGCCGTGCTACACGGGGTCGTGTTCGGAGGTTTACCTCGAGAAGGCATTTGACGGGACCGGGTGGCGGCCGGTGGAGCGTTTGCAGGTCGCACGGGAACTCGGCGAAACCAGCTTGATGTTTCTGGTGCATCCGACTTTGACGGAGTCCGAGCTTGCAAGGACCTGCGAGGTGATGACTGAAGTGATGCGGATGGCAATATCGTGAATCCACGTTCGCTGACAGCCTCTTTCCATGACCTCTGCGCCGCCGCCCTGGCCTGGACTGTCGGCTACGCACTGCGTTTCAACTTCGAAATCCCTACAAATTTTGCCGACGCGATGTGGAGCAACCTGCTGTGGATCATCCCGCTGCAGGCGGTGATATTCCATGGTTTCGGCCTCTACCGGGGGATCTGGCGCTTTGCCAGCATCCCCGATTTGCGTCGAATCGCGCTGGCGGCGGGTACCGTCGCGCTGGCAATCCCCGCGCTGTTGCTGATGCTGCAGCGCTTGGGTGATGTGCCGCGCTCGGTGCTGGTACTGCATCCGATACTGCTGGTGCTGTTCATGGGTGGCAGTCGTTTCCTTTACCGGGCGTGGAAGGACGGCCAGCTGATCTCGCCGCGGCAGTTCGATGCCGAACCGGTGCTCGTGTTGGGCGCCGGTTCGGCCGGCTCCGCGCTGTTGCGCGACATGGCGACCAGCGAGCGCTGGCGCGCAATCGGCGTGCTGGATGACGATCCGGTAAAGCTGCGCCTGCAGCTCCAGGGAGTTCCTGTCCTTGGTCGGGTGGACGACGTGGCACGGGTTGCGGCGGCACATCAGGTGGCGACCGTGATCGTTGCCATGCCAACCGCATCGCCGTCGGCTCGCCGCCGTGCGGTCGAATTGATCGTCGGCGCCGGCCTCAAGGCATTGACCGTACCGGCGCTGGCGGATGTGCTATCCGGCCGAGTGACTGCCGCCGAGGTTCGGCAGGTAGAGCTGGAGGACCTGCTCGGGCGCGAGCCGGTGCTGCTCGATGATGCCGGACTGAATGAGCAATTGGCTGGGAAGGTGATCCTCGTCACCGGCGCCGGCGGCTCCATCGGCTCCGAGTTGTGCCGCCAGATCATCCGCTTCGCGCCGCACCGGCTGGTGTTCGTCGAGCAGTCCGAGTTCGCGCTCTACAGCATCGAGCAGGAGTTCGCCTTGCAGCCGGTGAGCTGCGTGATGGGCGATGTCAAGGATGCCGCGCGTATGGCGGCGGTGTTTGCCGCGCACCGGCCCGACGTGGTGTTCCATGCCGCCGCCTACAAGCATGTGCCGCTGATGGAGCGTGACAATGCCTGGGAAGCGGTGAAGAACAACGTGCAGGGCACGCTCAATGTCGCGCGCGCCGCACTTGCCAGTGGAACCGGCGAGTTCGTGCTGGTTTCAACCGACAAGGCGGTCAATCCGACCAATGTCATGGGCGCCAGCAAGCGCCTGGCGGAGATGGCCTGCCAGGCGTTGCAGGCGCAGACCGCGGCGACGCGCTTCGTCATGGTGCGCTTCGGCAATGTGCTGGGTTCCTCGGGCAGCGTGATCCCGCGCTTTCGCGAACAGATCGCGAAGGGCGGTCCCGTCACCGTCACGCATCCGGACATCATCCGCTACTTCATGCTGATCCCGGAGGCGGCGCAACTGGTGCTGCAGGCAGGCCTGATGGCGGCGCGCGAGGCCGAGGGCGGACGGGTGTTCGTGCTCGACATGGGCGAACCGGTGAAGATCGTCGACCTGGCGCGTGACATGATCCGGCTTTCAGGATTCGCAGATGAAGAAATAAAGATCGAATTCACCGGCCTGCGTCCGGGCGAGAAGCTCTACGAGGAATTGCTCGCCGACGGCGAATCGACCCTGCCGACGCCGCACCCCAAGCTGCGCATCGCCAGGCCGTCGGCGGCGCCCGACCAGGAGTGGCTTGCCGACCTTGAACACTGGTTGGCGGCAACCTGGCGCGACGAAGCGGAAGCCAAGCGGGGGCTGGTGTGCCGGGTGCCGGAGTACCGGCCGGCGACCCACTGAAGGCGTGCCCTCCATGGCGACCTATGCAATCGGCGACCTGCAGGGCTGTTATGACCCGCTACGCCGTCTTTTCGACTATGTCGATTTCGACCCGGCCATCGACCGCGCCTGGTTCGTCGGCGACCTGGTCAATCGCGGGCCGGCCTCGCTCGAGGTGCTGCGCTTCGTCAAGGCGCTGGGGTCCGCGGCGAGCGTGGTGCTCGGCAATCACGACCTGCATCTGGTGATGCAGGTCGAAGGCTACGGCAAGTCGAACAAGGAGGATACGCTGGCAGCGATCCTCACCGCTCCGGACCGCGACGAACTGCTGGCCTGGCTGCGGGCGCAGCCGCTGTTCCATGTCGAAGGCGAGTGGGCGATGGTGCATGCCGGTTTGTTGCCGACCTGGACCGTGGCGCAGGCGCAGGCGCTTTCCGACGAGGCCTCGCTTGCTCTGACGGCGCCCGGCTACAGCGATTTCCTGGCCAACATGTGGGGTTCCGAGCCGGATTCATGGAGTGATGATCTGGCCGGTTGGGATCGCCTCCGCGTCGTGGTCAATGCGATGACGCGCATGCGCTACGTGACCGCGGCGGGTGCCATGGAGTTTCGCGCGGCGGGCGCCAAGGCGCCGCCCGACAAGGGGCCGGCGGATTGCCTGCCGTGGTTCGAGGTGCCGCACCGCGCCAGCGCCGACCATCTGATCGTCTGCGGGCACTGGTCGGCGCTGGGATTTCGCGATGAGGCGAACATTCTCGCGCTCGATACCGGCTGCCTCTGGGGTGGCTGCCTGACTGCGGTGCGGCTCGAAGACCGACGGGTATTCCGCCAGCCGTGTCCGCAGCAGGCGAAGCCATCGGGCTGGGACTGAGGATCTGTTCGGTGGGGTGGACGTCAGTCCGCCAGCCACCCATGGCCGGCTGAAGCCGGACCAGCGAAGAGCGGCCGTCAGTGCGAAACGCGCGTCACACCGTCGCCGGAAAGGATGCGCACCCGTTCGCCGGGGTTGAAGGCTTCGTCGGCTTCCTGGGTTACCGCGATGATCTGGCCGCTGTCTAGCCTGATGGTGATTTCCAGTCCGGCCTTCTTGCTGGTTTGTTCTTCGATGGCCTGGCCGGCCAGGCCGCCGAGGACGGCACCGACGACCGCGCCGGCGGTGGAACCCGAGCCCTTGCCGACATTGCTGCCGGCCAGCCCTCCCAGCACCCCGCCGGCAACCATGCCGACCCCGGACTGGGTGCCTTCGATGGTTACCGTGCGCACCGATTCGACGATCCCCATGCGCACCAGCATTTCGCCGCGCGTTTGCGAACGCGAGTAGGCAGAACCTGATTGGCTGCCGGCGCATGCGCTCAATCCGAGGAGTGCGACGGCCGAGAGTGCGACTGCAAGCAAGCGATAGGAATTCACGATACCTCCTTTACCAGAGACGGTCGTCGAAAGCGCTACTGTAACGCGCGGCGATGTCGTCCCGTGTCGGCTTGTGGTTCTGGCCGCCGCGGTGGGCGATCTTGAGCGAGCCCATCAGGGAGGCCAGCCGCCCGGTCCGTTCCCAGTCCCAGCCCTTGCCGATGCCATACAGCAGGCCGGCGCGGTAGGCATCGCCGCAACCGGTCGGATCGATCAGGCTTTCCGGAGGCGCCACCGGAATGTCGATGCGGCGACCCGCAGCGTAAATCTGTGAGCCGTTGCCGCCCAGGGTCACGATCAAGGCCGTGACTTCCTCGGCCAGGCGCTCCAGCGAAAGGCCGGTGCGCTCCGTCAGCAACCGGGCCTCGTAGTCATTGACCGTGCAGTAGTCGGCGAGCTTCAGGAAATCCATCAGTTCGGTACCGTCGAACATCGGCAGGCCCTGGCCCGGATCGAAGACGAAGGGGATGCCGGCCGCGCGGAATTCGCGTGCATGCTGCAGCATGCCGGCGCGTCCGTCCGGTGACACGATGCCAAGGCTGACGTCGCGGGCGTCGCTCACCTTGTTCAGGTGCGACTGCGTCATCGCGCCGGGATGGAAGGCGGTGATCTGGTTGTCGTCGAGGTCGGTGGTGATGAAGGCCTGGGCGGTAAAGCTACCGGGCACATCACGGACGTGTGTCGCATCGAGCCCGAGTTGTTTGAGGCGATGCATGTAGGGTCCGCTGTCGTCGCCGATGGTGGCCATGATCAGCGGTTCGCCGCCCAGCAGCCTGAGGTTGTAGGCGATGTTGCCAGCGCAGCCGCCGAATTCGCGGCGCATGTCGGGCACCAGGAAGGCGACGTTGAGGATGTGGATCTGTTCGGGCAGGATGTGGTTCTTGAAGCGGTCGCCGAATACCATGATGGTGTCGTAGGCGATCGATCCGCAGATGAGTGTTTTCATTCAGGTTTCCGCAGGTCAGGGGTAGAAGAGATAGAGACGGTAGCCGCTGGCCGCCATGCCGCCGGAGTCGATGCCCAGGGCGATCATGGTATCGGCGTTGGGCTTCATGCCGCCGGAGATGTCCGCCGTCGCCGGCAGGTAGTCCGCCGGCGCCAGCACCTTGCGCGCGATGGCCTGGTCGACCGTGTCGGTCAGCGCCAGCTCCAGGTGCGGAAACTGCTGGGCGAAGGGGGCGCGGTTCTTGAGTGTCGCCGCCAGCGCCAGGCGGCCCTGGTGTTCGCTGTCGGGATGGAGATCGGAGGCCTCGATTCCCACCAGCCCGACCTTCGCCGGCAGGCCGACTTCGCACCCGGCGAACTCGCAGAGGAACTCCAGGGCCGGACGGCTTTCCGGTTGCAGAACCGCCAGTTCGACGCGAAAAACCAGCGCGGCCTGCAACACCAGCGCGATGAGTGCGGCCAGGTTGCCGGCCACCCAAGGCCAGCGCCGTGGCGGGGGCGGCTCGGGAAGCACGGTATCCCAGCCGCCGGTGGCTGCCTCTGGCGGTTCGGGAGGCTCGGCCTCGGCCGTCGTTGTTCCAGTCACCGCGGTCGGCGCGGCGAGCGTTTCGTCGCCAGCCGGTTCGACCGATTCCACCGCCGGCAGCGGTTCGGGTGCAGGCACGGGTTCGGCTTCCTGTTCGTGGACTGCGAGAGGCTCCACGGTGGGCGGATCGGCCGCCACGGTCTCCGGCACCGGCGGGGGCTCTTCCCTTGCCGCGGGCGTCGCCGGGAGCATCGACCCGGATTCCGGTTCTGAAAAAGTCGGCGCCGGCGGCACGGCGGTTTCATCCGGCCGGTCGACCGACGGGGCGTCTTCGCACCGATGCGTCTCCTCGGCTTGCGCAGGCAGGGGCATCGGCGGCGCGACGACCAGGACCGGTTCCTCGATCAGGCTATCCAGGGCATTGAAGACGTTCTGGCATTCGCCGCAGCGCACGCGTCCGCTGCGCGCCTTGAGTTGCTCCGGCGTGACGCGGAAATGGGTCGCGCAGGAAGGGCAGCGGGTCAGCACTGTTGGCCTTCCAGCCGCACCCAGCCTTCGCGCTCGGCGCCGACGTACAGGGCGAGCCAAGGCGTGTAGGCGGCGATGACCTGCGCCGCCTGCGGCGCCAGCACACCGGCAAGCGCGATGCGTCCGCCCGTGGCGACGCGCCCGGCCAATAGCGGCGCCAGCACGCACAAGGGGTTGGTCAGGATGTTGGCGATCACGATGTCGAAGCGTTCGTCCAGCGGTTCCTTGGAGTGGCGCAAGGCAAGCGCCACCTTATTGTTGATTGCGTTGTCGCCCGCGGCGATCAGGGCATTGTCGTCGATATCCACCCCCAGCACCGACGCCGCGCCCAGCTTCGCCGCCGCGATGCCGAGGATGCCTGAACCGCAGCCGTAATCAAGTACGCTGAGCGGCCGCCCTGGTTCGCCGCCGAGGATTTCGCTGAGCCACTGCAGGCAAAAGAAGGTGGTGGGATGCGAACCGGTGCCGAAGGCCAAGCCCGGATCGAGCATCAGGTTGATCGCGCTCGGATCCGGTGCGGCGTGCCAGGACGGCACGATCCACAGTCGGTCGTTGATCCGGATCGGATCGAACTGGCTCTGGGTTAGCCGCACCCAGTCCTGCTCGGCGACGTCCTCCAGTTCGATTTCGGGCAGGTCGTCGATGCCGGCGGCGATCGTCGCCGCGGCGATGCGCCCGATCAGGTCGGGCGCCGGATCGAACAGTGCGACGACGCGGCTCTCGGCCCACAAGGGCACGATGGGTTGGCCGTTGGCGCCACCCGGTTCGCCGAATTGCGGCGTTTCTTCGTCGGTGCCCGCCTGCGCGTCCTCGACGCTGACGGAGATCGCGCCGGCGGTGAGCAGGGCCTCGGACAGCGCGTCCGCATGCGCGGCGTCGGTTTCAAGGGCGACGCTGACCCACATCCCGCTATTTGCCCTTGGTCGCCTCGCTACGGGCGGCGAGCTTTTCTTCGAGGTAATGGATGCTGGCGCCACCCTTGATGAAGCGCTGGTCCAGCATCAGGTCCTGGTGCAGCGGGATGTTGGTCTTGATGCCGTCCACCATCATTTCCGACAGCGCGATCCGCATCCGCCGGATGGCCTGCTCGCGGGTATCGCCGTAAGCGATCACTTTGCCGATCATCGAGTCGTAGTGAGGCGGTACGGTGTAGCCGGAATAGGCGTGGGAATCGACGCGGATGCCGGGGCCGCCGGGCGGATGCCAGTTGTTGATCTTGCCCGGCGAGGGCGTGAACTTGAAGGGGTCTTCGGCGTTGATGCGGCATTCGACCGCGTGGCCGCGAATTTCGATGTCGCGCTGCTTGAACCAGAGCTTCTCGCCGGCGGCGATGCGGATCTGGGCCTGGACGATGTCGATGCCGGTGATCAGTTCGGTGACCGGATGCTCGACCTGGACCCGGGTGTTCATTTCGATGAAGTAGAACTCGCCGTTTTCGTAAAGGAACTCGAAGGTGCCGGCACCGCGGTAGCTGATCTTGCGGCAGGCCTCGGCGCAGCGGTCGCCCAAGCGCGCTAGCACGCGCCGGTTGATGTCGGGCGCCGGGGCTTCCTCGATCACCTTCTGGTGCCGGCGCTGCATCGAGCAATCACGCTCGCCCAGATAGACCGAATTGCGATGGGCATCGGAGAGCACCTGGATTTCCACGTGGCGCGGGTTCTCGAGGAACTTCTCCATGTACACGGTTGGATTGTTGAAGGCGGCGCCGGCCTCGGCGCGGGTCATGGCGACCGCGTTGATCAAGGCGGCTTCGGTATGCACCACGCGCATGCCGCGTCCGCCACCACCACCGGCCGCCTTGATGATCACCGGGTAGCCCACGGCGCGGCCGATCTTGACGATTTCCTTCGGGTCATCGGGCAGTGCGCCTTCCGAACCCGGGACGCAGGGCACCCCGGCGGCCTTCATGGCGTCTTTCGCGCTGACCTTATCGCCCATCAGACGGATGGTCTCGGGCCGCGGGCCGATGAAGGCAAAGCCGGATTTTTCGACCCGTTCGCCGAAGTCAGCATTTTCCGAAAGGAAGCCGTAGCCGGGGTGGATCGCCTCGGCGTCGGTGACTTCCGCCGCGGAAATGATGGCGGGAATGTTGAGATAGCTCTGGCTCGACGGCGCCGGTCCGATGCATACCGATTCGTCGGCCAGCTTGACGTATTTCGCCTCGGTGTCGGCCTCCGAGTGCACCGCGACGGTGCGAACGCCGAGTTCGCGGCAGGCGCGCAGGATGCGCAGCGCGATTTCCCCGCGGTTTGCTATGAGAACCTTGCCGAACATGCTCAGCCGATCACGAACATGGGCTGTCCGTACTCCACCGCCTGGCCGTTTTCAACCTGGATAGCCTTGATCACGCCGGAAATGTCGGCTTCGATCTCGTTCATCAGCTTCATCGCCTCGATCACGCATAGCGTGTCACCGGCCTTGACGGTCTGGCCGACTTCCACAAAGGGCGAGGCGTCGGGGCTGCTGGCACGGTAGAAGGTGCCGACCATCGGGGCCCGGATGACGTGGCCTTCGAGTTGCGCGGGTGCCGATTCCGCGGCAGAAATCGGCGCTGGGGACGCGGCGACCGGGGCCGTGGCGCCAGCGGTCACCGGCATATGGACCGTGGTCGTGGCAGGCGCCGCGGTGAAATGTTTGGCGATGCGGATTTTTTCTTCACCTTCGCTGATCTCCAGCTCAGAAATGCCGGAGTTCTGCACGAGGTCGATCAGGGTCTTGAGCTTTCTCAGGTCCATGGGGACTCCTAAAAAGGAAACGGCAGCCGCAGGGCTGCCGCAATCGGGGGATCAGGCAGCACGCAGGCGGGCTAAAGCGGCTTCCAGGGCCAGTTCGTAGCCCTGCGCGCCAAGTCCCGCGATCACGCCGACGGCGATATCGGAAAAATACGAATGGTGGCGGAACGCCTCCCGTGCATGAACGTTCGACAGGTGGACTTCTATAAAGGGGATCGCGACGGCCGCCAGCGCGTCGCGCAAGGCAACGCTGGTGTGGGTATAGCCGGCCGGGTTGATGATGATGAAGCGCACGCCCTGCTCGCGGGCCGACTGCACTCTGTCGATCAGTTCGCCTTCGTGGTTGCTTTGAAAGCTTTCCAGCCGGAGGCCGAAGGATCGGGCGCGTGCTTCCATGGCGGTGTGGATGCTGGCCAGTGTGGTGCGCCCGTAAATGTCCGGCTCACGACTGCCCAGCAGGTTCAGATTCGGGCCGTGGAGCACCAGAACGGCATGGTTCGACCCTCGGCTGGTATTTGCTTTGGTGCGTGTTTGCTTCGTCATAGGCGCAAGTTTGCCGCAAATGACCGCAGTTTGTCCAGCTACCGTGAAATCAGTTCTTTCAGTTGCCCTTCCAACTCAGGCTCCGACAGGCGACCCAGCTTGGTTGCGGACAGCCGGCCTTCGCGGTCGAATACAGCGGTGAAAGGCAATGCTTGGCGGGTGTTGCCCAGTTTGGCGCTGCTTTCCATGATGCTGATGTCACCGATCAGCAAGGGGTAGTTCACTGGGGTCGTTTTCTGAAATTCGATGATTTTGTCGACAGTATCGATGCTTATACCTACAAATTGAATGCCTTTGTCACGATACTTGTCCTGCAGCCGGGAAAAGCCCGGCATTTCCTCGCGACAGGGATGGCACCAGGTCGCCCAGTAATTGACGATCAGGACCTTGCCGCGCCATTGGGCGAGGTTCTGCGTTTTCCCGTTCAAGTCCTTCAGCGTCAGTTCAAAGACCGAGAGTCCTGGGGCCGTCACCGGAGCCGCCATTTTTTCAGGGCGGGCGCCGATCGTGGTCAGCCGATAGCCAGTCAACGCGGCAAACACGATGGTGCCAGCAATGGCTACCCAGACTAGGGGGCGATTCATTCCGGGGTTTCCCGCAACAGTTCGATGACCGCCTCGGCGCGGACCCGTTGGCGTCCACGACTCCCATGCGGACTTTTCGGCTGTTGCCTTTCGGCAACGGGTGGGTAAACCGCGATAAGCACGGGATAGTCATTCCATTCCAGCCGCAATTGGGCATCGACGCCAGCACGGCGATTGTCCATGGTTTCGTAGGAGATGCCGTGAGATAGAAGGGCAATCTCTACATCTTTGCTGCTGTCGGCGTAAAGGTCGAGCTCCACGGCGGAGTAGCGACCGGCGGTTCCGTCCAGCGCCCCGCCGGTGAGATAGGGGTGGAACTCGGCCAGCAATTGCATGATTTCGAGCGCTGTCGTGCGCAAGTCACGCACGCGTTCACGCTGTTCGTCTTCCTGGTAAAGCGACTGCCAGGCGCGCAGTTCGGTCTCGATTTCTTCGTTGGTGGGCAGCGCCTCCCCGTCGGAAGCGCCCAGGCTTCGAGCTGCCTTGCGTTTCGCCGCCCCGTAGTCGCCGATGCCTTCTTCCGCCATCAGGCGAGCCGCGGCGCCTGCAATGGCGCGGCGCAGGTGATTGTTGGCGGCAGAGGGAAGTTTGCGGCGTGGCATGGCGAGGTGGGAAAATCCGGCTGGCGGGCGGTATTCCCTGGCGGGATAGAATCCGTCCCATTATTCCATCATTCAAGCCAAAGAGCGCGACATGCATATCCACATCCTCGGCATCTGCGGCACCTTCATGGGTGGCATTGCTGTGCTCGCACGTGCCGCGGGACATCGCGTCACCGGCTGCGACGCCAATGTTTATCCGCCGATGAGCACCCAGCTCGGCGCACAGGGCATCGACCTGATCAAGGGTTATGGCTCCGATCAGATTGCGCTGAACCCCGACCTATTCGTTGTCGGCAACGCGATTTCACGCGGTAACCCCTTGCTGGAATCCATTCTCGAACGAAATCTGCCCTATGTTTCCGGTCCGCAATGGCTGGCCGAGAATATTCTGCGCGGCCGCTGGGTGCTTGGTGTTGCCGGAACACACGGCAAGACGACCACTACGTCGCTCCTGGCATGGATTCTGGACGAGGCCGGCTTGAATCCTTCCTTTCTGGTGGGTGGAGTGCCGCAAGGCTTTGGCGTTTCCGCGCGCCTGACCGATTCCCCCTTCTTCGTCATCGAGGCCGACGAGTACGACACGGCTTTCTGCGACAAGCGTTCCAAGTTTGTGCACTACCAGCCACGGACGGTGATTCTGAACAACCTGGAGTTTGATCATGCGGATATCTTCGACGATCTTGCTTCTATCGAGCGGCAATTTCATCATTTGGTGAGAATCTTGCCGGGCAATGGATTGATTGTCGCGAACGCCCGGGAGACGTCGCTGCGTACCGTTCTGGCATGCGGCTGCTGGACTCCCGTTGAATGGTTCAACGGCACGGAGGGCTGGCAGGCCGGCGAGTCCGATGTGTCGGGCGGCTTTGACGTCAGCCTGGCCGGAAAGTCCGAAGGCCGGGTGAACCGTTTCGACCTGGCGGGTGCCCATAATCGCGCCAACGCCGTGGCGGCACTGGCCGCCGCAAGGCATGCCGGCGTCCCGGTCGCGGTCGGCATAAAGGCGCTGGAAAGCTTTAAAGGCATCAAGCGTCGGCTGGAAGCGCGCGGCACCGTGCGCGGAGTGACCGTCCTCGACGACTTTGCCCACCACCCGACGGCGATTCGCCTCACGCTGGAAGGCTTGCGCCAGAAAATTGGGTCTGCCCGCATTCTGGCTGTACTGGAGCCGCGTTCCAACACCATGAAACTTGGAGTGATGAACCAACAATTGCCCGGCAGCCTGGTCGCGGCCGACACGGTTTTTTGTTACGCCGACAAACTGGGATGGGATGCCGCGCAGGTTTTGGCACCGTTGGGCGAACGGGCGCTGGTTTTCGCCGGCCTGGACGAGCTGGTCGCCGCCGTGGTCGCAGCGGCGCATTTCGGGGACCATGTCCTGGTGATGAGCAACGGGGGCTTCGGCGGAGTCCATGAAAAGCTGCTGGCCGCGCTGGCAGCCTGATGCGTCCCGTTTCGGGGGAATCCCCGATCCGCCTCCGTTGCGCCCCTCCCGCCCCAGCCATATTCCCGCGTGAAAGCGGGCAGGGGGGGCATGCAAGCTGATTGTGCAATGCACATCGCTTATACGAATAATTTCACATCTAAATTGATCCAGATCAAAGGGACTGTGTTAACCTTCGCGCCTGTTGAGAATCTGGAACGGGGTCCGTGTGGACCCTTTTGGGCAGAAACAGGGATACGTCAGGAAGCCGCGCCAACGCCGTGCCGGGCGGCGTGCAACTGGCGCCAGGGGGAAGAGATGGCACGACAATCAAACAACGATGGCGACGTCGGACTTTCGCGGTTCCGTTGCGCGGGGCTGCTGCTGACGGGGTTGCTCGGCATGTTCAGCAACGTCGCGAATGCCGCCTGGGAACTCAACCTGCAGTTGCCCGTTACCGCCTTGGCGCGCCGCGTCTATGACCTGCACACTCTTCTGACCTGGGTCATATTCATCATTTTCGTCGGTGTTTTCTCGGTCGTTGCCTGGTCCATCATCTTTCATCGCAAGTCAAAAGGCTACAAGGCCGCCGATTTTCACGACAACACGACAGTTGAAATCGCCTGGACCATCGTGCCGACGCTGATCTTGATCGCCATCGCCTTCCCTGCGACGAAGGCACTGGTCGAGATGCGCGACACGTCCCAGCCCGATCTGACGATCAAGGCCACCGGCTACCAATGGAAATGGGGTTACGAGTACGTCACCGGAGACGCCGCCGGAGTCAAGTTCATGAGCGTCCTGTCCACCCCGCGCGACCAGATCGAGAACAAGGCGCCCAAGGGCGAGAACTACCTGCTCGAGGTCGACCGACCGATGGTGGTACCGGTCGGCAAAAAGGTGCGCGTCCTGACCACGGCTTCGGACGTGATCCACAATTGGTCGGTACCGGCCTTCGCCGTCAAGGTGGATGCGGTTCCCGGCTTCCTGCGTGACACCTGGTTCCGTGCCGAGAAGGAAGGCATCTACCGCGGCCAGTGTTCCGAACTGTGCGGCAAGGACCACGGCTTCATGCCGGTGGTGGTCGAAGTGGTCTCCGCCGAAAAGTACGCCGCCTGGGTTGCCGAGCAAAAGAAGGCCATGGCCGCCAGCGCCGACGATCCCGCCAAGGTATGGAAGATGGACGAACTGATGGCCCGCGGCGAAAAGCTGTACGCGACCAACTGCGCCGCCTGTCACCAGCCGGACGGAGCGGGTCTGCCGCCGGCCTTCCCTGCACTCGATGGTTCGAAGATCGCCAAGGGGCCGAAGGCCGTCCACATCGATATCGTCCTCAATGGCAAACCGGGCACCGCAATGGCGGCCTACGCAGCGCAGTTGAATGACACCGAGATAGCGGCCGTCGTGGCCTACGAACGCAACGCCTGGTCCAACAAGCTCGGCGAACTGGTCCAGCCTGCCGAAGTCAAGGCACTGCGCGGCAAGTGATCGCGCCAACGGCCCTCAGGAGAATCTGATGATGCAAGCCACAGAACACGCCGCTCACGCCGGTGACCTCGGCCACGGAAGCCACGGCCACGGTCCGACCGGGATCATGCGTTGGATCACGACCACCAACCACAAGGACATCGGAACCATGTATCTGTGGTTCAGCTTCGCGATGTTTCTCGTTGGCGGCGCGATGTCGCTGATCATCCGCGCCGAACTGCTCTCGCCCGGACTGCAATTCGTATCCCCGGAGTACTACAACCAGATGCTGACGCTGCATGCGCTGATCATGGTGTTCGGCGCGATCATGCCGGCCTTCGTCGGTTTCGCCAACTGGATGATCCCGCTGATGATCGGGGCCCCCGATATGGCCTTCGCGCGGATGAACAACTGGAGTTTCTGGCTGCTGCCACCCGCTGCCATTCTGCTTACCGCTTCACTTTTCGCGCCCGGCGGCGCCGCCGGCACCGGCTGGACCCTGTATCCGCCGCTGTCGGTTCAGATGGGCATCGGCATGGACATGGCGATATTTGCCGTGCATATCCTCGGCATGTCTTCGATCATGGGATCGATCAACATCATCACCACCATCCTCAACATGCGCACGCCCGGCATGACACTGATGAAGATGCCGCTGTTCTGCTGGACCTGGCTGGTGACCGCCTTCCTGCTGATCGCCTCGATGCCAATTTTGGCCGGTGCGGTGACCATGCTGCTCACCGACCGCCATTTCGGCACCAGCTTCTTCAATGCCGCTGGCGGCGGCGACCCGGTGCTGTTCCAGCACATCTTCTGGTTTTTCGGCCACCCCGAGGTGTATATCATTGCCTTGCCGGCCTTCGGCGTGGTTTCCCATGTGATCCCGGCGTTTTCGCGCAAGCGCCTTTTTGGCTATGACTCGATGGTGTATGCCATCGCCGCGATCGGGCTGATTTCCTTCTTCGTCTGGGCCCACCACATGTACGTGACGGGCATCCCGCTGACCGGCCAGCTTTACTTCATGTATGCGACCATGCTGATCGCGATCCCGACCGGGGTCAAGGTCTTCAACTGGGTCACGACCATGTGGCGCGGCTCCCTGAGTTTCGAGACGCCGATGCTGTTCGCCCTGGGTTTCCTCGTGCTATTTACCATCGGCGGGCTCACCGGCCTGGTGCTGGCGATGACTGCGGTCGATATCCAGTTGCAGGATACCTATTACGTGGTGGCGCACTTCCACTACGTGATGGTCGCCGGGGCTCTGTTCTCGGCCTACGCTGGCCTTTACTACTGGCTTCCGAAATGGACCGGCTACATGTACCACGAGGGTCTGGGTAAGCTGCACTTCTGGCTGTCAATAGTCTTCTTCAACATCGCCTTCTTCCCGCAGCACTTCCTTGGCCTCGCCGGTATGCCGCGACGGATTCCCGACTATGCCCAGCAGTTTGCCGATTTCAACATGATTTCAAGCTTGGGCTCCTTTGGCTTCGGTTTCAGCCAGTTGCTGGTTCTGCTGATTGTTTTCAAGGCGATGAAGGGCGGCGCCAAGGCGGATGCCAAGCCCTGGGATGGCGCGCACGGACTGGAGTGGACCGTGCCTTCGCCGGCGCCGCACCATACCTTCGAAGATCCTCCTCCGTTTGATCCGGACAGGGCGCACGGATGAGCGCAAGCATCACGCGCCAGCAGTCGAACCGCCGCATCGGTATCGGTCTGGCGGTTTTTGCCGCCGCGGTTTTCCTGAGTTACGTCCTGCGCCAGTGGATGGGCGGGGCGTGAAACCTGACCTCGTACCGGCCGGAGCGGCTGCCGCCAGCCCGTCGGCCCGGAGCTACTGCAACCGGTGCATCGTTGTCCGGCTGCTGGCGGTGATGGCCGGCAGCCTGTTGTTCGTTGCCGCCCAGCCAAGCCTGTACAAGGCTTTTTGCGAATGGACCGGCCTCTACGACATCGATCGCGCGCAGCGGGCCGCCGCGTCGGCGTTGCCGGCACGGCCGGTGACTCTGGAGTTCGATGCCAACAGTCATGACAATGGCTTGCGTTTCCGGCCCGAGACCACCAGCCTTGCGGTCAAGACAGGCGACATCGTGCACGTGACGTATCGGGTTGAAAATACGCGCAACACCACTGTGATCGGCCAAGCGGTTCCCAGCTACGGGCCGCAGCATGCAGGCGGCTACGTAAAAAAGCTGGACTGTTTCTGCTTCAAGCAGCAGACCTTTGCTCCTAACGAGGTGCGCGAGATGCCCGTGGTCTTCGTGCTGGATAAGACCCTGCCCGACGAGGTGAACACGGTCACGCTGTCCTACACCTTTTTCGAAGTGCCGGCTGGCAGCGTAACCTCTTCCGCAAGCCTTTCGGAAAGCCGGTTGTGAGCAATGCCCCGGCCGACCTCCCCGCCCAAGGGCAGACTGCTGAGCACCCTGCGCACGGTGGCCTGGGGCCTGTTCGGCGTGCGCGGGTACAAGTCGTCGGAAAAGGATGGGCCGCCCCTTTCGCCGCTGCAGATTCTGATCGCGGCGCTGGTTTTCATGCTGGTCTTCGTGCTCACGCTGGTAACGGTGGCGATCAATATCAGCCAGTAGCAAGCCGACGCATGGACAGGGCGATTGGGAAATAACGACAAAATGATTTCGAGGAGGTCAAGATGAGTCATCCCGCATCCACAAACCGCTATTTCGTTCCCGATCCGTCGTATTTCCCGCTGGTCGGCTCTGTGGCCCTGCTTCTGCTGGCGGGCGGCGCGGTGCTGACGTTCAATTCCATTACCGGCGGGGGTTTGCTGCTGGCGGCCGGCTTTGCCGTAATGGTGTACATGCTGTTCGGCTGGTTTGGCCGCGTCATCGACGAATCCGAGGGCGGCAGTTACAACTTGCAGGTCGATCGCTCGTTCCGCTGGGCGATGGCTTGGTTCATTTTTTCTGAGGTCATGTTCTTCGCAGCATTTTTCGGCGCCCTGTTTTACATTCGTGTGCTGTCGGTGCCGGAAATCGCCAGTCCCGACCAGGCGGCGCTTTGGAATGGATTCAAGGACGTGTGGCCAACTGCGGGACCGGCGGCCAAGGATTCCTTTACGCCGATGCACGCCTGGGGGATTCCGGCCTTCAACACCCTGTTGCTGCTGAGTTCGGGGGTCACGGTGACCTGGGCGCACTGGGGATTGATCGCCAACAAGCGGCAGCAATTGATCGTCGGTCTGGCCCTGACCGTTGCTCTCGGCCTCCTTTTCGTCGGTCTGCAGGCCTACGAATACGCCTTGGCCTACGGCAAAATGAATCTCAAGATGACCACCGGAGTCTACGGCTCGACTTTCTACATGCTGACCGGTTTTCACGGTTTTCACGTGACGCTCGGGGCGACGATGCTGATCGTGATTCTGCTACGTGCGATGAAGGGCCACTTTACCGCCGAGCGCCATTTCGCCTTCGAGGCGGTGGCTTGGTACTGGCACTTCGTGGACGTGGTCTGGCTCGGCCTTTTCGTAGTTATCTATTGGCTGTAGGCTACGGCGCTGGCGCATGCCAAGTGCGCCGCGAAGCCCTGAATCAGAGACGGTCGCCTATCCAGCCAAACAGGTAGGCAGCCATCAACAGCAGGAAGAGGACGAGGGAAAGGGCCACGCGCACGGTCAGCGCCTTGACTACCCTGCTCTTGTCCTGCTCCCGGTCGCGATAGACGAATACCAAGGCACTGCCTAGGCTAGCAATGATGGCGATCAACATCAGTACGACGAAGACGCGCATGGCGTTTCCTTTCGAGGAATGCGCGAAGTCTAGCTGACCCGCGGTTCGCAGTCGATCCCCACCCGGGCCTACCCTTCCGCCAATGCCGATTTTTTCCAGCCATCGCACCTATCTGCGCCCGGTTCTTATCCTCCTGCTGGTTCTGACCTGCCTCGCAATGGCCGTCCTGCAATACTGGCGGGCCGCAACCCGGGGCGAGCGTTTCGAGCGTGAGCAGGCGGCATTTCTCTCGACACCGGTGAACCTTTCGCCGCAGCAGCGCGAACGCGAGAAGCTGCTCGACCGGGCGGCAACTGCACGCGGGCGCTGGCGCGCGGAGAAGACCCTGTTTGTGGACAACAAGATCCATCGCAGTCGCCCCGGTTATCATGTGCTCACTCCTCTGCAATTGTCCGGCAGTGAAGTTGTCGTGTTGGTGAATCGCGGCTGGATTGCCGCCCCGCGATTGCGTTCCGAAGTTCCGACGGTTCCGACGGCGACTGGCGAGGTCGAGGTCTCCGGGGTGATCCGCAGCTTCGAGACGCGGATCTTCGAGTTGAAGGGAACCCTGCCGCAGGGGGCCATCTGGCAGCATGTGCGTGAAGCGGACTACCGAAGGCATAGCAGCCTTGACGCATTGCCGGTGATTTTGTTGCAAACGGATGCCGAGGGCGACGGTTTGATCCGGGACTGGGGCTCCGCGCAGAATCCGGCGGCCAAGCATCATGGCTACATGGCGATGTGGCTGATTTTTGCCCTGATGGCCTCCGCCTATGGGCTCTTTGCATGGCGAAAGAAATGACAGAAGACAGGCGCATTGGGATCGAAACTGCGAACCCGCCCCTCGTGATACCAGCGGCAGCGCCGCGCGGTCACCTCAAGGGCCGATTGGTAGTGCTGGCCATCGTTGTGATTGGCGTACTGCCGCTTCTTGCCGCCTTGTATTTCCGCTATGTCTCGCCGCCCGAGGTCAAGGCCACGGTCGGCCAACCGCTTGACCCGGTACGCCTGCCGTTTGAACTCCTGCGGCGTGCCGACGGGGCGATGCTGGAGCACACCGAAGTCAGCGGCAAGTGGCTGGTCATCCTGGCGGCGCCGGGCGCTTGCGACGAGCGCTGCCAGCATGCGCTTTACCTGACGCGCCAGGCGCGCACGGCGCAGGGGCGCAACATGGCGCGCATCGATCGCCTTTGGCTGATCACCGATGCAGTGGTACCGGCTGCGGACCTTATGGCGGCGCACCCGGACCTGGTCGTGATCAAGGCGACGGATGGCAAGGTGCTTCAGTTCCTGGGAGGGAGCGAGCGCCGTTACATCAATCTGGTCGACCGGCGCGGCCTGCTGGTTTTCCGTTACGCCGACGATCCCGAGCCGAAAGCCTTCATTCGCGAACTCGGCAAGCTGATCAAGTTCTGACTGCGCAAATGGCCAACGAAACGCAATCTTCTACCCGTGAACATTGGGCGCTTCAAGTGGGGTTACCCGCGAAATTCGAACTCGGGACGCGTGCTAAACTCCTGACCTGATTCCGGCTTCAACCGTTCATTCCTCAAGCATGAAATCCACTACACTTAAACTGCAAACTGGCTCGGACCGCCTGCGCCACTATTTCCAGCTGACCAAGCCGCGCGTGGTATCGTTGATCGTGTTTTGCGCGGTGATCGGCATGTTCCTCGCGGTGCCCGGCATGGTGCCTTGGCGCATATTGATTGCCGGCACGCTGGGCATCGCGCTGGTCGCCGGCGCGGCGGCGGCGGCGAACTGCCTGATCGAGCAGAAGATCGATGCCCTAATGGCCCGCACCCGTGGCCGGCCCCTGCCTCTGGGCGAGGTGAATTCGCTGCAGACCCTGCTGTTTTCCGGCCTGATCGGCGGGACCGGTCTGTTCCTGCTTTACACTTGGGTGAATCCCTTTACCATGTGGCTGACCTTCGCTACCTTCGTCGGCTATGCGGTGATCTACACGATCTTCCTCAAGCCCAACACCTCGCAGAACATCGTCATCGGCGGCGCCTCCGGCGCCATGCCGCCGGTGCTCGGCTGGGCGGCCGTGACCGGCGAGGCGCCGGGCGAAGCCTGGCTGCTGTTCCTGATCATTTTCGTGTGGACGCCGCCGCATTTCTGGTCGCTGGCGCTTTACCGGACCAAGGAATACGCCGCAGCCGGCCTGCCGATGCTACCGGTGACCCATGGCGCTGAATATACCAGGCGCCACGTGTTCTTCTACACCGTCGGCCTGACGCTGATTACCCTCGTGCCTTACGCAATCGGGATGTCAGGCTGGTTCTATCTGACCGCAGCGGTGCTGCTCGACACGATTTTCCTCGGCTACGCATGGCTGATCTGGAAAGACTATTCCGATGCCGTGGCGCGCATCACTTTCCGCTGGTCGATCCTGTATCTCGCACTGTTGTTTGCTGTGCTTTTGGTTGATCACTACCTACCGGTCTGGTAAAGCGGGTAGCACGCAGCACAAAGACAAAGGGTAGCCGCTTGTCGCGGGCTACCCTTTTCGTTTTGACGGGGGGCGCCGGGGGGACGTCTATGCCGCGAGTTTGTCCTTCATCTTCTGCATGGCCTTGACTTCAATCTGGCGGATGCGCTCTGCAGATACGCCATACTCGGCCGCCAGTTCATGCAGTGTCGCCGCCTCTTCGCCGTCGGCCACCAGCCAGCGCCGCTGCACGATGGTACGGCTGCGCTCGTCGAGGCTGGCCAGCGCCGCACTCAGGCCCTCGTCCTGCAGGCGGTCGTACTCCTTGCGTTCGAGCAGGGCCAAGGGTTCGCTGCTGCGGTCCGCGGCCAGGTAGGCAATCGGCGCATAGCTGTCCTCGTCATCGTCCGTCAGCGGTTCCAGCGAAACGTCGGCGCCGGTGAGGCGGGTTTCCATTTCGATGACTTCTTCCGGCTTGACGTCAAGCCGCTTTGCCACTGCGGTCACTTCCTCGGCGCCCAGCGTATTGAAGCCCTGGCGCGAATCCGCGTCCTGGGCAAGGGCCGCCTTGATGCTGCGCAGATTGAAGAACAGCTTGCGCTGCGCCTTGGTGGTAGCGATCTTGACCAGGCGCCAGTTCTTCAGGATGTATTCGTGGATCTCGGCCTTGATCCAGTGCATGGCGAACGACACCAGACGCACGCCGCGATCGGGGTCGAAGCGTTTCACGGCCTTCATCAGCCCGATGTTGCCTTCCTGGATCAAATCCGCATGCGGCAAGCCATAACCCAGATAGCCGCGCGCGATCGCGATCACCAGACGCAGGTGGGATGTAACCAGCTGGCGGGCGGCGTCCAGATCCTCCTCGTCGCGAAAACGACGGGCAAGCGTCTGCTCTTCAAGCTCGCTCAGCATCGGTACGCGATTTGCGGCCGAAATGTAGGCCTCGATGCTGCCGCTGGCGGCGAGCATGGGCAACTGGTCAAGAGACATGGTATGGCTCATGGTACGACCTCCTTGAATATAATATTAGCACTCATTGACTGAGAGTGCTAAAGGTCCGGGAAAGTTCCCGATTATTTTTGTCGGGAATTATTGGCCGCGCCGGAGAGTCAGGACGGGGCCCGCTCGGTCGAAGTCCTGGGTGACGGGGTCAGCCGCCGGTTTTCGGCGGGGAGCCGGGAGAACGCTTGGATTTCTTGAAAAAGCGTTTCGGGGGTTTGGCCCCGGGCATCGGGTCCTGGCGCCTCGCCTGTTCCGGGCGGCGCCCCTGTCCCTGGCCGGCGCCCTGGCGGCGCCCCGGTTCCTGCTGCGCCCCGGGGGACCCCTGGACACGGTTACCCGGAGCCAGGCAAATCTCAAGTTCGATAATCTCGTCCCAGATGGCATCGGTGCGCTGGTGGTCGGGAATTGCCAACAGCTCGCGCAGCCGGCGTCTCTGATCCGGTGCCTGCGGTTCATTGCGAACCGGCGCTGGCGGCTGCTCTTCCGATGCCGGATCGGTTACCGGCTGCTCTGTGGGCTGTTCGTCACTCATTGATACATTATCGCCCGAATAATCGCTTGCATTCCAGTATTGTCAGCGGTGCGGTGTTTGACATGGCGCATTTTTGAGACGTTCGCGTTTCAGGATGGCCGAAATGCCCGGTTGTCGTCTTCGCCTGCAGTCCGTTCGAGCGTGTAGTTCATAACCCGCTCTTTTGCCGAAGTTGCTGGCGCAGCGATACAATCGCGCCCAGCCAGCCGAGGCCGGCAGCTACGGCCAGCAGCAGGGCTGAATCGCGCGGGCCGGGGGCCTGCAGCGCGAGCGTAAGGTCATACATGCGCACCAGCTCGCCAAGGGGGGCACGCAACCAGAGGGTGGCGGCGCCGACCAGCAGCCAGGCGACGATGCCGCCACCCAGGCCCACAAGAAAGCCGTAGTAGAGAAAAGGTCGCCGGATGAAACTGTCGGTGGCGCCGAGCAGTCCGCTGAGTTCGATCTCGGCGCGATGGCTAAGCACCTGCATGCGGATGATGCTGAAACTGATGGCAATCAGCCCGATGCCCAGCAACACGCCGAGCACCAGCAACGCGGTGCGTCCCAGTTCGAGCAGTGCATCGAGCCGGCGGACCCAGTCCGAATCGAGCTGCACATGTTCGATCCGTGGCCATTGGCGCAATTCCGCGACGATCTGTTCCTGCGCCTGCAGCCCCTCGTCGGCTGCGGTCAGCACGAAGGCGTCAGGGAACGGGTTTGCGGCCAGGGCTTCGATCACTTCACGCAATCCGGGGTTGGCCTTCATCCGCGCCAGGGTTTCTTCGCGCGGCAGAAACCCGATCCGTTTGATGTCGCCGCGCTTCTTCAGGCGCGATTCGATTTCCGCCGCCATCGCACGATCGGCGTTTGCTGCCATGAAAACCGTGATCTGGGGCGCAGCCGATGTGATGCCTGCCAGCCTCTGCGCGCTGGCCAGCAACATCTGTCCGCCTGCCGGCAAGGCGAGGGCGACACCGATGGCCAGCAGGTAGAGCGCGCTGTTCAGGGGCGCGGTGGCCAGCCTGCGCAATGCAAGCCGGGCCGCCTCGCCATGTTGGGCAAGCCATCCCCTCATGAAAGCAGCCTGCCATGTTCGAGCTGCAGGCATCGCGCGCCGGGAAACAGGTCGCCGGCGTAGGTCGCGATCAATACCGTGACGCCGACGTCGTTGAACTCCATGAAGATGCGCGCCACGTCGGCGGCAGTATCCGCATCGAGGTGCGCCGTGGGTTCATCGGCCAGCAGCAGGTTCGGCCGACCCACCACGGCGCGGGCGATCGCCAGACGCTGCTGTTCTCCGCCGGAGAGCATGACGGGTCGCGCCTTCTCGCGGCTGGACAGGCCCACCTTGTCCAGCGCGGCGCGTACCCGTTGTGCGGCTTCCCGGCGCGGGAAACCGGTGATGGACAAGGGCAGCATGACGTTCTCGAACGCATTGCGATCGAAGAGCAGCTTCTGGTCCTGAAACACCATGCCGATGCGCCGCCGCAAATAGGGCAGTGCCGGGCGGGAGAGTCCGCTGACATTCTGGCCGCCGACCAGGACCGCGCCACCGGTTGACGTTTCAATTCCGGCAATGAGCTTCAGCAGGGTGGATTTCCCTGCCCCCGAATGGCCGCTGACCAGCACCATCTCGCGCTCGGCGACTTCGAAACTGACATCCGAGAGTGCATCCACGCCCGGCGGATAGCGCTTGGAAACGCGGTCGAACCGGATCACCCGGGGCTTCCCAGCAGCGCCTCGACAAATTCGCCGGCACGGAAAGGCTGCAGGTCGTCGATGCCTTCGCCGATGCCGATGAAGCGTACCGGTTTCGGGCACTGCCGGGCGATGGCGGCCAGCACGCCACCCTTGGCCGTGCCGTCGAGCTTGGTCACAACGAGGCCGGTGACGCCGATCGCCTTGTCGAAGGCTTTCACCTGCTGCACCGCGTTCTGGCCGATGTTGGCGTCGAGCACCAGCAGCACCTCATGCGGCGCCGAGGCGTCGACCTTCTGGATCACGCGGCGCACCTTGGCGATTTCTTCCATCAGGTGCAGCTGGGTCGGCAGGCGGCCGGCGGTATCGGCCAGCACGACATCGATCTTGCGCGCGCGGGCGGCATTGATCGCGTCGAATACCACCGCGGCCGGATCGCCGGATTCCTGCGCAATCACCGTGACGCCGTTCCTCTCGCCCCAGGTGGTCAGCTGTTCGCGCGCCGCGGCGCGGAAGGTGTCGCCGGCGGCCAGCAGGACGCTCTTGCCCTGGCCCTGGAAATGCTTGGCCAGTTTGCCGATCGACGTGGTCTTGCCGGCGCCATTGACGCCCGCGATCATGATCACGAAGGGATGTTGTCCATGGGCATCCAGGGGTTGTTCAAGCGGCGCAAGCAGCGTGCGCAGGTTATTTGCCAGGGCCGAGCGCAGCTGCGCCGGGGTTTCCAGCCTTTTGCGCTTTACCGCAGCCTTCAACTCCGCCAGCAGCCAGTGCGTCGCCTCGACGCCGCAATCCGCCATCAGCAACGTGGTTTCCAGGTCTTCGAGCAGTTCGTCGTCGATCTTCGCCCGGCTGAAAAGCTCCGTCAGCGGCGTGTTGAGCGTATCGCGGGTGCGCGACAGGCCGGCCTTGAGGCGTTCTCCCCAGGAGGCGCGCGGTACCGCAGGGGTCGCGGCAGCCGGGGCGGCGGGGTCGTCCTTTGATTTCAGGAAACCAAACATGCGGAATGCGGTCGGAGGTAGGCGCCTGCAGGGAGGCTCTAAGCCGCGCTAAGATGCGCGACCGAAGAATTCTAGCAGACGCACTTTCCCCTAACCATGCAGGACCCAAGAACCACCATGAGATCACTGCTTGCCCCTGTTGCACTGCTGGTTTTCGCCGTGTCGCCGGCGCCGACTTTTGCCAACCCGTATGAGACGAAGCTCGCCAACGGCCTGCGCGTGATCGTCAAGGAAGATCGCCGCGCCCCGACCGCCGTGCATATGGTCTGGTACCGCGCCGGCAGCATGGACGAGAAGGATGGCACCTCGGGTGTCGCCCACGTGCTGGAACACCTGATGTTCAAGGGTACGAAAAACCTCAAGTCGGGCGAATTCAACAAGCGCGTGGCCGAGGCCGGCGGCCGCGACAACGCCTTCACCAGCCGCGACTACACCGCCTACTTCCAGATCGTGCCGAAGGGCGCGCTGCCGGAGATGATGCAGCTCGAAGCCGACCGTATGGCCAACCTGAAACTGGAGCCGCAGGAATTCGCCTCCGAGATCAAGGTGGTCATGGAGGAGCGCCGTTTGCGCACCGACGACAATCCGATCTCGCGGGTGCATGAAACCCTGAACGCGACCCTGTTTCAGGCTCACCCCTATCGGCGGCCGATCATCGGCTGGATGGATGATCTGGAACACATGACCTGGCAGGATGCCCGCGACTGGTACCGGCAGTGGTATGCGCCGAACAATGCCTATGTCGTGGTGGTGGGTGATGTCGACCACCGCGAGGTGTTCCGCCTGGCGCAGAAGTACTACGGTCCCCACAAGCCCCGGGTGCTGCCCGAACGCAAGCCGCAGAACGAGCCGGAACAGGCCGGCATTCGCCGCGTCGGCGTCAAGGCGCCGGCCAGGCTGCCCTACCTCGCGATGGCCTGGAAGACTCCGAAATTGCGCGACGTGAACAAGGATCGCGACCCCTACGCGCTCGAAGTGCTCGCCGCCGTGCTCGACGGGCACGATGCCTCACGCTTCTCGACGAACCTGGTGCGCGGTTCGCGCATCGCGCAGTCGGCCGGCGCCGGTTATGACGGAAGCCTGCGCGGCGAGGCCACGTTCACGCTCGATGGCCAACCGGCGGAGGGGAAGACCGTCGCCGAACTTGAGGCGGCGCTGCGCGCTGAAATAAAACGGGTCCAGGACGAGGGCGTCTCCGCCGAGGAACTGGCGCGGGTCAAGACCCAGTCCATCGCGGCGCAGATCTACAAGCGCGATTCGCTGATGGCGCAGGCCATGGAAATCGGTGGCATCGAGGCGACCGGCCTGTCCTGGCGCGACATCGACCTCCTGCTGGAAAAACTCAAGGGCGTGACGGCGGAAGAAGTCCAGGCGGTGGCGAAGAAGTATTTTTCAGACGATACGCTCACTATCGCGGTGCTCGATCCGCAGCCCATCGAAAACAGTAAACCGAGGAAGCCCTCCGGGGCAGTGAGGCACTGATGCGTACCCTGTTTTTCATTCTGATCTCAAGCCTGGGTTCAACGCTGGCCCTGGCCGGCGTCAAGATCGAGCACTGGATGGCGCCCACCGGAGCCAAGGTATATTTCGTCGAGACGCGGGTAATACCCATCCTGGACGTGCAGATCGACTTCGCGGCCGGCGGTGCCTTTGTCCCGGCCGCGAAGCCGGGCCTGGCCGGCCTGACCCGCAGCCTGCTCGAAGCGGGCGCGGGGGACATGGACGAGGAGAAAATATCCGGACGCCTGGTCGACCTTGGCGCCCGCCTGGGCGGCGGGGCCGACAGCGACCGCGCCAGCGTCAGCCTGCGCACGCTGTCGAGCAAAGGCGAACGCGAAGGCGCGCTGGACCTGATGCGCACCGTATTGTCAGCGCCGACTTTTCCGCAAGCGGTGCTGGAGCGCGAAAAGAGCCGCACGATTGCCGGCATTCGTGAGTCCGAAACGCGGCCCGACGCGATTGCCGGCAAGCGTTTCGCCGCGGCCATCTACCCCGGCCATCCATACGGTGTCAGCCCGACGGTGGAGAGCGTGGGCGCCATCACGCGCGAGGATCTCGTCGCCTTCCACCGCGGGCACTATGGTGCGAAGGGTGCCGTGGTTTCCATCATCGGCGATGTTTCGCGCGCCGAGGCCGAGGCGATCGCCCAGCGCCTGACCGAGGGACTGCCGGCGGGCGGCGGCGCCCTCGTACCGCCGTCGGTGAGGAAGCCGCAGCGGGAGGTGGTCAAAGTGCCCCATCCGGCCGCGCAAAGCCATGTGCATGTCGGCCTGCCCGCGATCAGCCGCAGCGACCCCGATTATTTTCCGCTGCTGGTGGGCAACTACACGCTCGGCGGTGGCGGCTTCGTCTCGCGCCTGATGAAGGAGGTCCGCGAAAAGCGCGGCTATGCCTACAGCGTGTATTCCTACTTCGCGCCGCGCAAGCTCGAGGGCCCGTTCGAGATAGGCCTGCAGACCAAACGCGAGCAGGCGGACGCTGCGCTCAAGGTGGTCGATCAGGTGCTGACCGACTACATCGCAAACGGCCCGACACCGCAGGAGCTGGCCGCCGCGAAGAAGAACATGGTCGACGGCCTGGCGCTGCGCATGGACAGCAATGCCAAGCTGCTCGGCTATCTGTCGGCGATCGGCTTCTACGGCTTGCCCCTGACCTACCTCGACGACTTTCCGGGCAAGGTGAAAGCGGTCACCGCCGAGCAGGTCAAGGGCGCCTTCGCCCGCCACGTCAAGGCGGAAAACCTTGTCACGGTGGTGGTGGCGACGGACTGAGCGGTTTTGAGCCGCATCCGCATCACCGGAGGGGAATGGCGCAGCCGCCTGGTTCAGGTGGCCGATGCGCCCGGCTTGCGGCCGACGCCGGACCGGGTGCGCGAGACGCTGTTCAACTGGCTGGGGCACGATCTCGACGGACTCAGTTGCCTCGATCTCTTCGCCGGCAGTGGCATCCTCGGTTTTGAAGCAGCCTCGCGCGGTGCCGATCACGTTGCCCTGGTGGAGCATTCTCGGCCGGCATTTGCGGCGCTTGAAAAGCATGCCGAGGCCTTTGCCTGTCCGCGACTGGAACTGTTTTGCTGCGATGCGCTAAAATTCGCCTCCCCGGCCGGGCGGCGCTTCGATCTGCTTTTTCTTGATCCGCCTTATGGGCAGGGTTGGCTGGGCCGGGTAGAGTCCCGTCTGGAACAGCTGGCCGCGCCGCGGGCAAGGCTGTACGTCGAGGCGGAGTCGCCGCTGGAGAAACTGGGGCGCTGGACGGTGACCAAGCAGGGACGGGCCGGACAGGTATTCTTTCACTTGCTGGAGCAGGCATGAACAATTCCATCGCCGTGTATTCGGGGACCTTCGATCCGCTCACGCGCGGACACGAGGATCTGGTGCGGCGCGCCTCGGGCCTGTTCCAGAAGGTCATCATCGCCATTGCCGAGAGCCGCAAGAAGCAGCCCCTGTTCGACCTGGCCGAGCGCGTCGATATCGCGCACCGGATTCTTGCCGATTTTCCCAATGTCGAAATCCAGGGCTTCGACAGCCTGCTGATGGATTTCATGCGCAAGCAGAATGCTTCCATCATCCTGCGCGGCCTGCGCGCCGTGTCCGACTTCGAATACGAATTCCAGATGGCCGGCATGAACCGCAGCCTGTATCCGGATGTCGAAACCGTTTTCCTGACGCCCGACGAGAACTACATGTTCATTTCCGCCACCATGGTCCGCGAGATAGCAACCCTGGGCGGTGACGTGTCCAAGTTCGTGCATCCGCTGGTGGTCGAACGACTTAAACTGAAACTCAACCATTGAGGAATCTTCCATGGCCCTGATCATCACCGATGAATGCATCAACTGCGACGTATGCGAGCCGGAGTGCCCGAACAACGCGATTTCGCAGGGTGACGAGATCTACATCATCGATCCGAACAAATGCACCGAATGCGTCGGCCACTTCGACACGCCGCAATGCCGGGAAGTCTGTCCGGTGGATTGCATTCCGGATGACCCGAACCATCCGGAAACGAAAGATCAGCTGATGGCGAAGTTTCTTGCGCTGACCGCCAAGTAACGGGTTATCTCTGGCAGCCGGCGCAGAAGAACGTTGCGCGCTGGCCCTGGCGCAGTTCCCTGATCGGGCGGCCGCAGATGCGACAGGGTTCGCCGTCGCGCCCATAGACGAAATACTGCTGCTGAAAGTAGCCCGAACTGCCGTCCGAATGGATGAAGTCGCGCAGGCTGCTGCCGCCGGCGTCGATGGCCGCCGCGAGCGTGGCCTTGATCGCCGGCACCAGACGCTCCAGGCGTTTCAGCGAAATCCGGCCGGCGGGGGTGCGCGGATCGATGCCGGCGCGGAACAGGCTTTCCGAGGCGTAGATGTTGCCGATGCCGACGACGCGATGGCTGTCCATCAGGGTCGGCTTGATGGCTGCCGAAAGTCCGGCCAGTTCCTGCTTGAGCCAGGTGGCGTTGAATTCATCCGTCAGCGGTTCGATGCCGAGTACCGCCAGCAACGGATGCAGCGGCGCATCGCAGCCGAGCCAGAGAATTGCGCCGAAACGGCGCGGGTCGCGCAGCCGCAGGGCTACTTTCCTGCGCTCGATGTCAAATACCAGATCGAAATGATCATGCTTTTCGGCAGGCACGCCGGCCGGCATCAGGCGCAAGCTGCCGGACATGCCGAGATGGATCAGCAGGTGTCCGTGACCAAAATCCAGCAACAGGTATTTACCGCGACGGCTGACGGCCGCCAGGCGTTGTCCGACGAGCATCCGCTTCAGGTTTTGCGGCAGGGGATAGCGCAGCGCCGGCGTCCGGGTAATCACCGCAAAGACCCTGTTTCCAGTCAGGGTGGGGGCAATTCCGCGGCAGGTGACTTCTACTTCGGGCAGTTCAGGCATGCATGGATCCGCACGAAACGGCTGATGAAACTGCTAACATCGCCGCATTGTATTGGGTTTCGTCGAGGTGTCCTGCCAATGAAGAAACGTTCCCCGCTCCTTGCGCTCCTGCTTTTGCTGTCGGGCGCATGCGCGTGGGCGCAGGCGCAGGCGCCCGCGGCGGTACCCGCGGCCGCACCCGCCGCCGCACCGCCGGAGAAGGCGGACGACCGCCTGCCGAAGCAGGAGCTCACCGGCCAGATTCTCTACCAGTTCCTGCTGGGAGAGATTGCGACCCGGCGGGGTCAGTATCCGCTTGCCGCGGCGGCGCTGCTCGATCTGGCAAATACCACGCGCGATCCGCGAATCGCACGCCGCGCGGCGGATGTTGCCTACCATTCGCGCCAGCACGAGGTCGCGCTGGACGCGGCCCGGCTTTGGCTCAGCCTCGAGCCGGAGTCGCAGCAGGCGCGGCAGATGCAATCAACGCTACTCCTCTCCAGCGGCCGTATCGACGAATTGGCCGCTAGCCTGGCCCCGGACCTGGCACGGGCAGTCCCGGACGCCGGCGAAACCCTCCTGAAGCTGGCCCGTGCCTTTGCCCGCTATTCAGACAAGAAGGCGCTTCATCAACTGTTCAACCAGCTGACCCAGCCGTATCTCGAACTGGCCGAAGCCCGCTATGTGCGGGCGCAGGCGGAACTCGGCATCGGCGACATCGCCCGCGCCGGAAGCGAGATCGACCAGGCGCTGGCTTTGCGTCCGAACTGGGACGCGGCGGCCCTGTTCAAGGCGGAACTGCTGCCCAAGGGAGTAGCCCGGATCGATTTTCTGAAAACCTGGCTGGAGGCCAATCCCGGCACCCAGGATGTACGTCTGGCCTACGCCCGGAGCCTGGTGGGCGAAAAGCGCTACGAGGACGCGCGAGTCGAATTCCGTCGCCTGCTCGCGGCCAACCCGGAGAGCCCCGAGATGCTTTACGCCGTCGGGATACTCGCGCTGCAGGTCAACGATGCCACCGAAGCCGAACAGCAACTAAGGCGCTATGTCGGCGTCGGGCGCGGCGACGTGAATCCCGCGCGCTTCTATCTGGGGCAGATCGCCGAGCAAACCGGACGCCCCGAAGAAGCCATCGGCTGGTATGACCAGGTTGCGGCAGGTGAACACCTCATGCAGGCAAGGGTGCGCGCGGCGCAGATCCTGCTGCGCCAGAACAAGCTCGACGAGGCGCGCGCGAGACTGGCGGCGGCGCGGGGGATCGAGCCGGATGATCCGCGTCTGGTGATCGCCGAGTCCCAACTGCTGCGCGATGCAGGGCGGCACGCCGATGCCTACGCTTTTCTCATCGCGGAGTTGGAGGCGCGGCCCGACGACGTCGACCTGCTTTACGAAACGGCCCTGGCGGCGGAAAAGCTCGGCAATCTGGACGTCATGGAGCGCCATCTGCTGCGCGTGATTGCGCTCAATCCGGACTCGGCAACGGGTTACAACGCGCTGGGTTATTCCTTTGCCGATCGCAACATCCGCCTCGACGAGGCGGCGCAACTGATCGACAAGGCCGTGGCACTGAAGCCGGACGACGCGGCGATCCTCGACAGCAAAGGCTGGGTCCTGTTCCGCCAGGGTAACCTGCGGGGGGCGCTGGAGTACCTGCACAAGGCGTTTTCCAAAATGCCGGATGGCGAAATAGCTGCGCATCTCGGCGAGGTGCTGTGGGCTCTGGACCGGCGCGACGAGGCATTGGCGGTTTGGCGCGAAGCGGCCAAGTCGCACCCGAACAATGAAGTGCTGACGTCGACGATCAAGCGATTTGTTCCCTGAGTCGTCCTTTCATCGCCACGTGTGGGCATGGCTGGCCGGCCTTGTCGTTTTTCTGGCGGCGGGCTGTGCCGAGTTCTCCCATGCGCCCGCAGACCAGGCTTTACTCGGCCCGCCCCTGCAGCGTTTCACGGCCGAGGGCCGCATTTCGCTGCGCCAGGGCGGTCGTCGCGACCATTTGCGTTTCAGCTGGGATCGCTCCCCGGGCAAGGATGTCGTGCTGCTCATGACGCCGCTGGGACAGGGTCTGGCGGAGCTGACGCGCGATGCGGACGGAGCCCGGCTGGTGCAGCCGATCCAGGCGCCGGTCAGCGCCGGCTCCCTGGCGCAACTGGCGCAGCGTGCATTCGGCATGCCGGTGCCGCTGGATGCCATGGCCGACTGGCTGCGCGGCGCGCAGTCCGCCTTGAGCGGCGAAATCGACGGCTGGCGCGTTGCGGTCACCGATACCTCGCCGTTCCGCGAGCGCCGACTTTTGCGGGTCATGGAAGCTCGCCGCGATGATGTCGAACTGACGCTCATCATCGACGACTGGGATGTGCGCGAATGAACGATTGGGATCGCGACTGGCCGGCACCGGCCAAGATCAACCTGTTCCTGCATGTGGTCGGTCGCCGCAGCGATGGCTATCATTTGCTGCAGACTGTTTTCCGCTTTCTTGATTTCGGCGACAACCTGCGCTGCGAACCGCGTGGTGACGGCCGCATCGTGCTGGCAACGCCCCTGCCCGGTGTGCCTCCGGAAACCGACCTCGTGGTACGCGCGGCGCAGGCGCTGCGCGCTGCAACCGGCGCCGGCGCCGGGGTCACCCTGCATCTCGAAAAGCGCCTGCCCATGGGGGGCGGTCTGGGTGGCGGCAGTTCCGATGCCGCGACCACGCTGATGGCCTTGAACCGCCTCTGGCGAACAGGGCTCGGCTCGCCCGGCCTGCAACGCATCGGGCTCGCGCTGGGCGCCGATGTACCTGTCTTCATTCATGGACTCGCAACGTTCGCCGAAGGAGTGGGCGAGCACTTCACCGATGTCGGTCCGCCTCCGGCCTGGTATCTGGTGCTGGTGCCCGGGGTGGCGGTGCCGACGCAGGAAATCTTTCGTTCGCCGACCTTGCGCCGCGATACTCCGGCCATTGCGCCGGCGGACTGGCATCCCGGCTTCGGCCACAACGACCTGGAAGCCGTGGCCTGTGCGCTCTATCCCGAGGTAGCGCGTCACCTGGAATGGTTGGGGCAATACGGCGATGCGCGCATGAGCGGGTCCGGCGCCTGCTGTTTCGTCGAGTTCGCCGGCGAGTCGGCGGCGCGGATGGCATTGGCCGCATTGCCCGCGGAAATGAGGGGCTTCGTGGCGGCCGGAATGGATCGGCACCCCCTGCTACTGATTTGACAGCAGGCCCGAAAACCCCGAAAATGCGCGTCCTTTCGACCTGCGCCCTCATGGCGGAGTCTCGATCTTGGGGAGTCGCCAAGTTGGTTAAGGCACCGGATTTTGAGTCCGGCATGCGAAGGTTCGAATCCTTCCTCCCCAGCCAGAACTTCCACTGACATCGGCCGGACAGCAACGGTTTAAGCCCTTACCCACACGAGCAGCGCGACATGGCCTACGACAGCCTGATGGTGTTTACCGGGAATGCCAACCGCAAGTTGGCGGCCGATGTGGTCAAGCGCCTCAACATTTCCCTCGGCCGCGCCGAGGTTGGCCGCTTTTCCGACGGCGAGGTCAGCTGCGAGATCCTTGAGCACGTGCGCGGCCATGATGTGTTCGTCCTGCAGTCGACCTGCTTTCCGACCAACGACAACCTGATGGAACTGATGGTCATGGTGGACGCGCTGAAGCGCGCCTCGGCGGGGCGCATCACCGCGGCCATCCCGTATTTCGGCTACGCCCGCCAGGACCGGCGGACGCGCTCGGCGCGCGTCGCGATCACCGCCAAGGTGGTCGCCAACATGCTGCAGACGGTCGGCGTGCAGCGGGTACTGACGGTGGACCTGCATGCCGACCAGATCCAGGGCTTCTTCGACATTCCGGTGGACAACGTGTATGCGGCGCCGATCCTGCTCGGCGATATCTGGAAGCAGCGCCACGAGGACCTGCTGGTGGTGTCGCCCGACGTCGGCGGCGTGGTGCGCGCGCGCGCGCTGGCCAAGCGCCTCGAATCCGACCTGGCGATCATCGACAAGCGCCGGCCGAAGGCCAACGTCTCGGAAGTGATGAACATCATCGGCGAGGTGGAAGGCCGCACCTGCGTCATCATGGACGACATGGTGGACACCGCAGGCACCCTGTGCAAGGCCGCCCAGGCGCTCAAGGAAAACGGCGCCAAGCGGGTGCTGGCCTACTGTACCCACGCCGTGCTGTCGGGCAGTGCCGTGCCGCGCATCGCGGAGTCCGAACTCGACGAGCTGGTCGTTACCGATACCATTCCGCTGTCCGAGGAGGCCCGCGCCTGCAAGCGCATCCGCCAGATCTCGATCGCCGAACTGATGGCCGAGACCATGCTGCGTATCAGCAACGAGTCGTCCGTCTCCTCGCTTTTCATGGATTAGCTTATTCACCCCCTGGCCTGGTCGCGGGCAAGGGATTTTTCAAGCAGTACCTAATGGAGCAAATCATGCAACTCGAATTCAATGCAAACAAGCGCGATGGACAGGGCACCGGAGCGAGCCGCCGCCTGCGTCGCACCGGCCGGGTCCCCGGCATCCTCTACGGCGGCACGGCCGCGCCGCAGCAGATCGACATCGACCACAACGAGCTGTTCCAGCTCCTGCGCAAGGAGGCC
Organism: Sulfuritalea sp.; assembly: GCA_020853215.1. Taxonomy (GTDB): domain Bacteria; phylum Pseudomonadota; class Gammaproteobacteria; order Burkholderiales; family Rhodocyclaceae; genus Sulfuritalea. The sequence continues at coordinate 17,928 of JADYZH010000094.1, read as the reverse complement.
TTCTATTCCTCCGTGCTCAACGTCAACCTCGAAGGCAAGAAGGAAATGTGCCTGCTGCGTGATGTGCAGCGCCACCCGTACCGCATGCAAATCCTGCACGTCGACTTCCAGCGCATCGACGCCACGCATGCGATCCACCAGAAGGTGCCCCTGCACTTCATCAATGCCGACATCGCCCCCGGCGTCAAGATTGGCGGCGGCATGGTTTCGCACGTTATGAACGACGTCGACGTCAAGTGCCTGCCCGCCGATCTGCCTTCCTTCATCGAGGTCGACCTCAAGGACCTCGCCGCCGGTCAGGCGATCCACGTCTCCCAACTGCCCCTGCCCAAGGGCGTCGAAATCGTGCACCACGGCGAAGGCGACCCGGTGGTGGCCAACATCCTCATGAAGGGCGGCAGCGCGGGCGAAGAGGAAGCGGAAGCCGCACCGGCGGCCGTGGCGCCGGCGGCGCCTGCTGCCCCGGTAAAGAAAGCCGAACGCGTCGACAAGCGTTAAGCGATTGCAAGCGGCTCCGCGCCTGATCGTCGGACTTGGCAACCCCGGGTCCGACTACGCTGAAACCCGGCACAACGCCGGGTTTTGGTTTTGTGAGCGTCTCGCGCACGAGCTGGGCGCGTCATTCGCGCGCGAATCGCGCTACCACGGCCACGTTGCCAAGGCGCGGGTCGGCGGGCAGGACATCTGGCTGCTGATGCCGCAGACCTTCATGAATCGCTCCGGCCAGGCGGTGCAGGCGCTGGCGCATTTCTATCGCATCGAACCCGCCGCAATGCTGGTGGTGCATGACGAGCTAGACATCCCGCCGGGGCAGATGCGCCTCAAGTTCGGTGGCGGCCTCGGTGGCCACAACGGCCTCAAGGACATCACGGCCCATCTTGGCACGCAGGACTACTGGCGCCTGCGCATCGGCATTGGCCATCCCGGTGACCGCGACGAGGTGGTGGATTACGTGCTGAAGCCGCCGCGCCGCGAGGAGCGCGAGGAGATCGACGCCGCGCTGGAACGCGCCCTGCTGGTCTGGCCGACGCTGGCGCGCGGCGAATTCAACGCCGCAACGCAGAAGATCAACTCGAAACCAGTTCCCCCGAAGAAAGACGAACCATGAGCCTCAAATGCGGCATCGTCGGACTGCCCAACGTCGGCAAGTCCACCCTCTTCAACGCCCTGACCAAGTCCGGCATTGCGGCGGAGAATTACCCCTTCTGTACCATCGAGCCCAATGTCGGCATCGTCGAAGTGCCCGACGAGCGGCTTGCGGCCCTCTCGGCCATCGTCAAGCCGCAGAAGGTCCAGCCCGCCATCGTCGAGTTCGTCGATATCGCCGGCCTGGTCGCCGGTGCCAGCAAGGGCGAAGGCCTGGGCAACCAGTTCCTCGCCAATATCCGCGAGACGGACGCCGTGGTGCACGTGGTGCGCTGCTTTGCCGACGACAACGTGGTGCACGTCGCCGGCAAGATCGATCCCCTGCATGACATCGAGGTGATCGATACGGAACTGGCGCTGGCCGACATGGCAACCGTCGAAAAGGCCCTCAACCGCTACAGCAAGCAGGCCAAGGCTGGTGGCGACAAGGAGGCCAAACTGCTGGTCGGCGTGCTGGAAAAATGCATGGCGCAACTGAACGAAGGCAAGCCGGTGCGCGCGCTCGACCTTTCCAAGGAGGAGAAGATCAACCTGCGCCAGTTCTTCCTGATCACGGCCAAACCGGTGCTTTACGTCGCCAATGTCAAAGAAGGGGGGTTCGAGAACAATCCCCACCTGGATGTCGTGCGGGCGCATGCCGAAAAGGAAGGCGCCGACCTTGTAGCCATCTGCGCCGCCATGGAAGCCGAGATCGCCGACCTCGCCGACGACGAGAAGCAGATGTTCCTTGCCGACATGGGGCTCGACGAGCCGGGACTCAACCGCCTGATCCGCGCCGGCTACCACCTGCTCGGCCTGCAGACCTACTTCACCGCCGGGGTCAAGGAAGTGCGTGCCTGGACCATCCACAAGGGCGATACCGCGCCACAGGCGGCCGGCGTGATCCATACCGATTTCGAAAAGGGCTTCATCCGGGCCCAGACCATCGCCTTCGAGGACTTCATCGCCTGCAAGGGCGAGCACGGCGCCAAGGAGGCCGGCAAGATGCGTGCCGAAGGCAAGGATTATGTCGTCAGGGACGGCGACGTGCTGAACTTCCTATTTAACGTCTAAACCAGCGCTTGGATTCTGCCGACCTTAGGCGGACGACAAAAACCCAGTAAAACCGAGTAAGTGCGGGGTTTATTGTTCCTTGCTGATCCGGCTTGATCCGTTGCCAGCCGGGTATAAACCGGGTACGATGTCGGGTATGGAGTCAGAACCGGGTATCAAAAAACCGGGTATGGCTCAGACCGGGAGATCATGCCATGCTGACCGACACCCAGTGCCGCACCACCAAGCCAAAGGACAAGCCCTACAAGCTGTCTGACGGCAAGGGGCTGTACTTGGAAATCAAACCCAATGGCGTGAAAGCGTGGCGTTATCGCTTCGAGCTTCGCGAAGGCGATGTCACCAAGGAAAGCATCTTTGCTATTGGCGACTACGCGATCGTCCCCAGTGGTGAAACGCAGGAAGAGGGGCAGGCCCGCCGCGGTGGTCGGCGATTTACCTTGGCCGAGGCGCGGGACGAGCGAATCAAGGCGCGGGCTCTGGTCAAGCAGGGGATCAACCCGGCTCACAACCGGCAACTTGCACGCATCAAGCGCGAACTGGAAAGTGCGACCACCTTCGAGGCTGTGGCAAAGGAATGGCTGGCCTTGAAGGACTGGGAAGAAGTCACCAAGGCACGCCGGCTGGACATGCTCACGCGCGTCGTGTTCCCGAAGATCGGCACGTTGCCAGTGAAGAGCGTGACCCCGGCGCACATCCTTGACGTGATGAACACGTCGGCAAAGAAGAACGGCCTGACGGTCGCGGCGGAAGCCAAGCGCACCATGTCCGGCATCTTTGAACTGGCCGTATCAACCCTGCGGGCGGAGGCCGATCCGGTCTACCCGGTACGCAAGGCGCTGCCTGCCAACAAAACCCAGCACAAGCGCCCGCTGGATTCTGCCGAAATCGGCCAGCTATTGCGGGATGTGGAAGGTCACGGTGGGCGCCACGAAACCATCACGGCCTTCCGCCTGATGTGGGTGACCCTGTGCCGACCGAGCGAAGCCGTCGAGGCCCGATGGGCTGAATTCGACTTGGACGGGGCGATCTGGCGCATCCCCGCCGAACGGATGAAAAAGCGCAAGGAACATGCGATGCCGCTGCCCACGCAAGCGATCGAGATGTTGAGGGCGCTACACGGCCTCACCGGGCGCCATGCGCATCTGTTCCCGCATCGGGATGATCGGACCAAGCCGATGGTCGGCGCGTCGCTGCGTACTATGCTCAATGCTCTGGGCTGGGGGAAGAAGTACAGCCCACACGCTACCCGAACAACCGGAAGCACTCGGCTGAACGAGTTGGGCTTCGCTTCCGACTGGATCGAGCGCCAATTGGCCCATGCCGAACCCAATGTCGTGCGGCGCACCTACAATCATGCTGAATATCTGGGAGACCGCGCCAAGATGATGCAGCAATGGGCGGACATGCTCGACAGTTGGAAGGCTGGCGCAACCGTGACACCAATCAAGAGCAAGGCTGTAGCTTGAGCGGCAAGCCGAACCGCTCCAGATTTTCACGATTCCGAGAAATTCTGATTCTCCAGAGCGGGCGCCCACCAACGCCGCTCCCGGCCATCAGCAGCCGGTGGGAATGCTGCGTCCATTGCAGCCATTCAACCAGGGCCGTTCTCCATAGCGGCCTTCAATCGGCGCCACCGATTTCGTCGGTCTGAACTTCGGCTATTCAGCGACAACGGCCATTACCGATGCATGTCAGCATGCGCTTTGAGGGGCTGCTGACAGGGTATCGCTGACATCTGCCCATATTCGTAACGTAAGTTCGCGGGTATACCTGTTGCACGAACATCAGATCGTTCCGAACGCGTTGACACCTATTGCAACGGCAAAATCATCGGTGGCCTGAATACAGGGCTCTCCGGCACCGGGGCCTGCAGATAGCCTTTCTTCGCCAACGCTTCATGGAGTGTGGTGTAACTCTGGCGTAGCTTGCCATCCTGATCAAGCAGTTCAGGCCGTGCCGCAAGCAGGTGCTCAAGAAGCTGCCAGGCACGCGCATCCCGCGGGCAGAGTCGCGTCGCTTCAAGGAAGCGCCAGGCGGCATCCTTCCAGAGTCCATGGCCCTGGAATGCCAGGCCGAGATTCTTGTGGGCGTTGTATTGCTCCGGGTTGATCGCTATCGCTTCGCGGCAGCACTCGGCCGCTTCTTCGTACCGCTCCATCTGCAGCAGTACGTAGCCAAGATTGTTGCTGGCGAAATAGCGAACCAGCGGATCGGGCGAGTTCGCCGACCGCGCGAGCCGATAGGCATCTGCAGCGGCGGGCCAGTTCTCCATTCCTTCCAGGTGCCCGCCCTGGCCCATGTACCGACGGGCAAGGGTGGAGTTATCAGGTGCTGCGGTTTCTGCGCTCATGTTTTTCATCCTTATTGAGTGTTTCACAAGCATCCGCCAACTTCCGTTCAATTTGCAGCCCGGTGAATCTGCCCACGACTTCCGGGCGAGAGGCGATTCGCAATCGGACCAGCTCGCTTTCGTCGGTCAGTCCTCGCTCGATCTGCTCGGGCGTGAGTGTGTAACCGCCCCGATACGCATAAATGTCCCGCACATCGATGGACTGGTCGGTAAGTCCCACTTCAATCTGCGCTGGATCCAGTTCGAGATCAAACCGCTTGGCGATGGCGAAGCGGACCATGCGCTTCTTGTCCCTTTGCGCCCGATCAATCTGTTCCGGTGTAAGGGTTTGCTGGCTTCCGTATATCGCGCTCCACCTGACTTCCCAGTCGCTGTTGGTCAGCTTGCGCTCCAGCTCAAGCCAATTCGCATCCCGCGCCCGCGGGTCCGATGCCGGAATGCGCCGCACTTCCCGCGCACGCTGGTTCGCCGCTGCCAGCACTTCGGACATGCCGGTATAGAGGGACTCGTTCCAGATAACCGATTCAATTGTTGCCAGGATGGTTGAGCCATCGTTCTCCGGCTGCACGCACAGCACCCGGCAGCTTAGCCAGTAACTTGCCTCGTTCACAAAATTTCCCGTGAACGTCAGGCCCGCTTCTTCGAGTGTTTTTACGCTTTGGACCGGCCCATCGCGCAGTTCATGCGTTAAGCACACAAAGGCCCAAACCATCCAGAGATCGCGGCTACGACTGTCGGCGCTGACGTAGAGAGCGTCTCCCGGAGCCGGCGCATCATCGGACGCGAAACCATTGTCAGCGGAAATGCTCAGATCGAAAATCATTTCCCGCTCCGGGCTGTCACCCAACAGCCATGAGGCGGCGGCCAGCCTCCCGTCAAAGGCCAGCAGCGCGGGTTTGCTTCGATTGGCAATGACGATGCATTCGTGCCCCTCCCTCAATTCGTCCCGCCACTCCGCTCGCGGGAGTTCGACAGAACGGCGTTCCGGTCTGGGCACGTTCCGCCAGATATCGTCACTGATCTCGCGCAGATTTTGCGGAAGTCGTGGATTGGTACAGAGTGAAGGAATAAAGGTCATTGGCTTACCTTTGCTTTGGCAGGATTAGCGGCGGTCGAGTATCGACCACACCATTACCTCGAACCCGGAACCAACAACCTCCCTGGCCGCTTGCCACATGCGCTCGTTGTAATGGTCAAGATAGCCAGTGATGTAGTGGCCCATCGGCGGCGACTGAATGACGACATCGATCTTGTAGGGTGCCAGCGCACGGGCAAGGACGCAGGCCACCTGATTGACGGTATCGCTCGACAAATGCAGTCGGCGAACGCCACGCCCGATGTCCCGGTCGGCATCCCGCGTTCCGGTCGCCTCTGTCTCCAGCAGTCCCCCGATGGCTTCAATCCGCGCATAAAGTTCGTTGGAGGAAGCTATCGTCACCGGGCAGTCGGCTGATGCACGAAGGATAGGCTGGTTCCTTTCAAGCGGGACGGCGCCGGCCGCGGCAACCAACCGTTGAACGCCGGCCGATTCGCCAACTTCCGTACCCAGGAAAATCTCCCATCTGTCCCCGGCACCATCATGGAATGCCTGAAGATGATTCGGGTTTCTGGCGCCACTGCCGGAAACCGTCAGCTCGACAACCGTTCCTGTTCCAAGATAGGCTTGGATAGACCGCCCATAGCGCCAACTGCACGCAAGCGGATTGATTTCCACGTTACGGGCAGTGGAGACGATACGGCAGTTGTAGTCTGCGGACCGCGTCTCGCCGACAAATGAACCGGGTGGCGTTGTGCCACTTACCGGATTTCGCAGCGCCAGATCGACCAGTTGTTGCTCGGCCGTAAAGAGAAACTTGCGCTGCCAGAACCAGTCGTCCCATTTCAGCCAGACGAGCACGGCGATGGCGGCAAGCAATGCCAGGAGAACCCCGCCGCCGGCCGCCCACAGTGCAGCCTTTGGCCAGCAGCGCATATCGCGATGGTTGAGCGAAGTCATCGCGCCCCTCCGGCCCACACTATCCGAATCGCGATGACCAATACACTCAGCGCGCCGCGACTGCATTTCTTGAGAACCGGAAAGCGATGCACATAGGTTGCCAGCTTCGGCCCGGTGCGCCAGTACCAGTCAATGAAGGCTACACCGGCGGGACGATGCGCCAGGTAGCCATCCCGCCATGCGCGCAGGAACTGCACATTCGGATGATCCTGATCGCCATAGGTGGCCGTCGCGACAAAGCAGGTGGCGCCGGACTTGCTGGTGATCCGCATTTCACCGGCGCCGGTCTTGATGGTCGAATCCACCACTTGCCGGGTCAGGCGCCCTTGCTTGTCGAGCATGGCGAAGGTGTCGATATGGTCCTCGACCAGCTTCTTTCCATTCACATAGTCGATGTTCTGTTCGCGGATTTTGACCTCAAGCCTCAAGGCTTCCTCCGCCGCCTTGCCCGACAGCACCTGCACCTGTTCGCGGCTCAGATTTGCCATCGCGCTATCAATCAGCGCCCCCACGCGCGGCGAGCCACCGTGATGCAACTGCACCGCAGTTTCGCTGCTGACCGTCTGTGGCAGATTTTTCGTATCGCTCATTGCCTGTCTCCCGAAGATTTCATCCGAACAATCGTGCCCAAAGCGATGGCGGCGTTGTCACCACCGCAACCTCCAGCGTGCCTGCCGGCATCTTTACGGAATAGTGGGCATTCTTTATCTGGCCGGCGGTCACCGCCCGCCGCAGCAAGTCCAGTTCGCGTTGCGCGCTGGCCCGCATGATTTCATTCTTTCTGGCGTCGATCTGCGCCACCATCGCCCGCGCCGCCGTGATGTCGTCAGCGTAAAGCCAGGACGCGGCTTTCATCACCTTGGGCGGCAGGTGGGCCAGCGGGTCGGTGAGGCGCATGCCCGCCAATGCCTTGTCGAGTTCGAGAAGCCCCTTGGCAGGTTCCTTACCGTCTATCTCGATGCGGACAGTTGGCGGACGAGTGGGATTCTTTTCCAGGATCTTCTCAAGCAGGGCCAGGCGTGCGGATGCCGTCAGAAAGGGAGGGACCAGTTCCACCAATCGCGCCATGGTCTGACCCGACAGCGTCACGGCGCCGCGCTGCCATTTTGGCAAGGTATTTCGTGCGTATTGCGCAGCCGATTCGCCATGCTGATGGCCATAGACTGCCAGCAGCCGTTGCATTGCAGGACCATTCAACTCCAGAAACGTGCGGCGAATATCGTAGACCGCGTCCCCCAGAATCGATGTCAGTTCCGAAAATCGACTCGGTTTGCGATCCCAGTCACCATAGTAGTAGCCCATCGTTCACCTCTCCCTTTTCTGTAAGCGGTAATCCCACGGCGCCACCGGTTCCGGTTGCTGCCAGAGCCCTCGCTGATTGCGCCGTGCGTCCTGTTCGGCGCGGGCATAGTGCAGCCGGTCCGGTGCGCTTTGCTCGCGCTCGTATTTCTTGTAGTGCCAGGCCAGGCCCTTACGTACCAGTTCCAGATTCACGTCTTCCCCTGCCGCAATCACCTTGCCGACCGTTCGGCCATAACGATCCGCCTTGCCAGCGTCGATGACCACGTGCCGATCGAACACCCGATCCGCCAGCGCCTGTTTCGATTGCTGGCCGAAGGCTTGCCGTTTCTCGGGGGCGTCGATGCCAGCCAGACGAATCTTCCATTGGCGGTGGCCGGCATCCAGCACAGTGATGGTGTCGCCATCGGTGACGCCCACTACCCGCGCATCGAACGAACCTGCCAAGGCCGTGCCGCAGTGCAGGGCAAGCAGCACGACGTGCCACCCGCGCAAGAGTGGGGGCCTCATTGGCGATGAATCCGCTTGTAGCGATGGCCGCAGGTGATCAGCGCGCCATCCAGCGTCACCACCGCGTAGCTGTCCAGAAACTCATGCATTCGCCGTGTAATCTGCGTTCCCACAGCCTGATCGATGCGGCGGCGGCTTTTCCGGGTGAAGAACTTCACCTGCGCCCCGCGATGATCCCATTCAGTTTCACCAAACTTCAGCAACCAGTCGATCACCAAAGGCGGAATCCCTCGCTCACGGGCGCGATGCTGGGCATGGACAGTGGTTTCGACGGGGACGGCATGGGTCTGCATGGCACTCTCTCCTTTAAGGCAGTCAAATCGCGGTAGGCAGCGGGCATGGCGGTCAAACCCTGTCATGCGTCGCTTTCAACCGGATAACGGAGATGAGGGGGTGATTTTTAAAAGCCACGCCCCGCGCTGTCGAGTTGGCGCTCAGGCGCGCTACAGCTACACTGGGTGCAATGGCATCTGGCTACGGCCCAGGCTGCCGGGTTTAAAAATTCACCACCCAGCGTCGTTATCAAGAGGAACCCCACATGTCAGCGCACTTGCCGGCTGTCGGCCTGGCCAAAAATGGCTGAAGCACCCAGCGACCAGGAGGTGCTCACTGCGTATTGGGTTCGGCTGGACGTTCTGTCGGATGCCGAATGGAAGTCCTTCTACCGGCTGGTGCATAAGGCGCTGCTGCGCTGTCCGGCTTCTGAACTGGCCACATTGCCGGACACAAGGGTCAACTACATCGATGAGTTCGTTATCGAAAAACTGTACTTCAAGGCGCAGCGCAGGTCGGCCGCCGGAATACAAAGTATCTCGGGCGGGGCGCTGTGTCTTTTTTTCCGCAGATATCTGCGCGATGAACTGGACCGCTACAAGGGCAAGTCGCTGACCGAGGATGAGCAAGAAGAAGAATGGAATGCCGAGCAACACGATGACGACCAGCTCATTGACGAATTTCTTGCAGAAATCGGCCACGCCGAACTCGGCACTGCAATTCAGGATTTCCTGGCCATCCTTCCAGATTGGGCATTGTTGATGTTGCGCGGCCACTTTTGCGCGGATGACGATGCCGTGCCGATGTCAAAGCTCTGTAAGGGAATCGCCGCTTACCACTACAAGGCACAACAGCTTGGAGTGACAGTGAAGAAGAATGCGGACGGTCTAGTCGGCTACGAGCACACCCTGATCGGGCAATGGATGCAGTCACTCGGTGTCCAGATCATCCCGGAGAATCACGCCCTGATGAAATTCCTGCTCGAAGCCATCTGCCTCGAAGCAACAGCAAAGCTGGAGGGGGCTGCGCCATGAAACGGATAACCCCCATCGAGACCATCCGTCGCCGTTTCGCCAGCGCCGACTTTTCAGAGGCTGTCGCCAGTGAGACGCCGCTCGATCCCTGTCTGCCTGATGATGGCAACGACGATCGCGCCATACCACCACGCATCGCGGCGCTGATCGCGCAACGCGAGGCCGCTCGCGTCGCCGCATTCGGCCCTATTCCCCTGCCCGGCCAGATTGTCCGCGTGCCACCACGCCCGGATGACGCAGGCAATCTGTACAACGAATACCTTGCCGTGCTACTCGACGCCGAAATTGCCCTCGGCAAATGGCGCGGATGGATGGTCGGTCGCGATAGCGACTACGCCAGCGAATGGGACTTGATTCTTGGCCCGGAAGAAGAGCCGCGCGACCCGATGTGCCAGCTCGTGCAAATCTGGAACCCGGTTTCCCTGACAATCCAGGAAGCGGATCGGGTTCTCGCCGAACTCACCGACGAGCGTCTCGCCGCCGCGCGTGCCATGGCCCGCGACCATGCGCAGAAACTCATCCCGGCGCCGATCGACGACAACCGCATGGGCGTCCATCTCGCACGAGAATTGGCCGATGGCACGGGCGTGGTGACAGGTACGTCGCTGGCCCCGCAACACGATCTCCGCATCGAATATCAGCACCTCTATCGGGAAGTCGCCCTCTGGATCAGCCAACAAGGCGCGCCGTCGGCAACTACCATTACGAATTGGGAGCAAGCTTCCTTGCTGAACTTGCCCGAGGAACGGCCGAATAAATATGGGCTGTTAGAAAATAAGAACGCAACATCGAACCTCGCCAAGCGTTGGACTGCCTTGATTGCCGCAATTATGTCCGCATTTGCCTTTGGGGCAATCACGATGCGGTTTGTCATGATGCCTGGGATGGAAGGTGTTAGATCTGAAGGTTCTTTTGCAACGGTAGATGGGCAAAAGAAATTTGTACAGAACGTTCCCGTTTTCGTGGTTGAGCCGTTAGCAACAATCCGCGTTTCTGTCGGGGAGGCTGCTCGTCTAGAACTAAGCTTCGCTGTCAGGGCTGTTGAGGGTGGTTACGACCTAGTGCTCGAAGGACTTATTCCAAACTCTCCAGACCAGATTTCGATCAAGCAGGCGCTCGGCATAGGTCAGTCAGCCGGCGGCGATTTGCTGTTCCAAATTCGTCAGAAACCCGCTAAATAGTCAGCTACTGCTTTTCGATGAAGTAGAAGTCGCCGACAAGACTGCTGTTGTACCAAGGAATCTGACGGCCTTGGGTGTTTTCACTCACGAGTCGCGCCGTATCCTTTACGACGTCTTCGATCTTCTTGTTCGGGATCTGAATTTGCTTTAGCAATACGGATGTGTAGGGACTGTTCCTGCCATTTCCATCTAACGCTACTTGGCCAGGTGCAGCCGAAAAAGCGACAATACTTCCGCTTGATCCCTGCATGATCGCGAGTCCGGTCTTCACGCTTTTGAAAGAACTGAATACCGGAGCATTGCGGCAAGCGTCGAGAATGAAGATGGACGTCTTCACATTGTTTTTATTCATCTTTTCAATAATCTCAGTTGCATCGAATGCTTGTCGAGGGATTTCTTCCTCGGTTTTAATGTCGGCGTTTACAGGAATGAAGTAGTTTCGCCCTGCAAACTCAATACCGTGTCCAGAGTAATAAACAAGCCCGACATCGTAGTCCTTGAGCTGATCGGCAAATAACTTGATCGTGTTCCGCATACCTTTCAAATCAGCGTCATAAAGTTCGATTACCCTGAAACCTGCACCTTTGAGCGCTTCGCCCAGATCTTTCGCATCATTGGTTGGGTTCTTCAATGGACGATTTTCATAATTTGAATTGCCAATGACGAGTGCTAAACGCTTTCCTTGGGTAGCTACAGGTACGGATTTCTTTTTACTGTCATGGCTAAGCGCCTCCGGTCGTATGCTTTCGTTCATCATTGCCAATTCAGCATCGTAAAGTTCCGGAAATACGGATCTGATCTCGACCCATCGGCGCGCCACTTTCAGACAGCCTGCAACAATCGACCCGGATTTCGACCCGCGGAATTTAATCGTTTGGCCATCGTCAGTATTTTGAAACAGGGTGTTGGCTACAGCCGTTGACTCGTTAATCAATACTTTCAGGGAGGTTCTTTTGAAGGTATGTGGAGACTGTTCGAAATTCTTCAGATCAGCATTTATGCGATTGCATAAGTCATTCTGAATTGCGTCGTCGATCTGCATGTGAAATCTTTGCTCGTCAGATGGTCGTGTATTTATGTAATAACTCCAGCTGCCTGCGATGCCAAGCAGATAGGAAATTACTAAAGCGAGAATTGTGCGACGTTTGGCCATGGTTGCGAACCAATACGATTTTGAGAATTACGCGAGTATTTCAGATTCAATGGGAGAGTCTTCGGGGGTGTCGTACTGGGTCATCGCCGCAACACCACAGCCAATACAAATAGATGCAACAGTGATTAGATTTGTCCAAACGACGTTCAAGATACTAAAAAATGTCAGGGTACCAGCAGCGAATGCCCACGCAATGCTCAAAAGGAGAGATGTACCCTGTCGAAACTTGGGTGCCATCACGGTCCCGACAACAACCGAACAGTAAGTACTGAACCCAGGGATGAGTAGATACTGGAAGAAGTTCTCACCCCAACCTCGTCCCCCATCAAAGAACACTAGAATTTTGGCGAGTATGGACGCAATGAACCAAACTACGATTGCCGTTAATACAGCAGTAACAGGTACCAATGGCCAACGAACCCATTTGGGCATCTTTGCAACTATCTGTTCAATGGTATCCATTTATTTCTCCAACGCCTGTCTGCTGGTTGCGGGTTATCAAATGCATTCTGCGGGGAAGACGGACTTCCTGTTTGAACGCAGGAACGAGATCATCCATTGCCGCATCCATGCCGGATCTGAGCCCCCTCTGTTTTTCGTCGTCCAACTCATTGGCATTATGCCGCTAGTTTCTGCTCATGCTGAGTGCTGATCCAGTGTTCCAAGAATTTCCTGGGGGATGGGAGCGAATTGCCAATGGCTAATCCATCTCTGACGCCTGCAGTTTCAACAGATGATCTGGAGAGTTGCATAAGTACGTTGGCTAGCTGTGCGCGAAGCGTGGCACTGAAAAGAGTTCTCGCGCAAGTCGCGCCAGAGCCACATCTAAATTTCTGGCGCGTGATCTACGGAAATTTGACTGACATTGCGGTTCTCGATTGGTGCAAGCTTTTTGGCTCCGATGCCGAATCTACGCACTGGAAGAATATCGTTCCAATAGAAGATCACGAACAATTTCGTGCTGCCCTGTTTGCTCATTGCGCAATCACAAAGAGCGAATGGGAAGCATATTGGAACGAAATCAAAACGTATCGTGACACCCATTCTGCGCATAATGACATTGACAAATTGGGTGGGGATGGTCGACATCCAGTGTTTGATATTGCATTGAAGTCGGCCTTCCACTTCTACAGACACATTATTCAAGAGTTACGCGGGCGGGGTGACAGAAGATACCCCGAGGATCTCGCCACGTACTATGAATTGTTCCTTACGCAATCCCAGTAATGTCCCAACGTTAATCGAACAAGATCAACTGGTTGGGATTTTCCAGTAGATCTGATGAAGGTGGAATACGAGCAAGTAGCTGATCCAACGGGGTTCTCTCAAACATGGTGAGACTCAGGATTTGTAGGATTTCGTAGAGCGAAGCAGAGAGCTTCAGTCGCTTCTTCAAGATAGCGACGAGCACATAAACGGAGACGGCGATCCAGATCTGGGACTTCACCGCATTCTCCGAGGTACCGAAGAAGGACTTGATACGCAGATGCTGCTTGATCCACTTGAAGAACAACTCGACCTGCCAACGGCAGCGATACAACTCGGCGATGGTTCGCGCCGGCAGTTCGGTATTGTTCGTCAGGAAGACCAGCGTCTTGCCCTCGTCGTCCTTGATGCGAACCCGGCGCAGCGGTGTTGGGTAGTCCTGGATCGAGTAGAAGCCGGTCAGTGTGCCGATCTGATCGCAGATGATGCCGACCGCTCGATCCGATTCCAAGGAGTACCGGCGCTGGAATCGCAGGTTCGACTTGGCGCGAATGACGTAGAAGCTCCCGGCCTGATGCAAGCGATGCAGCTGCTCGAAGTCGATGTAGCCGCGGTCCATGATGTAGAACGCGCCGGCTTCCGGCACCAGCATGTCGAAGACATTGACCTCGTGCCACTTGCCATCGCTGATGTGAATGAAGCTGGGGATGTTGCCGCGCAGGTCGAGCAGCGTATGCATCTTCACCGCTGCTTTGGTGGAGCGGAACGGCGCCCACGGGAATACCGACAGGCACAGGTCGATGGTCGTCGCATCCAGGGCATACACGGTGTTGGACAGATCGACAGCAAAGGGCTCTTCGGCGTAAAGCTTGCGTGCAATGCTGATCAGGCTTTGCGCGAAGTCGGCATAGATGCGCCAGTCGCGAACCGAGTTGGCGTTGGCCAGCGTGTTCCTCGCGACCTTGCTGCGAAAGCCCATGTGGTAAAGCTTGGCCGCCTGACTGCGCAGGCAGGCTTCGATATCGCGCAGACTCTCCCGATAGGTCAGTTGCGCGAAGGCCATGCACAGGTACTGGTCGAGACAGGTGAAGTGCTTGACCTTGTGTTCCCCATTGTAGCGGGCGACACAACGGCGAAAAGTGGTCAGTGGCAGATGCGCCATGACCTGCGCAAAAACGAGTTTGCCCGTGTTCATTGGCGACGCCCGCAGTCCGGTTGGAAGAACCCGGAATGCTACGAGCGACGTTCAAATCGAGACCAGCTTCAGACACGAAATATCCTCAATCCTTCAACTTGTTATACGACCCCGGCGTGAGAACGTTGGGACACTACTGACGCAATCCCAGGATATAGCGAGGCAAGCACTGGATGCTACGGTAAACAACGAGGAGAATGCCTGGTGAAACAACGACGTTTCTTAAAGCACAATTCGGTCCCCCTGGGATTGAAGGCAGTGGCCGATGGCCTTTACAGTGTTCGCTGCGACGTGGTGTGCGCATGAAGGGCGGTCTTGAGAGTTTAATTTCCACGATTGCTACCCCATGTTGAACACCAATTCTGATGTAACGGTTTTCATTTTCTTTGCTGACTTTCGTGCCATCGTGATTCGTGGCTGCATTTACGCGATCCTGCCATATTCACATCGATAACCGGGCTATAACATGACAACTGCAAAAGACGTTGCTGACTGGCTGTGTCAGGAATTCCAGAATACGACTTGGCTGTATCAAGAGACTGTCGTTTACAAGATCAAGAGCCAATTTGGCGTCCAGTTCGTCTATTTCAATGCCCAAGGCAACTATGGCGTTTCCAAGGAGGTGTTGAAGCACTTCCGAAAACTAACCGAAGGAAAAGCAATTTGGGACCGAGGTCAGCGCGCCTGGCGCCACCTCCGCAACGGAGAAAAGTACAAGGGCAGGCAAGTCGACTGAATGTTGGAGGATTTATATGAGCAGCGAAGATGAGTACCCCCGACTGCCGTTTAGACTTGACTTGGTTTTACATGCGGTGGTCGGTATTGGGAAATGAAGATTAGCGTCGAGTACATTGATCAGCAGGGGCTCTTGCAGGTGCCGCCGGATATTCAGATGTCACTTCCGGCGTTTTTGAAACACGCTGCAATTGCAGGGCAGGGCCCGAGGTTTGGAATTCTTCCGAGCTTGGCACGTGGACTGGGCTTTCTGATGTTCTATGGCCGCTACATCGATGCACCTCGTTGGTCTGAATGGTCTGGATTTAGAAAAGCCGACCTTCGATTCACCGATCCAACAGAGCAAGGGGATTTCTCGACGCTAGTCGGAAAAGCCGTTGCCGATTACCTCGCCAAGCGGCTTAGCGGCGCAAAGTTTACGCACACATATGAGGCGGCAATGCGTCAGAAGGGCCACAAGATCTCAGGCGCCCGTCCCGATTTCTACTGTACGACACTTACCAAGCAATTTTCCATGGAAGCAAAGGGGTACTCGGTCCGCACTGTTAGCGAGGCCGAAATGGCAAAACACAAGGCGCAGTCTCAAGCGGGACCTATACCGGTCAATTTTTCAGTGGCATCGGTCGCCTACAACATTTACGACGGCCTTCAATGCAAGTTTCATGACCCGGTGAGCGAAGGCACTGAGTTCAGCCATCGCGAGAACAACGAACTTGCCAGGCAGTATTACCGAAACCTGCATGTGGGGTTGTCAGAGTACCTAACGCCGGATTCCATCAAGTACGAAGGTCGACAGTTTGAAGGGTATGACATTTCACCCTATCTCTTTACTGAACGACGCAATCGCCCAGTGACGCTTTTGTTCGATTCGGAAATCATGGGAAACATCGAGCACGAGAACATACTTAAAGACGAATACTCTCGGATTGACGAGGACGAAATCTACGTTGATGTTGATGGAATTGGGATGCGTGTTGGCTGAATATACTGAGTACATGGCCATGGATGAAATCTCCGGCACCAAAGCAGACACACTGATCGCTCGTCTGCTCGATCGCCCCGAGTCGGCTCGTTTCGATACCAAGCGGGTTTCCGGCGAGATGGTGGGCAAAGCCTTGGAGACGATCTGCGCGTTTGCGAATGCGCAAGGCGGCGTGCTGGTGCTTGGCGTCGAAGATGCCGGCAAGGGACAGGGGGCTGATCGCTTCGCTGCATTGCGAAAGTTCAGGCCGAAATAGCCGAAAGGCATAACGAACGGCCGCTTCCGAGTTCTGGATGCCTGGCGCCAAGGTCCGCTTCCATTTTCCTCGACTGTCTCCAATGGGCGCGGAATAGTCAGTCGTCTATCGGGATTCGCTGCCGGAAAGCGGCCGTAGAAATTCTGATTCCCGAAAGCCATGCGCCGCCGTGCGGCACCCCCCCGCGTCAGCAGTACTAACAGCGATCTGACTTCGCAGCAGCTTGTCATCGCCAGGTTCAATTCCTTTCCTCCATTTGCTGCCCCTATATTTCTGCCCCGTTCCTTCTGCTCTTTGCTGCTGCCCGTTGCGTTCCTGCTGGTGTGTGAAGCCTGTCCGGTAAGTGTTTCTGTCCGTCCCGCACGCCTAAGCGTGGCGGGAGATTCGAGGGACTCGGGACACCACTCCCGTTTCATGCCGTTTGCTTTGCTGCTGGCCACCGCGGCACGCGGCATTGGCGTCGATGGTGCTTCCTGTGGGAAGCCGATTCATCGAGATGAGCCCTTCACCCAGGACTCAGGGGTGCGCCCCTACGGCGCTGCTTCGGACTGAGCCCGCAGGGAGCGGGCAAGTAGAAGGACCGTATTGCGCGGTCCAGCAGGGCGACGGGTCAGGGAGCCCGTCACTTGGGGGCGTCACTTGCGCCAGCGACCGGAAAGCCTTGTCGGCTGGGCCATTGAGCGCGTCGTCACTACTGGCTCACGCCGCGGTAGTGACGACGCGATTGGCGCAGAACTGCTGCTGTTTGACGCGGCCAACGTTGCAGCAGGGATCGTACTGGCGGGCGCCATTGCGATTGGTCGGCGCGATCCTGTCTCGTGTATGCCACACGCGGCACGCCTGCTGGCGCAGAACAGCGCTGATTGAAGCAGAGGGTGCCGCTGGGGCAGTTGAGTAGGGCTGTCACACGCGAATGCGGGCGTAGCCTGATTGCGTCGCTGCCACCGAAGTTGAATGTGGCAGAACGGCGCTCGTTGCTTGTTCGTTTGCTGCAGGCTTACGCATATCTCCGTGCCTTGCGGCTGCCGGCTTCCAGGAGATGAGTCCGGCTTTGGCGCTCGACGGTGCGAGCAAGGGCGATGCGCTTACGGGCATCAAGCGGGCTGAAGGAGCCACCTTTACGATCACCGGTGTGACCGAGTCACCTCTGGAGAGTTCCCGGTCACTCGCTTGAGAACCGCGAGCATGCAGCGCCACTCAGATCCTTTGTTGCGTGTTGCACTTCGAATTGGTGCTCCAGCAAAGCCTCAAATCGGCTTGCAGCATTCGCCAAGATCTGCTCTCTGCGCAAGGCTCGGACGACGAATCATTCGATCAACCACGGTTACCCACCGCCCGATCCGCGCGTGCCAGAGAGGGGCCGCACGCATCGGCCCGTGGATACCAGTACATCAAGGACGGCGTCTTCCCGAAGCCCGTGCCGCTCGGGCCGCGCGCGGTGGGCTGGCTCGAGTCGGACGTGAGCGAGTGGATCGCCGCCCGGGTGAAGATCGCCCGAGCCGGCGGCCGGCAGTCGACCTGATGCCGCGAAGGCATGGCTACCGGTTCGACTGCAACGG
>JADYZH010000093.1 GCA_020853215.1 Sulfuritalea sp. | reverse complement strand
GAAGGACATCGTTCCCGACTTCCCGCTCATCAACAAGTCGTTCAACCTTTCCTACAGCGGAGCCGATCTGTGATTCCGTTGATCAGGCGCATTCTGCGCACCGGCATCGTCAGCGAGCCGAAACCGGAGACCGTTGCCGCCGAGCAGCGCGAGGTGGCGCGCCTGGGCGAGGAGATCTTGCGCATCCTCGGCCGCGCCCTGACGATCCGCCAGGTCGACGCCGGCTCCTGCAACGGCTGCGAGCTGGAGATCCACGCCCTCAACAACCCCTACACCAACCTCGAAGGCTACGGCATCAAGTTCGTCGCCAGCCCGCGCCACGCCGACATGCTGCTGGTCACCGGCCCGGTGACAAAGAACATGGAGCATGCCCTGAAGGTGGCCTACGACTGCACGCCCGACCCCAAGCTGGTGGTGGCGGTGGGCGATTGTGGCTGCAACGGTGGAATTTTCGCAGAAAGCTATGCCAGCTGCGGCGCGGTGGAAAACGTCATTCCCGTCGACGTGCGCGTACCCGGCTGCCCGCCGACGCCCGTAGCACTGTTGCGAGGCATCCTGGCGGCGGTGAACCGCTGAGTCAGACTTTAGGCACAGTGAAGTAGAAGGTGGCGCCGGCGTTCGGGCCGGATTCCGCCCAGATGCGGCCGCCGTGCCGTTCGATCAGGCGCTTGACGATGGCCAGCCCGACGCCGGTGCCGGGGAAATCCTTTTCGCTGTGCAGGCGCTGGAACATGCCGAACAGGCGGTCGGCATAGCGCATGTCGAAGCCGGCGCCGTTGTCGCGCACGAAGAAGATCTCCTCGTCGCTGCATCCGATTTCCACATGCGGAGCGCTGCGCCCGGCGGAGAACTTGAGGGCGTTGCCGATGAGGTTCTGCAGTACCTGGTGCAGCATCGTCGCGTCGCCCTCGACCAGCGGCAGGGCCGCCACGTCGACGCGGGCGGCAGGGTAGTCGCCAGACATCTCCTCGGCAATGCTGCGGGCAAGCTTGCCGAGGTCGACCGGGGCGCGATGCAGCGGCTTTTGCGCGGCGCGGCTGTATTCGAGGATCTCGTCGATGAGCGCGCCGAGCTTGCTGCTGTTGGCGGCGATGCGGTCGAGCATCCCCTGTCCGTCTTCCGAGAGATGCGCGCGCTCGTTTTCCTGCAGAAGGCGGGAAAAGCCATTGATGGCACGCAATGGCGCGCGCAGGTCGTGCGAGACGGTGCTGGAGAAGGACTCCAGTTCCTTATTGGCTCGCTCCAGTTCCGCGGTGCGCTCGGCGACCCGGCGTTCCAGCGACTCGTTGAGTTCGCGGATGCGCCCCTCGGCCTCGACGCGCGCGCTGATGTCCTCCTTGACTGCCACGTAGCTGGCGATGCGGCCGTGCTCGTCGGTGATGCCGGCGATCACCGTGTCTTCCCAGTAGAGCGTGCCGTCCTTCCTTCGGTTGTATAGTCGTCCGGTCCAGATGCCGCCGCCGGCAATGGTCCCCCACATGTCATCGTAAATCGAACTGGGCGTCTGGCCGGACTTGAACAGGCTTGGCTTGCGGCCGACGACTTCCTCCGGCCGATAGCCCGTGACTTTCGTGAAGTGACGATTGGCGTATTCGATATTTCCCTCGGTATCGGTGATGAAGATCGACACCGGGCTTTGCTCGACGGCGAGGAACAGCGGTCGGATGCGGTTGTAGGACTCCGTCAGGTTGTCGCGCATGGCGTTGTAGGCCGCCACCAGCGCGTCGAGTTCATCGGGCTGCGGCGGCGGCTTGCGTTCCAGCACGACCGGCGTGTGCATGTTTTCGAACGAGGCCTGGCCGACATGGCGAGCGAAACTTTCGAGATGGCGGGTGACCAGGCGGTGCACCAGCAGGAACATGAAGAGCGCCACGAGCGCCGTCTTGGCGAGGTTGGCGGCGACGATGAAGACGGCACGCTCGACGAAGCGCGCCCGGGTGGTCTCAAGATCGGCGTGCACGATCAGCTCGCCGATGGCCTGGCGACTGCCGCGGTATTCGTATGTCAGCGGCCAGCGCCGCGTCATGCGTGCCTCCGTCCCCGGCTTGCCCGCCGATGCCAGCACCTTGCCGTCTGCCACGACTTCGGCATGGCTGAAATCCCGGCGCTGGCTGATGCCGCCGAGCAGGATGGCGAGCTGCTTGCGGTCGGAAACCCAGACGGCCTCGACGACACTGGGCAGGTGGCTTTGCACGATCTGGTCGAAACGATCCTCCACCTCGCGCAGGTCGTCGCGATACTCCCATGTCAACTGCAGGACGGTGACCAGCAGGGCGATCGAGCCGCTGAACAGGATGGTCCACAGGATCAGCCGGCGCGCCAGCGCATGGGTGAGGACCTGGGGCAGATCGCGCAGCATCGGAGCGGGAGTCAGCGCCGCGCCGCCAGCGGCGCCAGGGTTTCGTCGAAGAGGCGCTTGTAGCTGCCGTCCTTCTTCATCGCCGCCAGGGTCGTGGCCACCTTGCCCACCAGCGGCTCGTGCTTCCTGTGCAGGTAGATGAACATTTCCTGGCTCGCCAGCGGCGGCTCGAGGAGGCGCGCCTCCAGGGCCATCTGGCGTGACCACCAGAGCCCCTGCCATCGTTCGTAGAGTATGACGTCGGCGCGGTCCTGGCGCAGCAGCTCGAAGAGTTGTTCCACGTTGCGTACCCGGGTGACGTCCTTGCGTTCACCCAGAGCGTTCTCGAACACCTTCCAGCCGATGATGTGGGCGACGTGGTAGTACGCCAGGGCGTCCCAGTTCCGCGTCGGGAAATTGTGTTTGCGGCTGTAGGCGACGAAATCGTTGTCGATGACCTTCTCGGGCACGCGGATCAGGTTTGGGTACTGCGCTTCAAGGCCCTTGATGCGCATGGCGATGCCGTCGTCGATGCCGCCGTTGGCATTCTGCATGGCCCGCTCGGAAGCCTCGTAGACCTGCACCTCGGCCTTCATGCCAATGCGGCGGAAGACCTCCGCCACCAGCCGGTCGAGGAAGCCGCTGCGGTCGGGCTGGGTGTAGGGGGCACGCACGCCGGTGTTCAGCACCAGCGTGTCGCCGGCTCCGGCGCGAGCCGGCAGCGCCAGCAGCAGGCCGGCGCAGATAAAAACCCCCAATTGACGAACCGTCATCACCATTCTCCCGAAATGGGGCGAAACCTCGCGGAATTACGTCCCACATGCGGGTTCACGGCATGCCGTGGAAAATATTGAACCATAAAGCGAGTAGGGGCAAGCCCAGGGACGTTAAGGCAGCGCCTCCTTTTCCAACGCCAGCAGGCGCGCAGGCTGTTCGGTGTGCAGGCGCAGGTAGTACTCCCCGGGTTTTTCCGCCTCCAGTACCACGACCGCCTGGCCGCCTTGCGTCTGTACCAGGGGTTGCTCGGTGATTTCAAACTTTGCCGAGACAAGCTGCACGGAGACGACAGCCTCTCGCTCGAAGGTAAGGGTGAACCGCTGTCGCCCTGCCGACACTGTGCCGAGCGGAACGAAATAGGCCTTTTCCTCCGCCGCATGCAGCTGTTGCAGCAGCTCAGCCCGCCAGCGGCCATCCTTCGGCGAGGGGAGATCAATGGCGTAGTAGCCGCAGTTGAGCTTCATGTGTTCCAGCAGCGCATTGAGCTGGCGCGCAGCCTGCAGCGAGATGTCGCCTGTATAGCGGCGGATATGGCTGTCCGTAGCGCCGGGATCGAGCCTGAAGCTCAGGCGCGCGCTGCATTCGCCCTCGTGGCAGGTGGCACAGAGGGTGTTGAAGCGCACGACCGATGCGGGCGGAATGGGGGCCTGCGCCATGGCAGGCCAGGGGGCGAGCAGACCGCCGCAGACTGTCAGGAACAGAAGGAAAACGCGCATCCGTTCTCAGCCCGTGAGGATGCGGACAATCTTCTTGAAGGGCGTGTCGGCGCACCAGGCGTAGAGCGCGTCGTAGATCACCATGCCGTGGCGGAGCATCTCGTGGTCGTCCTCGAAGTTGAGCGACAATCCCTTCGAGATCGCCAGCAGGCCGGCGGCTTCCTTGGCCAGTTGCGGCTGGCCGCAGTCGGCGGCGCGGATGACAAGGGCAAGCTTGTCGAGCGCCGCATCGCGCAATTCATACCTTGCGATGAAGGCGTCGAAGCTGCAGTGGTCGCCGTGATGGCCGAGCTCGACATTCGGCACGTCGTAGGGGATGGCGCCGGTCTCGGCGGCGACCCTTATGACGTCGCTGCCCGGCACGTAAACAAACTCCGGCGACGCATCGATGAACCTCGCCACCAGCCAGGGGCAGGCGATGCGATCGATCTTGGGACGTTCGCGCGTGATCCACTTTATGGCGTTTTCCCTTTCATTGCGACGCCTCAGAAGTTCTCGGCTTCGCTTTCCTGGTAGGCCTGATAGGCGTTGCGGCCGTTCAGATCGTTGAAGTTGGCGAGGGATTCCCAGGCGGAAGCGTCGAAGCTGGTCCTGGCTGCTTCGATGTCGGCACCCTTTTTGACAGCATCGTCCATGTGGCGCTTGAGCCGTTCGAGATAGTCGCGGGTCGAGTGGTCGAACGCGGCCAACGGGCCGGGCTGGCCGTGGCCGGGAACGAAGAGGCGGCCGTTGCTTGCGCGCAGCACGTCGTGGGCCGCGAGCCAGCCCTTGACGCTGCCGTCGGGAATCAGGGCGGGCAGCCGGTTGCCGTAGAGGACATCGCCGGCGAAGACGGTGCGGTCCGGCGACACTTCGACGATCAGGCTGCCCCGGGTGTGGGCCGTGCCCACGTGGCGCACGCCGAGCGCGACACCGCCGCCGAGATCGAGGCTGATGCTTTCGCCGGCGCCGAGCAGCCGGTCGGGTGCGTCCGGCACGGGAAGGGTGGCGAGGCCGAGTACATCGGCCGCCGCGCCGGCCATCATGCCGCCGTCGCGCGCCATGCGCTCGGCCGCTTCCCGGCCGGCGACGATGCGGGCGCCGGCTTTGCGGAAGACCTCGTTGCCGAGAAAGCGATGCGGCTGGGAATCGGTGTTGATCACATGGCGCACCGGCAGCGGCGTCCGCTTGCGGATGTGGCGCAGCATCTCCCTGGCCATCTGCGGCGAGTAGCCGCTGTCGATGACGGCCACGGCCTGCGTTCCGACGACGAAGCCGAGATTCATGCGAAAGCCGCGGTTCTCCCGGGTCGGGCCGCCGTAGGGGCCGATCCAGGCCCAGGCATGGGGGGACACCTGACGGGGTGCCGGCAGCACGCCGGCCTGGCTCGGCCAGGCGAACAGCACAGCCGGGAGCAGCACAACAAGGCGGATCAGAACGTTCATGGAGGCCTCACATGAAGAAGGAGTAGGCGAGGCCGATCAGTGCGCAGGCGCCGATCACCGGCATGATGCCGAGCTTGTAGCGGAACAGGGCGACGGCGGCGGCCAGCCCGATCAGCGCCGCCGGCCATTCGAAGCCTCCGGCGAAGGGCGCTGCCGCGCTGGCCTGCG
>JADYZH010000092.1 GCA_020853215.1 Sulfuritalea sp. | reverse complement strand
GCAGCGTGGTGACTGCGGCCATGATCCTTTCCAGCAGCGGACCGAGGTGGATCTCGGCGACGATGGAAATGCTGACTTCCAGCAGCATGGCTTCCTCGCGCTGCTGGCGCTCGACCTTCTCGAACAGCCGCGCGTTCTCCAGCGCCGCGGACGCCTGCAGCGAGAGGCCTTCGAGCAGGCGCTGGTCCTCGCCGTCGAAATCGCCCGCCTGCTTGTTCAGCACCTGGGTGATGCCGATCACCTCGCGGTTCTTGTTGCGGATCGGTACGCAGAGGATGTTGCGCGTGCGGTAGCCGGTGCGTCGGTCCACCTCCTGGTTGAAGCGCGGGTCGGCGTAGGCGTCGGCGATGATTTCCGCCTCGCCGCGGGTAAACACCGAACCGGCGACACCGAGGTGGCAGGGGAAGCGGATCTCGCCAATGGCGTCGCCCTGGATCACGCGCGAGAACAGTTCATTGGTCTCGGCATCGTGCAGGAACAGCGAGCTGCGGTCGGCGTTCAGTGCCTCCGTCACGACTTCCATCAGGCGCGGAAACAATACGTCGAGGGACAGGCTGTCGGAAACGCGGTTGGCGATGTCGGCCAGCGCCGAGGTGCGGCGCAGCATCTCGGTGATGCGGAAGAACAGCTCGGCCTTGCCGGCTTCGTCGAGCCCGTGCAGCAGCTTCTCGATGTCCTCCTGGTGCAGGCGGTGCTCGAGGATTTCGCGGATGGTTTCGAAGCCGATTTGCATACGCAAGGCGAGCTGAAGACCGGTTGGCCGGACGAGGTCTATTGTAACCACAATAAGTAGCGGCTCGTCAGCCGCCGGGGTGTCCGTGGTCAGCGATCGAGTTCGGCGTGGCGCGGGCAGGACAGGAGATGGTCATTGACCATGCCGGTCGCCTGCATGTGGGCGTAGACCACCGTGGGGCCGATGAAGCGGAAACCGCGCCGCTTGAGTTCCTCCGACAGGGCCTCGGCCTCGGGCGTGATGGCGGGAACGTCACTCATCGTGCGCCAGCGGTTGATGCGCGGCCGGCCATCGACGAACGCCCACAGCAGGCTGTCCAGGCGGCCACCCTGGTCGTAGAGTTCCAGCGTGGCGCGGGCATTGGCGATGCTGGCGGCAATCTTCAGCCGGTTGCGGACGATGCCGGCGTCGCCCAGCAGGCGCGCCACGTCCTTCTCGCCGTAGCGGGCAATGCGCGCCGCGTCGAAATTGTCATAGGCGCGGCGATAGTTCTCGCGTTTCCTGAGAATGGTGAGCCAGGACAGGCCGGCCTGGGCGCCCTCGAGGATGAGGAATTCGAACAGCGTGCGCTCGTCGTGGCAGGGTACGCCCCACTCGGTATCGTGGTAGGCGACGTAGAGCGGGTCGGTGCCGCACCAGGGACAGCGCGCCGTGGCGCCGGCGCCGACTTTCGCCATTCAGTTGAGCACCAGGACACCGCGCTTGAGCCCGGGATCTTCGGGATGCGCCGAGAGGACGAAGCCGAGGCTGGCGACGAAGGCCAGCATCCGTGTGTTCTCCGAGAGAAAGTCGCCGTGCATGTACCTGAGCCCCGCAGCCCGCGCGGTATCGATCAGGGTAGCCATCAGGCGCCGCGCCAGGCCCTTGCCTTGCCAGTCGTCGGCGACGACGATGGCGAACTCGCAGGATTCGCCGTCCGGGCTGGTGGCATAGCGGACGACGCCGACTTCCTTCTCCGCACCGGCGACGTCGATGGTGGCGACATACGCCATCTCGCGGTCGTAGTCGATCTGGGTCAGCCGGACCAGTTGCGCCGGCGAGACTTCGCGGATGGTGTTCATGAAGCGCATGTAGCGCGATTCGGCCGACAGGGCCTTGACGAATTCCTGTTCCATGCGCACATCCTCGGGCCGGATCGGGCGGATCCGGACCTGGGTGCCGTCCTTGGCCTGGTAGCCGGTCTCCAGGTGCGACGGGTAGGGATGGATCGCCATGTGGTCGTACCGACCGGCGGTGATCGGCAGGTTCTCGATGGTGATGCGCGCATCGACCGCCACCGCGCCGTTCTCGTCGACGATCAGCGGATTGATGTCCATCGCGCTGATCCAGGGCAATTCGCAGACCATGCCGGAAACGCTCAGCAGTATGGCCTCGATCGCCGCCATGCTGACCGGCGGCATGTTGCGGAACTGGCCGAGGCGCGCATTGGTGCGCGTCGAGGCCAGCATGTCGGCGACGAGGAAGGAATTCAGCGGCGGCAGGGCCACCGCGCGCTCGCTGTTGTAGGCCTCGACACCGGTGCCGCCGGGGCCGAAGACGATAGTGGGGCCGAAGACCTGGTCGCGCATCATGCCAACCACCAGTTCGCGGCCGTTGGCTTTCTGGATCATCGGTTCGATGGCGATGCCGTTGATCTGCGCATCGGGACGATTCCTCTTCACGCCGTCCATGATCTCCAGCCAGGCGTCGCGCACGGCGGCGAGGCTGCCGAGGTTCAGGCGCACGCCGCCGCAATCGCTCTTGTGCGCGATCTGCGGCGAATCTATTTTCATCACCACCGGCAGCCCGAGTTCTTCCGCCAGCACCATGGCTTCCGAGGCGGAACGGGCTACCATGGTCTGCGCGATGGGGATCCTGAAGGCGGACAGGATCGCCTTCGATTCCATTTCGCTGAGGATCTTGCGCCCTTCCATCAGCGCGGTTTCGATCACCAGGCGCGCCGATTCCAGGCGCGGTGGCGCCTGCTCGGAAATCGAGGGCGGCGTCTGCATCAGCAACTGCCGGTTGCGGTAATAGTTGGAAACGTGCGAGAACAGGTCGACCGCCGGATCCGGGGTGCGAAAGGTGGGAATCCCCGCGCCCTGGAACAGCTTGCGCGCCTCGCCGACCTGCTCTTCGCCCATCCAGCAGGTCACCAGCGGCTTGTCGCTCAGGCGCGTGATGTCGATCACCGTGCGCGCGGCCTGGGTCGGATCGGTCATCGCCTGCGGCGTCAGGATCGCCAGCACGCCGTCGACGCCGTCGTCGTCGATGCAGGCTTGTAGCGACGCCCCGTAGCGGGCGGGGTCGGCATCGCCGAGGATGTCGATGGGGTTGGCCTTCGACCAGTTGGCCGGCAACAGCTCGTTCAGGCGCGTGACGGTAGCCGGTTGCAGTTGCGCCAGCGGGATGCCGATGTCCGCGGCGTAATCGGCGGCCATGACGCCGGGACCGCCACCGTTGGTGACGATCGCCAGGCGGTTGCCGCGCGGCCGGAAGTGCGAGAACAGGGCGGAGGCGGCGGCGTACATCTGGCCGACGTTGGCCAGGCGCACCACGCCGGCGCGACGCAGCGCGGCGTCGAACACGTCGTCGGCGCCGACCAGGGCGCCGGTGTGGGAGCGGGCGGCCTTTTCCCCGGCCGGGTGCTTGCCGACCTTGATCAGCAGCACCGGCTTGCAGCGTGCCGCGGCGCGCAGCGCGCTCATGAAGCGGCGCGCGTTCTTGATGCCCTCGATGTAGAGGAAGATGTTTTCCGTGCGCGGGTCGGAGACCATGTAATCGAGCACCTCGCCGAAGTCGACATCGCTTTCGGCGCCGAGCGAAACCACGTTGGAGAAGCCGATCTTGTTGGGCAGGGCCCAGTCGAGGATCGCCGTGCACAGGGCGCCGGATTGCGAGATCAGGCCGATGGTGCCGGCATGGGCGAAGCCGTGGCCGAAGGTCAGGTTGATCTGGCTGCCCGGCCGCATGATGCCCAGGCAGTTCGGGCCGAGCAGGCGCATGCCGTGGCGGCGCGCGTTTTCCAGCGCGGCGCGCTGGAGGGCCGCGCCGCGCGGTCCGGCCTCGGCGAAGCCGCCGGCGATGACGATGACGTTCCTGCAGCCGGCGCGGCCGCAGGCTTCGACGATTTCGGGCACCGCCGCGGCGTCGGTGCAGATCACCGCGATGTCCAGGCGCTGCGGGATGGTGCCCACCGACGCGTAACTGGGCTGGCCGAACACGGTTTCGTGCTTCGGATTGACGAAGAACAGCTTGCCCTTGTAGCCCGAATCGAGCATGTTGCGCACCAGCGTGACGCCGATCGAATTGGCTGTTTCCGAGGCGCCGATGACGGCGATCGATTCCGGCTCGAAGAGTGTGTGCAGGTAGTGGCGTTCGTTATCCATGATGGTCTTGCGCGGCAGCGATCAGATTTCGGAGAAGTGGCATGGTGCAGCGCAGCATAACACCTTCGCCGACGTTGAAATCGTGGGAATGGCCTAAATCAGGCCTGTTTCCCTTGCCGGGTAATCCGGTAATGGCCGTAGTGACGATCGGCACTGAGGATGTGGTTGACCAGCCAGCCGGTCAGCAAGCGCTTGACGCGAAAGGTCAAATAGATGCGGTCCATTTCGCCGAGTTCGATTTCTCGCTGCAATTCGGTCAAAAAATGGAAAAAACGATCATGCTGGCGCGTGTGCAACTCGACGAAGGGATAGCGGTCCTCTTCCATCAATTCCCGTTCATGCATGAAACTGCGGGAGGCGGACGATTGAATGCTTTCAAGCAAGGCCGACGTTCGGCTGAACTTTCCGGTGTCGATCGCAGCGGCCAATTCATTCATTTCGGCGAACAGCTTCTGGTGGGCGATGTCGGCAATCTCCGGACCGGTCGCGTATTCGGCGCGCCAGACGTAAGGGGGGTCGGCCCGCAGGTTGTCGAGGGCGTCGTTGGCCGTTTCACAGCGTTCGAGGTAGGCATGGGCAGCGGTGTCGTCGGGCACCATGGCGATGTAGGTCAGGAGCTGCTCGCGGGCGGTTGGCGAATCATCGACGTGATAGTAGGCCAGCGCCTGGTCGAAGTGCTTCTGGTGGGTCCGCTTGGCCTCCCGCAAGGCAGGCGGCTCGCAGTTGAATACTTCGAACACCGACTGCGTGCCCTCCTTGCCGCGCACCCGGGTGCGGTCGAGGAAGCGGATCGACCAGAGTTCGGGCCGGTCGAGGCAGTAAAGGGTGTATTCGCTGATCAGCACCGATACCCTGTATTCCTTGGTCATCTTTTCCATGCGCGCCGCAAGATTGACCGAGTCGCCGATCACGGTGCCATCCATGCGCTCGGCGCCGCCAATGGTGCCGAGAATGACGATGCCGGTATTGATGCCGATGCCGACCCTGATCGGACGGTAGCCCGCGCGCTGGCGTCCGTCGTTGTATTCTTCGAGCCGTTGCAGCATGGCGAGGCTGCAATGCAACGCCTGGTCCGGGGAGTCGGGGAACAGCGCCATGATGGCATCGCCGATGTACTTGTCGATGAAGCCGCCATGGGCGGTGATCACCGGTTCCATGTGGATGAGGTATGAGTTGAGAAAGTTGAAATTTTCCTGCGGGCTCATGGTCTCCGACAGCGCGGTGAAGTCGCGGATGTCGGCAAACAGGATCGTCATCTTGCGCTCGACCTGCTGGCCCAGTTCAACCTTGCGGATATCCTCGATGCCCAGCAGGTGGAGGAATTGGCGCGGCACGAAGCGGCTGTAGGCCTTGGTGGTCGTGTCCAGCTGCTCGCGCAGGGTATCGCTGCTATCCTGCGGAAAGCTCGGCGAGTGGCTGGGTCTTGCTGTCATTTGCAGGGATGGATGTGGCTCGCGCGTTGATTTAGATTCAAAATGATACCTGACATGGCGAAGAATATCAGCGAAAAATCATCACTTTGGGTTGAACGCTTCCTGCCGCACATCAAGTTGGGGGGGAATGTCCTCGACCTTGCCTGCGGCCGCGGCCGGCATTCGCTGCGCCTGCATGCTGCCGGATACCGGGTCACGGCGGTCGACCGCGACGCCGAGGCGCTCGCCGAGATTGCGCGCCAGGCCCCGGCAATGCATACCCGCGTCGCCGACCTCGAGGGCGCCGACTGGCCCTGCCCGGGCAGCCGCTTCGACGCCATCGTCGTCACCAACTACCTGCACCG
>JADYZH010000091.1 GCA_020853215.1 Sulfuritalea sp. | reverse complement strand
TCAGGCTTTGCGCTTCACCACATGTTCGCGCAACCAGCCGGCGAATTCGGCTTCGTCGAGTTCGCCGGCGGCGAGGGCAAGAACAGTCAGGACGCAATCGGCATCGCCAGCCACGAGTTCGTGGCCATTGAGGGCAAGAAACAATTCGGTCGCAATCAGCGCCGCGCGCTTGTTGCCATCGACAAACGGATGGTTGCGCGCGATGCCGAAACCGTAAGCGGCGGCCAGGGCCACGACATCCGGGTCGCCATAGCCGGCCAGGTCTTGCGCCCGCGCCAGCGCCGACTCAAGCAGCCCGGCATCGCGAATGCCAGCGGCGCCCCCGTGTTCGGCCAGCTGTTCGCCATGTGCCGCAATGATGACGCGACGCCGAATCCACACCCAATCCTTCACGAGCGCCTCACCTGGCCAGTTCGTGCAGGGCGTTGCGGCGCTTCTTCATGATCCGCTGCGCTTCGACCATCTGCTGCTCGAATGCCGGATCGTGGGGGGTGATGGCGTAGCCCTCGGGAGTTTCAGTGATGTATATCGACTCGCCCTTCTCCAGTTTCAGGTTGGCGAGCACCTCCTTGGGCAGGATGACACCGACGGAATTTCCGATCTGGGTAAGCTTGAGGATGTGCATGCCGGGCTCCGATGAAGTTATAACTATTGTTATACTATACCGGAGATTCGCGGGTTTCAAGCCTTGCCGATGCCAAATACCGTAAGTCGACCTTGTTACGCGTACAAAAATCCGAGCCGTTTCGCCGCTTTCGCCAGCGCCTTGTCCTGCGTCGCCAGCGAACATTTGAGCCGCACCGCCAGTTCGAGATAGGCGGCATCGTAGGTGGTGATGCCATGGGCTTCGGCCAGGCCGGCTATCTCGACCAGCGGCACCACCCTGCCGTCGGTGGTCAGCGGCAGGTGCGCTGCCCTGGCAAGCAGGCCCCTGGTATCCGTGGCCGCAATGCGCTTGTGCCGCTGCGCGGTGAGCAGGACATTGGCGAATTCGAGGTGCCACAACGCCGGAACGTGTAGCGCAAAACGCGGCAAGGCATCGAGCAGCCCCTCGCTCCAGGGGTTTGCTTCATTGTCGAAGAACCACGGGATCGCCGCCGAACAGTCGATGACCAGCGACGGCCGCGAACTCACCGCCGCCCCGCCGCGATCAGTTCGGCAAGCGTGCTGCCGGGCCTTGCACCGCGATCGAGTCCGCGCCGGAAAGTCCGCAGCTCGGCAGCCCATTCCGCCAGCGCCAAGGCGTCGGACGAGGCCTCGGGCGCCACCAGTCGCGCTACCGGCTTGCCGTGGCGCGTGACCAGCACTTCCTCGCCCTGCGCGACGTGCTCGACGAGTTGCGACAACCGGGCCTTGGCTTCAAAGATTCCAACGCTCAACATGGGCGGTTCCTTTTTGGGCGGTTCCTTTTCTTGACCCGCCCAGTATGACCAGATTTTTAGCAAAACTGGTTAGATCGTCACTTTCGCGAACGTCAACTGCCCCTTGCCGACATCCACTTGCACATGATCTTGCGGCCCGAAGCTGCCGTCGAGGATCAGAGGATCACCCGGCAGGGCTTGCGTCGCACCTGCTCGGCCATGCGCGCTTGCTTACGTGCCAGCACGCTAGTGCTGATCCGCGATATGCAGCCATAATCCGCACATCGTCCCTCCCGGTTTATTTCATGGACAGCGCGTTCGATCTTGCCCACTTCTGGGACGCAGACAAACTGGCGGCACTGTTCGCCGGTCTGCCAGTCGGCGTCGTCGTGCATGGGCTGGATGGCAGGATCGTTTCCGCCAACCGGTCGGCGCTGGAAATCATCGGGCTGAGCCTGGACGAAATCACGGGGAAAACCTCGACGGACCCCGACTGGCAGACCATCCGGGAAGATGGCAGCCCGTATCCCGGCGCAGAGCATCCGGTGGCAATCTGCCTTGCCGGGGGCGCTCCGGTCAGGAATGCGGTGATGGGAGTGAAGCGTCGAACCAATGGCGATCTGCGCTGGCTGCAGATTGATGCCAATCCCTTGCGGGTCGATGGGGAAATGGTCGGAGCTTATTCCTGTTTCAGGGACATCACCCAGCGCAAGCAGCTTCAAGAACAGCTCGACATGGCCTTGCTCGGCGCCAACCTGGGCACCTACGATGCCGACTTGCAGACCGGCGGCGTCAATGTCAATGCGCGTTACCTCGACATCCTGGGCTATGCCCCGGGGGAACTCGAGATGTCCGTGGCCGAGTGGATGGCGCGCATCCACCCTGAAGATTTTCCGCGCATCAAGACGACTTACGATCATGTCCTCGCTTCGCCCATCCGGTATGTGAACAACGAGTATCGCCTGCGCCACAAGAACGGCGGCTGGGTCTGGCTGCTGGACAGCGGGCGGGTTCTCAAAGTCGATGAGCGCGGCGAGGCGGTCAGGATTGCCGGCACGCAGATGGACATCACCGCCCGCAAGCAGGCCGAACTGGCCCTGCAGGAAAGCGAGGCGCGCTACCGCACTGTGGTCGAATCGGCGCCGGTGGCGATGGTGATCTACGTTGACCAGCGCGTGGCGATGGCCAACCCGGCCTGCGTGAAACTGTTTCGTGCGGGGTCCGAGCAGGAACTGCTCGGGCGGGATATCTGGTCGCTGTCGAGCCCGGAATGCCATCCGCTTGTCCGCCAGCGCATCGAACGCGCGATGCTGCGCGGCGAAGAGAATCCGGTGGCCGAACTGGAAATCCAGTGTCTCGACGGCACACGCCTGCCGGTCGAAGGGGTCTCCGTGCCCATCGAATATCGGGGCGGAAGGGCGCTGCACATCATCATGACCGACGCTACGCCGCGCAAGCAGGCCGACGCGCTGTTGCGCCAGCAGCGCGAGGCGGCCGAGCAGGCGCTGGCGCTGCAGGTGGCCTACCAGACCGTGGCCGGTATCGCCCACGAACTGAACCAGCCGCTCAATGCCCTCACCACCCTGGGCGAAGCGGCGGAACGCCAGGCCAGCCAGTCGCCGGAGCTGCCGCCGCGGCTGCGGCAGACCATCGCGGGCATGGTCGGCGCCGCCCGGCGCGCCGGCGGCGTGCTGGGCGAGTTGATCGGCGTGCTGCGCCAGCCGGCCGCACTCGGCGGCATCGCCCGCCTGGACCACCTGGTAGACGAGGTGATGGCGCAGACCCGGGCCGCCCTGTCTTTCAAGGGCAACGTGGATGTTCATCTGCCGCCGGAGCCCGTGTGGGTCGCGGGCGACGCGACGCAGCTCGAAAAGGTGCTGCTCAATCTCGTGCGCAATGCCATCGAGGCGTGTCGGGGCCAAAACACCCCTGGCCACATCGTCATCGAAGCGCACTGCAGCGACGCGGTGGCGGTGATCACCGTGACCGACAACGGCCCCGGCGTCGATCCGGTTCGACAGCCGGATCTGTTTCAGCCCTTCGCCAGCAAGAAGCCGGGCGGGACCGGCATGGGGCTGGCGATCGGCCGCGCGCTGGTCGAGTCGCTCGGCGGCCGCCTGTGGCATGAGCCGGCAAACGGCGGCGGTGCGCGTTTCTGCCTGCAACTGCCGCGCGTGCAGCCGGCGGAGAGCGCCTGATGTTGCCGCAGGTGCAAATCGTCGATGACGATGCGGATGTGCGCAACGGCCTGCTCATCCTGCTCGAAACCGCCGGCTACCCGGTCCAGTGTCATGCCAGCGCCGAAGCCTTCTGGCAGGCGATGGCAGAGCGGCTCGACGAGCTGGCCGGCTGCCTGATCGTCGACGTCCGCATGCCCGGCTGGAGCGGCTTCGAGCTGCAACGCCGGCTGGTCGAGCGGCACTGCGCGCTGCCGCTCATCTTCCTCACCGGGCATGGCGAACTGCCGGACGCCGTCGAGGCGATGCGTCTGGGTGCCAGCGATTTTCTCGTCAAGCCGGTCGATGGTCGCCGGCTGCTGGAGCGCATCGAGCAGATATGGCAAAGCGAGATGGAACGCTGCCGCCTCGCCGCGTTACAGATGGAGGTCCGCAACGGCATGCGCCGCCTGACCGGCCGCGAGCGACAGGTGCTGGCGCATGCCCTCGACGGACTGCAAAACCCCGCCATTGCGGCGGCGCTGCAATTGAGCGAACGCACCGTGGAAGCCCATCGTTCCCGGCTGCTGCTCAAGCTCGATGCGCCGTCGCTGCAGGCCTGGCTGCAGCGTTATGAAAAAGCAGGGCTTGTCCGGCCAGTGCTGCTGGCCGAATTGAGCCCGTCCCTTGCCGAAAACCGCATGGGTCGCAACACATAAGGAAGAGCGCGAATTGTCTTCATCATTCACAAGGATCAGGTGTTGGATCCCTGGTTTGTCGATGAACCGGCAGCGTCGTCATGACTCCCCTCACCTGGAATAACTTGCAACCCTGGACAGACAATGAAGAGCCCTGCAACAGAATCGAGCGCAATCATGACGCAAACCCGCCACGAGGAACTGCTGCGCCTGCAAGGCGACTTTGCGCGGCTGGCCAGCGAGGCGCGCGACCGCGAGACGCTCTATGACGGCATTCTCGCCACGGCACTGGCCATGCCCGATCTGGACGGCGGCGGCCTGTATCTGCGCGAAGCCGACGGCGGCTACCGGCTGATCCGCCATCACGGCCTGTCCGCCGACTTCGTCGCGGCGAGCGGGCATCATGCCGCGGAATCCTTGCAGGCGCAGGTGGTGGAGCGCGGCGAGCTTCAGTTCGCCTGCAGGCGCCGGTGTCCGGCCTGCACCGATCCGGAGCTGCTTGAATTGCCGGCCGTCGCCGCCGAGGGTATCCAGAGTCTCGTCGTGCTGCCCATCCTGCGCGATGGCCGGTCGATCGCCTGCCTGAACCTGGCAAGCAAGCATCCCGATCAGATCGAACCGGTGGCCCTGGCCGGCATGCAAACCCTGGCGCGGCAATTCGGGCTGGCGTTGCAACACCATCTGGATGCCGAGGAAACCCGGCACCAGCGCGACAACCTCGAGCATCTGCTCGACGCGCTGGACGACTATCTGTTCGTGCTGGACATTCAGGGCAACATCATTCACTGCAACCGTGCGGTCGAGGAGGGGCTGGGCTACGGGCAGCGACTGATCGGCCAGCCGGTCGCAACGGTGCATCCCGTCGAGGTGCGCGACGAGGCGATGCGCATCGTCGGCGAGATGCTCGCCGGCCAGCGCAGGCACTGCCCCCTGCCCATCGAAAAGGCCGACGGCAGCCGCATCATGGTCGATACGCGCATCGTGCGCGGCAGCTGGAACGGCCAGCCGGCGCTGATCGGCATTTCGCGCGACATCACCGAACAGGATGCGCAGCGGCAGGCGCTGGAGCTCCACGCGCTGGTGCTCGACCAGATCCAGGACCATGTGACGATCACCGATCTCGACGGCATCGTTACCTACGTCAACCAGGCACAGAGACAGGCGCTCCAGTCCGACCATACCGGACAGCATCACTCCAGCTTTGGCGATGGGCCGGCCGCGGATGCCACGCAAGACGAAATTGCCGCAGCGACCTTGCGGCAAGGGCACTGGCAAGGCGCGGTCGTCAATCCCCTCTCGAATGGCGGCCACATCCTGCTGGATTTGCGCACCACCCTGATCAAGGACAAGGACGACCGACCGGTGGCGATGGTCGGGGTCGGCACCGATATCACAGCCCGCAGGGAGGCAGATGTCGAACTCAGGCAGCATCGCGAACATCTGGAGGAACTGGTGCAGGAACGCACAGCGGAGCTCACCGAGGCCAAGGTGGCCGCCGAAGCCGCCAATCGCGCCAAGAGCGCCTTCCTCGCCAACATGAGC
>JADYZH010000090.1 GCA_020853215.1 Sulfuritalea sp. | reverse complement strand
TCGCCCACAGCTACGGCAAGACCGCGACCTTCATGCCCAAGCCCATCGTCGGCGACAACGGCTCCGGCATGCACGTGCACCAGTCGATCTGGAAGGACGGCAAGAACCTGTTCGCCGGCAACGGCTATGCCGGCCTGTCCGAGTTCGCGCTGTACTACATCGGCGGCATCATCAAGCACGCGCGCGCCCTGAACGCCATCACCAACCCGCTGACCAACTCCTACAAGCGCCTGGTCCCGGGCTTCGAGGCTCCGGTCAAGCTGGCCTACTCGGCGCGCAACCGTTCCGCCTCGATCCGCGTGCCCTACGTGCATTCGGACAAGGCACGCCGCATCGAAGTACGCTTCCCGGATCCGGGTGCCAACCCCTACCTCGCCTTCACCGCCATGATGATGGCCGGCCTCGACGGCATCCAGAACAAGATCCACCCCGGCGATCCGGCCGACAAGAACCTCTACGACCTGCCGCCGGAAGAAGACGCGAAGATCCCGACCGTCTGCTCCAGCCTGGAACAGGCCCTGGAGTACCTCGACAAGGGCCGCGAATTCCTGCTGCGCGGCGGCGTTTTCAGCAACGAGATGATCGACGCCTACATCGAACTGCGGATGGAGGAAGTCACGCGCTTCCGCATGACCACCCATCCGCTCGAGTACGAGATGTACTACTCGATCTGAACCCTTGCGCAAAATGCGGAAACAAAATGGACGGGCTTGCCCGTCCATTTTTTTCGGCAATTGACATACACTCGGTGGCATGAAGAACACCTTTCTCGTCCTGCCTCTGTTGCTGCCGCTCGCGGCGACGGCCAACACGCTGTACAAGTGCACCGACGAGTCCGGTGTGACGCTGTATACCAATCAGAAAACCGCGAAGAAAAACTGCACCGTGCTGTCCTATCAGCCGCCGCCCCCTGCGCCCGCGGCGGCAGGGGCCAAACCGCGCGCTTCCGCGACGCCGACCCCAGCCGATTTCCCGCGCGTATCAGGCAGCGAACAGAAAGCCCGTGACGGCGACCGCCGCGCGATACTCGACAAGGAACTCGCCAACGAGTCGCAAAACCTCGAAAAAGCCAGAAAGACGCTGTTCGAAGCCGGCGCCCAGCCGCCGGCCAAGCTCCAGCCGCTGCGCGATACCGTGGCGCTGCATGAGCGGAACATTGAGGCGCTCAAGAAAGAACTCGGCAACCTGCGCTGAGAACTTGTGAATAAATCTACTGCGTGGGGCCGGCTTCAGCCGGCCTTGGCAGATTGGCCGATTGGCAGACTGAAGTCTGCCCTACAGTCTGCCCCAAAATGGAATTGATGATTCGCAAGCACTACACTAACTGGTGCGCTTCTTGCGAGAATCACCGTAATGAACACCACCGAAACTTTCGACGCCTTCAGCGGGCTGGACCTGCTGTCTTCGGCGGTCGTCCTGGTCGATGCCAGGCTGGTCATCCGCCACCTCAACCCGGCGGCGGAAAACCTGTTTGCGGTGAGTTCGCGCCAACTGCTCGGCCATCCCCTGCAACGACTGATGGGCGAGCCGCCGGAGCTGGTTGCCGCGCTCGACAATGCGCTGAAGAACAACTGGGGCCATACCGGCCACAACATCCTGATCGAACGCGGACAGGACGTTCAGCTTCACGTCGATTGCACGGTCACCCCGGTCGAGGCCGGCAATGCGCGCCTGCTGCTCGAGGTGCGCACCATCGACCAGCAGTTGAAGGCGGCGCGCGAGGAACAGCTGGCCCAGCAGCAGCAGGCCAACCGCGAACTGGTGCGCAACCTGGCGCACGAAATCAAGAACCCGCTGGGCGGCATCCGCGGCTCGGCGCAGTTGCTGGAACGCGAACTCGCCAGCGCACCGCTGAAAGAGTACACCCAGGTGATCATCCAGGAAGCCGACCGCCTGCAGGACCTGATGCAGCGCCTGCTCTCCTCGCATCGCGTGATGCAGCCGGCGCTGGCCAACATCCACGAGATTCTCGAACGCGTGCGGCGCCTGATCCATGCCGAATACCACGATGTCACGGTGCGCCGCGACTACGACACCTCGCTGCCCGACATCACCGGCGACCGCGAGCAGCTGCTGCAGGCCATCCTCAACATCTCGCGCAACGCGGCACAAGCCATGCAGGGCAAGGGCGAAATCATCTTCCGCACCCGCGCGGCGCGGCAAGTCACCCTGGCCAAGAAGCACTACCAGCTGGCACTCGAATTGCAAGTGATCGACAACGGCCCGGGCATCCCGGAGAACATCCGCGACAAGATCTTTTATCCGCTGGTTTCGGGCCGTGAAAACGGCAGCGGTCTTGGCCTCACGATCGCCCAGAGCTTCATCCAGCAGCACGGCGGTACCATCGAAGTCGCATCGCGCCCCGGGCGCACCTGCTTTTCGCTGATGCTGCCACTGACACGAAAGAAGAAGGAAGAATGATGAACGACACATCCCCCGGCCCCTTCTCCACGAGAAGGGGTGACCACGGCTCGCTGCGCTCGCAGCCATTTGGCGAGTCTGCCTTGGGGCGGCCCGGCGGCAGACCATGAACCCTGTCTGGATCATCGACGACGACCGCTCCATCCGCTGGGTGCTGGAAAAGGCGCTCGGCCGGGAGAACATTGCCGCGAAATCCTTCGGCTCCGCCGACGACGCGCTGGCGGCGCTCGACAGCGGCCAGCAGCCGCAGGTGCTGGTGTCGGACATCCGCATGCCGGGCAGCAACGGCCTCGACCTGCTGCGCCATGTGAAGGAGCGCCATCCCGAACTGCCGGTGATCATCATGACCGCCTATTCCGACCTCGATTCCGCCGTGGCGGCCTTCCAGGGCGGCGCTTTCGAATACCTGCCCAAGCCCTTCGACGTCGACCAGGCCGTGGAACTGGTGCGCCGGGCGATTACGCAAGCGGCGCACCACAATGGTGCAGACGAGGAAATCAGCGCCGTGCCCGAGATCCTCGGCCAGGGCGCTGCCCTGCAGGAAGTCTTCCGCGCCATCGGCCGCCTGTCCACCTCCCATGCCACGGTGCTGATCAACGGCGAATCGGGCACCGGCAAGGAACTGGTAGCGCGCGCGTTGCACCGCCACAGCCCGCGCAAGGATGCGCCCTTCATCGCCATCAACACCGCGGCGATCCCGCGCGACCTGCTCGAATCCGAACTCTTCGGCCACGAGAAGGGTGCTTTCACCGGCGCCGCAGCGCAGCGCCGCGGCCGCTTCGAGCAGGCCGACAACGGGACGCTGTTCCTCGACGAGATCGGCGACATGCCCGCCGAGCTGCAGACGCGATTGCTGCGCGTGCTTTCCGACGGCAACTTCTATCGCGTCGGCGGCCACCAGCCGGTCAAGGCCAACGTGCGCGTGATCGCCGCGACGCACCAGAACCTCGAAGGCCGCGTCAAGGACGGCCTGTTCCGCGAAGACCTGTTCCACCGCCTCAACGTCATCCGCCTGCGCCTGCCGCCGCTGCGCGAGAGGCGCGAAGATATCCCGCTGCTGGCGAAGCACTTCCTGCAGAAGAGCGCGCAGGAGCTCGGCGGCGAACCCAAGCGCCTCACCGAGGCCGCGCTGAAATACCTGCAGGGACTGGACTTCCCCGGCAACGTGCGGCAACTGGAAAACCTCTGCCACTGGCTGACCGTGATGGCGCCGGGGCAGAGCGTCGACATCCCCGACCTGCCCGCCGAACTGCGTGACGGGTCGGAAGGCTCCGGGCGCCGCGACCTGCCGGCCAACTGGAACCAGGCGCTGGCCGGCGAAGCCGACCGGCTGCTGGCCGCCGCCCCCGGTGCGGTATTCGATACCCTCAGCCGGGAATTCGAGGCAACGCTGATCCGGCGCGCGCTGAACGCCACCGGCGGGCGTCGCGTCGACGCCGCGCAACTGCTGGGCATCGGCCGCAACACCATCACGCGCAAGATCCAGGAACTCGGCCTCGACGACCTCAAGGCGGATGCCGAAGGCGTCTAGCGCCACGGCCCTCTGTGACCGTGGGGCCGACTTCAGTCGGCCGACCTTGAATGGCGGACTGAAGTCCGCCCCACGACGGCAGTGATATTCGAAAGCTTGCGTTATAGTCGGCGACCATGCGCCGAATCGGATCGGCGTTCCATGACGACCGGGGATCCACCATGCCTGCCACCATTGCCGCCATTGCCGCCGCGCTGGGTGATGCCGCGCCCCGTTTCGACATCGACCTCCTGCCAAGCTGCGATTCGACCAATGCGGTGCTGCTCGCCCGCGCCGACGCCGGCGCGCCGTCGGGCACGGTGGTGATCGCCGCCGAACAGACCGCCGGCCGCGGCCGGCGCGGGCGCAGCTGGTTCGCCCATCCCGGCGACAGCCTGACATTCTCGCTGCTCTGGCGTTTCGCGCCGGGCACCGCGCCGGCGGGGCTGTCACTCGCCGTCGGCGTCGCGGTGGCGCGCGCGCTGCAAAAAGTCGGCGCTGGCGGCACGGCGCTGAAATGGCCCAACGACATCCTCAAGGACAGCCGCAAGCTTGGCGGCATCCTGGTCGAGCTGGTGCCCGGCGCGCCGCATGCCGCCGTGATCGGCATCGGCATCAACCTGCACCTGCCGGCAGACATGCCCGCGGACGTCCGTGCCGCCTCCGCCGCGCTGCGCGCGCCGGGCGAAACCACCGACGAAAATGCGCTGTATGCCATGCTGCTGACCGAGCTGCTGGCCACGCTGGAGCTGTTCGCCACGGCGGGCTTCGCCGCGTTGCGCCCGGAATGGCTGGCGCGCCACGCCATGCAGGATGTTCCCGTGCTGCTCTCCTCCGATTTCGGCGCGCCGCGCGCCGGCATCTGCCGCGGCGTCGACAGTGACGGCGCGCTGCTGTTCGAAGCCGGCGGCCGCAGCGAACGCATCCTTTCCGGCGAAGTTTCGCTGCGCCCGGCCTGAGCATTTCACGAGATGCTGCTCTGCCTCGACGCCGGCAATACGCGCCTCAAGTTCGGCCTGTTCGATGGCGGCCGCTGGCTGCTGCAAGGCGCGCTGGACTACGCGGCCTTCAATGAACTGGAGGCCCGCCTGCCGGCCAGTCCAACGCGCATCGTCGCCTGCAACGTCGCCGGCCAGGCGGTGCGGCAGCGCATCGAGGTGCTGGCCGGCAAGCTCGGGCTTCCCCTGACCTGGCTCTGCAGCTCGGCCGCCGCCTGTGGCGTCACCAATTCCTACGATACGCCCGAGCAACTCGGCGCCGACCGCTGGGCAGCGCTGATCGGCGCACGCGCCCTGCACGGCGGCGCCTGCGTGGTGGCGGTCGCCGGCACCGCGACCACGATCGACGCGCTCGACGCAAGCGGCCGCTTTCGCGGCGGCCTGATCCTGCCCGGGCTGGCCCTGATGCGCGCCGCGCTCGCCGGCAACACCGCCGACCTGCCGCATGCGGATGGGCATTTCCGTGCGCTGCCGACCAACACCGACGACGCCATCGCCAGCGGCGCGCTGCACGCCACGCTGGGTGCCATCGCGCGCATGCGCGCCGCGCTGGGCGCCGATGTCACCTGCCTGCTCTCCGGCGGCGCGGCGGCCGAACTCGCGCCGCACCTGGAGCCGCCGCAGCGCCCGATCGACAACCTGGTGCTCGAAGGGCTGGCGCGCTTCGGCCAGACGCAGTGACCAGGCGCAGGGCGGCCAGCGCGTCGACGACTGCGCCGCCATCTCGGCCAGGCTTGATCCCGAAGCGCTGGCCGACCCGCATGTCAAACTCGACTATCGCTTCGCGGCGGTTACCGGTGGCGGCTTCCGACCGGATGGCCGACGGCGGCATTTACGAATGGCATCGGCAGCGGGACTGATAGCCACTCGCTCGGTCACGCCGGCTCACCAGATTACCTTGCATTTTCAAACATTGCATTTGATAATGCGTGCATGAAAAGACATGCTTTTCCGCTGCTGCAGGAACTGCTCGGGCTGTTTCCCTGCGTCGCGCTGCTTGGCGTGCGCCAGTGTGGCAAGACCACGCTGCTGCGGGAACTGCCCCCCGACTGGCGCCTGTTCGACATGGAAAAGCTGGCCGACCACGAGGCGATCGCCCGCGATCCGGACCTGTTCCTGCGCCTGAATCCGAACCATGTGGCCATCGACGAAAGCCAGTTGCTGCCGGCCCTGTTCCCGGCCCTGCGCGTGGCCATCGACAACGATCGCGAATCACGCGGGCGCTTCGTCATCACCGGATCGAGTTCGCCCGAACTGCTCTCGTCGATCTCCGAAAGCCTGGCCGGCCGGGTGGCGATCATCGACATGGGGCCGTTTTCATTGGCCGAGGCTTATGAACTGCCGCCCTCGCCCGTGCTGGCGATGCTGGCCGGGCGGGCCGCGGCGAACGACCTGGCGAATGTTCCTGCGCGCCTGAGCCTGGGCCAGGTCACGGATTACTGGCTGCACGGTGGCTACCCGGAACCCTGGATCAAAAATTCGCCGCGCTTTCGCAAGCTGTGGCTGCAAAACTACCTGCAAACTTATCTGGACCGCGATCTGCCGCGACTGTTCCCCGGCCTGGACCGGCAGAAATTCCGGCTCTTCGTGCAGATGCTGGCGCAGCTTTCCGGCAGCATCATCAACTATTCGGACGTGGCGCGGGCGCTGGGCGTGTCGCAGCCGACGGCGCGCGATTACTTCCATATCGCGCACGGCAGCTTCATCTGGCGCCACCTGCCGGCCTATGAAAAGAATGCGGCCAAGCGGGTGGTCAAGCATCCCAAGGGCTATCTGCGCGACAGTGGCCTGTTGCACTTCCTGTTGCACCTGCAGGATCGTGACGACCTGATGGCGCATCCGCGCATGGGCGCCTCCTGGGAGGGCATGGTCATCGAAAACCTGGTGCGCGGCCTTGCCGCGGCCGGTGTTGACTTCAA
This sequence comes from Sulfuritalea sp., assembly GCA_020853215.1. Taxonomy (GTDB): domain Bacteria; phylum Pseudomonadota; class Gammaproteobacteria; order Burkholderiales; family Rhodocyclaceae; genus Sulfuritalea. The sequence continues at coordinate 3,143 of JADYZH010000090.1, read as the reverse complement.
TGCCTTTCACTACCGCAGCGGTGGCGGCGCGGAAATCGACCTGGTGCTGGAGGGCGAATTCGGCCTGCTGCCGGTCGAGATCAAGCATACGCAGCATGTCGACGCCCGCTCGCTGCGCGCCCTGCGCGACTTCGTCGCCGAGCGCGGCTGCCGCTACGGCATCGTCATCAACAACGACGAGCGGCCGCGCCTGCTGGACGACAAGCTGATCGGCATTCCGCTGGCGGCGCTGTGAGGGGAGACAACGATATGTCCGGGATCGTGAATGCGTATCGCCAAAAGTCGGCGGCGGCGGTACGGCGCGCGCTGGTGATCACCCTGCTCCTTGCCATCGCCCCCGCCTGGGCAGCCGGCCCGGGCGACGAGCGCCACGTCAAGCACGTTACCTTCGCCAAGGGCAAGAGCTCCGCCACCATCAACGGCCGTATCGAGGGCCGCCGCTACATCGATCACACGCTGCGCGCGGCGGCCGGGCAGACGCTGACGGTGGCGCTGAAGGCAAGCAGCCGCTCCGCCTATTTCAACCTGCTGCCGCCGGGATCGCCCGACGCGGCGATGGCGATCGGCGAACTGATCGACAACCGTTTCGAGGGACTGTTGCCCGACGACGGTGTGTACACGATTCGCGTTTATCTGGTGCGCGCCGCCGCGCGGCGCAACGCCGCCAGCGACTACACCCTGGAAGTCGGCGCCGGCGGCACGGCGCTGAAGCCCGTTTCCGCCGCGACGGACGCGCTGGTACCCGGCACGCGCTTCCATGCGCAGGCCACCGTGCCCTGCACGCCAGCCTACTCACAAATCCGCGAGTGCGCGGCGGGAGTGGTCCGGCGCGGCGTCGACGGCACGGCGACCGTGGAGCTGGGCTGGGGTAACAAGGGCATGCGCCGCATCCTTTTCATCAAGGGCGAAGCCAGGGCGGCGGATTCGCCGCAGCCGATGAAAGCCAACCGCAACGAGCGCGGCTGGACGGTCGAATTCGACGGCGGCGAGCGCTTCGAGATACCCGAACCGCTGGTGCTCGGCGGCTAAAACACGACCAACGTGGCCGCCTTCGCCGGCCACTTGCCCCCACTGCCGTCATGGCAGACAATGCCCCCTCTGACGGAGGCCTGCCATGCCCGCCCATTTCCTTGCCACGCTGCCCAACTTCCTCGCCTATCTCGGCACCGCCATCGTGCTGCTGGTCGCCTTCATGGCGATCTACCTCTACGTCACGCCCTATGACGAGATCAACCTGATCCGCGCCAACAACGTCGCGGCCGCGATCTCGCTCTCCGGCGCCGTGCTCGGCTTCGCCATGCCCATCGCCAACGTCATCGCCCACAGCGACACGCTGGCGGACCTCGCGGTGTGGGGCGTGATCGCCGGCATCGTGCAGCTGCTGGCCTGGATGGTGGCGCGCGTGGCATTGCCACGACTGAAGGAGGCCATCGCCGCCGGACAGGTGGCGCCGGCGATCTTCGTTGCCGCGCTGTCGATCACCGTCGGCCTCATAAACGCCGCCTGCATGACCTACTGATTTTCACCGAGGAGACTCACATGGCACTCATGGATTTCATCAAGAAACAGTTCATCGACATCATCCAGTGGACCGAGGACGACGGCGAAACCATGGCCTGGCGCTTCCCCATGGCCGAAATGGAAATCCAGTACGGTGCCAGCCTGACGGTGCGCGAATCGCAGATGGCGGTGTTCGTGAACGAAGGCCAGATCGCCGACGTGTTCGGCCCCGGGATGTACAAGCTCACCACGCAGACGATTCCGGTGCTGACCTACCTGAAGAACTGGGACAAGCTGTTCGAGTCGCCCTTCAAGTCCGACGTGTATTTCTTTTCCACGCGGCAGAAGATCGACCGCAAGTGGGGCACGCCGAATCCGGTGACCATCCGCGACAAGGATTTCGGCATGGTGCGGCTGCGCGCCTTCGGCATCTACGCCTTTCACCTGACCGACCCGAAGGCCTTCCACACCACGATTTCCGGCACGCTGGAGCGCTACGGCACGGAGGAGCTCGAAGGCCAGCTGCGCAACACCATCGTCGGCCACATCGCCGACATCTTCGGCGAATCAGGCGTGCCCTTCATCGACATGGCCTCGAACCAGCTCGAATTCGGTAACGCGCTGAAAACCAAGATGGAGCCGATGTTCCAAGCTTACGGTCTCGCGCTGGACAGCCTCAACGTGCAGAACATCTCGTTGCCCGAGGAATTGCAGGCGATGCTCGACAAGCGCATCGGCGTGAACATCATGGGCGGCATGCAGGCCTACACCCAGTTCCAGACGGCGGAGGCAATACCGCTCGCCGCGGCGAACGAGGGCGGCCTGGCCGGGCTGGGCGCCGGCGTCGGCGTCGGCTTCGGCGTCGGCCAGCAGGTCGCGGCATCGATGGCGCAGTCGCTGAATCCTGCAGCGGGAGCCGCTGCAGCCCCGGCCGCCGTGGCGCCGGCGCCGACTTCCGCGGCAGCGGCGCCAGTCTCGGCCGACGAGGTCGTCGCCACCATAGAAAAGCTGCACGCGCTGGTCGGCAAGGGCATGCTGTCGCAAGCCGAGTTCGACGCGAAAAAGGCGGAATTGTTGAAGAAACTCGGCTGACGACCATCTACTGAACGCGGGCCATGCCCTTCAGCGCCAACTGCCCGGCCTGCGGCGCGCCGGTCGTCTTCAAGTCCGCGGCGTCCTTCCATGGCGTCTGCGAGTTCTGCCGCAGCACGCTGGTGCGCCACGGCGGCGACCTGGAAAACCTCGGCCGCATGGCCGACCTGCTCGAAGATGCCTCGCCGCTCCGGCTGGGCACGGAGGGCCGCTACCAGGGCGTGCATTTCGCCGTGGTCGGCCGCATCCAGCTGCGCTATGAATCCGGCATCTGGAACGAATGGCACCTGCTGTTCGACGACCAGCGCAGTGGCTGGCTGTCCGATGCCGGCGGCGAGTACGTGATCAGCTTCCTCACGCCGCCGGGCGCGACGCTGCCGGAGTTCGCCGCGCTCAAACCGGACGTCGAACTGAAGCTGGCCGGGCGCGACTTCACCGTCACCAACCTGGAAGAGGCGATGTGCATCTCGGGCGAGGGCGAACTGCCCTTCGCCTTCGGCGCCGGCTATCCCGCGCAGCTGGCCGACCTGCGCGCCGCCGGCGGGGCAGGG
>JADYZH010000089.1 GCA_020853215.1 Sulfuritalea sp. | reverse complement strand
ATCGACGCCTTCGAGCGCGACCAGGTCAGCCGCATCGTGCTGACCCGGCCGGCGGTCGAGGCCGGCGAGCGGCTGGGTTTCCTGCCCGGCGACCTGGCGCAGAAGATCGACCCCTATCTGCGCCCGCTCTACGACGCCCTCTACGACCTGATGGGCTTCGAAAAGGTGTCCAAGCTGTTCGAGAAGCAGAACATCGAAATCGCGCCGCTGGCCTACATGCGCGGCCGCACGCTGAACCACGCCTTCATCATCCTCGACGAAGCGCAGAACACCACGCCGGAGCAGATGAAGATGTTCCTCACCCGCATCGGCATCGGCGCCAGGGCCGTGGTCACCGGCGACGTGACGCAGATCGACCTGCCGCGCGGGCAGAAGTCGGGCCTGGTCGAAGCGCGGCGCATCCTCGCCGACGTGCGCGGCCTGGCCTTCGCCGACTTCGACGCCGCCGACGTGGTGCGCCACCCGCTGGTGGCGCGCATCGTCGATGCCTACCAGAAGCATGACGCCACGCGCCCGCCTGACTGAACTGCGGCTGTCGGTGCAGTACCCCGGCGGCAGGGAAGGCGCGCCGACCCGGCCGCAGGTGCGCCGCTGGGTGCGTGCCGCCTGCGCGATCCCGGCCGAAGTGACCGTGCGTTTCGTCGATGCCGGCGAGGGCCGCAGCCTCAATCGCGATTACCGGGGCAAGGACTACGCCACCAATGTCCTCTCCTTCCCTTATGAACTGGGGGCCAGGCTCAGCGGCGACCTGGTGCTCTGCCTGCCGGTGGCGGCCGGCGAAGCGAAGGCGCAGGGCAAGGAGGCGGAAGCCCACATCGCCCACCTGGTGGTGCATGGTATGCTGCATTTGCAGGGCTATGACCACGAGACCGGCGCCGAAAACGCCGAGCACATGGAGATCAAGGAGAGGGAAATTCTGCTGGCCCTGGGCTATCCCGATCCGTATTGAGCATGGACCCTTCCAGCAGACCCGGCCTCATCGAACGTCTCACCGCGCTGCTGCAGCGCGAACCCGAAGACCGCGAGCAACTCCTCGAACTGATCCATGGCGCCTTCGAGCGCCACCTGATGGACGCCGACGCGCTGTCCATCATCGAAGGCGCGCTGTCGGTGGCCGACGTGGCGGTGCGCGACATCATGGTGCCGCGCGCGCAGATGGACGTGATCGACATCAACGACACACCGGAGCAGATCGTCGAGACCGTGCTGGATACCGCGCACTCGCGCTTCCCCGCCATCGGCGAAAGCAAGGACGACGTGCTTGGCATCCTGCTGGCCAAGGACCTGCTGCGCTATTTCGCCGGCAAGGAATTCGGCCTGCGCAACACATTGCGTCCGGCGATTTTCATCCCCGAGTCGAAGCGCCTGAACGTGCTGCTGCGGGAATTCCGCGCTTCGCGCAACCACATGGCCATCGTGGTCGACGAATACGGCGGCGTCGCCGGCCTGGTCACCATCGAGGACGTGCTGGAACAGATCGTCGGCGACATCGAGGACGAGTACGACTTCGACGAATCTGCGGACAACATCGTCAGGGACAACACCGGCCGCTACCGGGTCAAGGCCCTGACCGAAATCGCGGACTTCAACGCGGCCTTCGCCACGCAGTTTTCCGCCGAGCATTTCGACACCGTGGGCGGGCTGGTCATCCACCACCTCGGCCGCCTGCCGAGGCGCAACGAAATCGTGACCATCGACGGCCTGCGCCTGCAGGTGCTGCGCGCCGACAGCCGCCGCGTGCATACCCTGCTGGTCGATCCGCAAAAGGATCTGCCGCTGCCAACGCCTCCCGCCGCCGGGCAATGACAGTAACGGGGATGCAGCGGCGGCCGGCAGTGTTCCCGCGCGCCGTCGCCGCGGCATTCGCCCTCGGCGCCTTCTGCGTCCTCGGTTTCGCCCCGTTCGATGCCTGGTTCGCCGTATGGCCGCTGCCGACTTTTTCCCTGGCCGGCCTGTTCCTGCTCTGGCGCCGCGCCGCGACCGCGCGCGCAGCCGCGCTGCTGGGCCTGGCCTGGGGCGCCGGCTGCTTCCTGTCCGGCGTCTCCTGGGTCTATGTCAGCCTGTCGCAATTCGGCGGCATGGCGCCGCCCGCCGCAGCCGCGGCAACGCTGCTGTTCTGCCTCTATCTCGCCCTGTTTCCCGCGCTGGCCGGCGGCCTGTTCCGGCGCTGGTGCCGCGGCACCCCGGGCGACGCCTGGCTCTTCGCCGGCCTCTGGGCCCTCGCCGAATGGCTGCGCGGCACGCTGTTTACCGGTTTCCCGTGGCTCGCCGTCGGCTATGCGCAAAGCCCGCCCAGCCCGCTGGCCGGCTGGGCATCGGCGCTCGGCGTGTATGGCGTCGGCTTCATCGTCGCCCTGATCGGCGCGCTGCTCGGGCAGATGCGAACCGCTAGCTGGCGCAAGCCACTGCCCTGGATCGCAATCCTGCTGCTGCTCGGCCTCGGCGGCCTGCTGCGCGCCATGGACTGGACCCAGCCGGCCGGCAGCCCGGTCAGCGTTGCCCTGCTGCAGGGCAACGTGCCGCAAAGCCTGAAGTGGGATCCGAAGCGGTTGCCGCTGTCCGTGGAAACCTATCTGCAACTGGCCCGCGCCCATCCGGCAGAGCTCATCGTCCTGCCCGAGACCGCGATCCCGCTCTTCTTCAACGAAGTGCCGCGCGAGGTGCTGCGCGGTCTGACCGTGCACGGCGACGCCCTGATCGGCGTCGCCATCGGCACCAATGACGGCGGCTACACCAACGGCGCCGTCGCCCTGACGCCGCAACTCGCCGTCAGTGCCTATGCCAAGCGCCACCTGGTGCCCTTCGGCGAATATCCGCCGCCGGGTTTTGCCTGGTTTTTCAACTTCGCCCGCATCCCGATGTCGAATTTCACCGCCGGCCCGCCACGACAGCAGGCGCTGGCAATCGCCGGGCAACGCATCGCGCCCAACATCTGCTACGAGGACCTGTTCGGCGAGGAACTGCTCGATGTGCTGCCGACGGCGACACTGCTGGTGAACCTTTCCAACACGGCCTGGTTCGGCGATTCGCTGGCGCAGCCGCAGCATTTGCAGATCGCCCAGCTGCGCGCCATCGAGACCGGCCGCGTCATGCTGCGCGCGACCAATACCGGCATGACCGCCATGGTGGCGGCGAACGGCACCATCGCCGCGGCGCTGCCGCCCTTCGTGACCGATGCGCTGGTGGTGCAGGCCCAGGGACGAAGCGGCCTGACACCGTATGCCCGCTGGGGCAACCTGCTGGCGCTGCTGATCGCCTTGGGCGCCTGCCTGACGGCAGTTCGGCGCGGCAAAACCTAGAGTTTGTAGGCGACCAGGTCGATGGTCAGCGTGGTGCGGCCCATGGCCCGCAGCGCCGCACACAGGAAGCGGCGGACTTCCGCCGTCGCCGGGTGGTAATCGGCGGGCTTGAAGTTCGCCGCGAGCAACAGGATCTGGTCGACCAGCAGCATCTTGCCCATGGGATTCGGGGTTTCCAGACCGGCCGCAAGGAAGGCATCGGCTATCCAGTGCCGCGCCGCGGCAGGATCGAAAACGGCCAGTTCTTCCTCCCCAAGCGGAAAATCAAACCGCTCGCCGCTCTTCAATACCACGCTGACTTCATGATCCACGGT
>JADYZH010000088.1 GCA_020853215.1 Sulfuritalea sp. | reverse complement strand
GCGCGCGGTCTGCGGCGATCTGCGCTTCGTTCCTGTCGCCCACGGCCAGCAGCATCTGCTTGGTGTAGTACAGGTCGCCGCGCGCCTCACCGTGGTACTCGAAAATGCGGGTCTGCACGATGGCATCGACCGGACAGGCTTCCTCGCAGAAGCCGCAGAAGATGCACTTGGTCAGGTCAATGTCGTAACGGGTGGTGCGGCGCGAGGTTTGCCCATTCGCATCATCGCGTTCGGCCGCCTCGATGGTGATCGCCAGCGCCGGACAGACCGCCTCGCAAAGCTTGCAGGCGATGCAACGCTCCTCGCCGTTCGGATAACGGCGCAGGGCGTGCAGGCCGCGGAAACGATTGCTTTGCGGCGTCTTCTCGTCGGGATACTGAATGGTGATCTTGCGCGCGAACATGTAGCGGCCGGTCACCGCCATGCCCTTGAACAGTTCCTTGAGGAACAGGCTGCCTATGAAGTCTTTTGCACCCATGGTAGTCTCCCGGCCCTATTTCCAGATGCTCAGCGGCGACATCATCCAGACGCCGATCACCAGAATCCAGACCAGCGTCAGCGGCACGAACACCTTCCAGCCCAGGCGCATCAGCTGGTCATAGCGGTAGCGCGGGAAGGTGGCGCGAATCCAGAGGAAGAAGAACAGGACCGCCGCCATCTTCGCCGCCATCCAGTGGAATCCGTCCGGAATGAAGCCGACGGGAGACAGCCAGCCGCCGAGGAAGAAGATCGAGGTCATCGCCGAAATCAGGATCATGTTGGCGTATTCGGCGAGGAAGAACATCGCGAAGGCCATGCCGGAATATTCGACCATGTGGCCGGCGACGATTTCCGATTCGCCCTCGACCACGTCGAAGGGCGCACGGTTGGTTTCGGCCACGCCGGAGATCAGGTAGACGACGAACATCGGCAGCAGCGGCAGCCAGTTCCATGAGAGGAAACCCAGGCCCATGCCGGCGGCGCGCCCCTTGTCCTGCGCCATCACGATATCGCTCAGATTGAGGCTGCTGGATACCATCAGCACGGTGATCAGCGCCAGACCCATCGAGATCTCGTAGGAGATCATTTGCGCCGAGGCGCGCATGGCGCCGAAGAAGGGATATTTTGAATTCGAGGCCCAACCGGAGATGATGATGCCGTAGACGCCGACCGAACTTAAAGCCAGCAGATACAACACGCCGGCATCGACGTTGGCCAGCACCCAGCCCGGAGAGAATGGAATGACCGCCCACAAGGCCAGCGCCGGCGCGATGGCCATGATCGGGCCGAGCACGAAAAGCTTCTTGTCCGCCGCGGTCGGAAACAGGACTTCCTTGAAGAACAGCTTCATGCCATCGGCAATGGGTTGCAACAAGCCCCACGGACCGACGCGATTGGGGCCGATGCGAACCTGCATCCAGCCGATGATCTTGCGCTCCCAGAAAGTCAGGTAGGCGACCGACAGCAACAAGGGAGCCATGATCAGGACGATTTTGGCCAGCGTCCAGAGCAAGGGCCAAACGGGCTTGACCAGGTTCCACAGCGGCGCCCATAGCGGGCCGAGAACGGAAGCCAGGAGGTTGAGGACGGTGGCTTCCATCACGCCTTCTCCACGCCCAGAACGGCAGACATCGGACCCAGCGCGACGGTATCGGCATGCGCCGCGGCGATACGGACCACGCCATCGGGCAGTCCGGCGTCGAGCTGTGCCGCAAGGGTCACGCTCGCCGTGCCGCCAGCGCCGACTTTTATCAAGTCGCCGGCGGCAAGGCCGAATTTCTTGAGCATCGCTGCATTCATGCGTGCCGTGGGTGCCGCGGAATCGGCTGCACCCTGCAACGCCGGAGCGCGTCGCACCAGGGGATCGGCAAAGTGGATCGGCACGTCGGCGACGCGTTCGATACCGCCGGCAGCAGCCGTCAGATTCAGCGCGATCCCATTCACGCCGTTGTCGAGTCCGGAAACAAACTCGGGCTTGCCGCCCAGCGCTTCGGTACGCACGTCCTCGCTGCTGTTGAACTCGAAGCCGTTGAGCGCCAGCAGGTTGCCCAGCACGCGCAGCACCTTCCACGCCGGCCGGGTTTCACCCAGCGGCTTGGCGGCGGCGAAGAAGCTCTGCACGCGCCCCTCGGTGTTGACGAATGTACCGGAGGTCTCGGAGAACGGCGAAACCGGGAGCAGGACTGCGGCGTAATCAAGCATGGCCTGCGATTTGAAGGGGGTCATGACAACGACGGCGGCTGCCTTGGTGAGCGACGCCAGCGCCCGTGCGCCATCGGCGCAGTCGAATTCGGGTTCGGCGCCAACCACCACATAGGCTTGGCGGGGATCCTTGAGCATCGCCGTGGCGTTGAGGCCGGCAGTGCCCGGCACGGCCTTGGCCACATATCCGCCCACGCTGTTGGCTGCTTCGCCGAGGAAGCCGTATTTGCCGCCGAGCAGGGTCGCCAGTTGCTGGGCCAAAGCGTTCAGGGTCGCCGCCGCCGGATGCTGCTGGGCGAAGTTGCCGAGCAGAATTGCGGCGCATTTGCCACCTTCGCTCCCGGAAACCAGGCTCGCCGCAATCGCTTTCGCCGTGTCACCGGCGCCGACTTTTCCGAGTGCGGCATCGGCAGCCTTGCCCTTGAGTTCGGCCACCGCCTTGACGATCTCCGCCAGGGCGGCAGGCAGTTGCGACGGCGCGACAATGGCGCGTGCCGCGAGCTTGATCAGGAGGTCGTCGTCGGCACTGTGCAGGATGCTGACCTGTGCGCCCTTCTTGGCAGACTGCCGCAGGCGCTGCGCTATCAACGGATGATCCTTGCGCAGGAAGGACCCAACCACCAGCACGCGATCCAGACCGCCGATGTCGGCGATCTTCATTCCCAGCGATGGGATTCCGGCACGCTTGCCATCGGCCGAGAAATCGCTGTGGCGCAAACGGAAATCGACGTTCTCGCTGCCCAGGCCGCGCAACAGCTTCTGCGCCAGGTACAGTTCTTCCAGCGTCGCATGCGGGCTCACGAGGCCGCCGATGGCCGCACCACCGTGGGTTTTCGCCACGTCGCGCAAGGCATGGGCGGCGTAGTCGAGGGCGACGTTCCAGTCGACCTCTTTCCATTCTCCGCCCTGCTTCACCATCGGTCTGGTCAGGCGATCTGCCGAATTCAGGCCCTGGTAGGAGAAGCGCTCCTTGTCGGTCAGCCAGCATTCGTTGATGTCTTCGTTCTCCAGCGGCAGCACGCGCATCACCTTGTCGTGCTTGGTCTGAACGATCAGGTTGCTGCCGAGGCCATCATGCGGACTCACCGACTTGCGCCGGGACAATTCCCAGGTGCGGGCCGAGAAGCGGAAGGGCTTGGAGGTCAGCGCACCGACCGGACACAGGTCGATGATGTTGCCGGAGAGTTCGGTATCCACGGTCTTGCCGATGAAGGGCATGACCTCGGCGCGTTCGCCGCGGTAGGACTGGCCGAGTTCCATGAAGCCGGCGATCTCGGCGGTGAAACGGATGCAGCGCGTGCAGTTGATGCAGCGGGTCATGTCGGTCGACACCAGCGGACCGAGATCCTTGTCGGGCACGACGCGCTTCTCTTCTTCGTACTTCGAGGCGGACTCGCCGTAGCCGACCGCGAGGTCCTGCAACTGGCACTCGCCACCCTGATCGCAGATCGGGCAATCCAGCGGGTGGTTGATCAGCAGGAACTCCATCACCGCCTTCTGTGCCTTGACCGCCAGATCGGAATGGGTGAACACCTTCATGCCGTTGGTCACCGGCGTGGCGCAGGCGGGCATCGGCTTCGGCGCCTTTTCCACCTGGACCAGGCACATGCGGCAGTTGGCCGCAATGGACAGCTTCTTGTGGTAGCAGAAGTGCGGGATGTAGGTACCCAGTTGATGGGCGGCCTCGATGATGGTGCTGCCCTCTGCAACCTGCAGCGTCTTGCCGTCGATTTCGATCTCGACCATTACGCCGCTCCTGCCTTGAAGAAGCCGCTACCGGCACGCTGAACGTCCGGATCGACCAGGCACTTCTTGTTCTCGATGTGGTACTCGAACTCGCTCCTGAAATGCTTGATGAAACTGCGCACCGGGAAGGCGGCGGCATCGGCGAGCGCGCAAATGGTCTTGCCCATCATGTTGTCGGTCACCCGATTCAGCAGGTCGAGGTCTTCGGGACGGCCTTCGCCATGCTCGATGCGATGCACGACGCGATAGAGCCAGCCGCTGCCTTCGCGGCACGGCGTGCATTGGCCGCAGGATTCTTCGTAGTAGAAATAGGACAGGCGCTCCAGCGCCTTGACCATGCACACCGTCTCGTCCATGACGATCACGGCGCCGGAACCGAGCATGGAGCCGGCCTTGGCGATCGAGTCGTAATCCATGGTGCAGTCCATCATGATCTCGGCGGGCAGCACCGGGGCGGAAGAGCCGCCGGGGATCACCGCCTTGAGCTTGCGTCCACCGCGCATGCCGCCGGCCATTTCCAGCAGTTTGGCGAAGGGTGTGCCCATCGGTACTTCATAGTTGCCGGGACGATTGACGGGGCCGGATACCGAGAACAGCTTGGTGCCGCCATTGTTGGGTTTGCCCAGGTTCAGGTAGGCTTCGCCACCCATGCCGAGGATGAAGGGAATCGCGGCAAAAGTTTCGGTGTTGTTGATCGTGGTCGGCTTGCCGTAGAGGCCGAAGTTCGCCGGGAACGGCGGCTTGTAGCGCGGCTGACCCTTCTTGCCTTCGATGGATTCGAGCAGGCCGGTTTCCTCACCACAAATGTAGGCGCCCCAGCCGTGGTGCGCGAACAAGTCGAAGCTGAAACCGGAACCGAGGATGTTGTCGCCCAGATAGCCGGCGGCGCGGGCCTGGTCGAGTGCCTCCTCGAAACGCTGGTAGATCTCGAAGATCTCGCCGTGGATGTAGTTGTAACCACGCTTGGCGCCCACCGCATAGCCGGCAATGATCATGCCTTCGATGGTCGAATGCGGGTCGAAGCGCAACAGGTCGCGATCCTTGAAGGTGCCCGGCTCGCCTTCGTCGGTGTTGCAGACGACGTATTTCTCGGGCGCCGCCTTGGGCATGAAGCTCCACTTGAGGCCGGTCGGGAAGCCCGCACCACCACGACCGCGCAGGACAGACTTCTTGACCTCGGCAATCAGGTCGTCCTGGCTCATCTTGCTCGACAGAATCCTCTTCAGCTGGGCATAGCCGCCACGCGCCTCGTAATCCTTGAGGCTCCAGCCGGCGTCGCCTTTCGACCAACCGGTGGTCAGCAGCGGATTGATGGTGTCGATCAGCGCCATCTTATTTGCACTCCGCCAGCAACTTGTCGATCTGGTCGGGCAACATGAAGCTGCACATGCGCTTGTTATTTACCAGCATCACCGGTGCATCGCCGCAAGCGCCCATGCACTCGCCTTCCTTCAGTGTGAACTTGCCGTCGGCGGTGGTTTCGTTGAAGTCGATGCCGAGCTTTGACTTGACGTAATCGGCGGCGTGCACACCCCCCGAAAGCGCGCAGGGCAGATTGGTACAGACGGTGATCTTGTACTTGCCGACCGAATGCAGGTCGTACATGTTGTAGAAGCTTGCCACCTCGAAGGCCGCCATCGGTGCCATGCCCAGGTACTCGGCCACGGCGGCGATGGTTTCCCTGGGCAGCCAGCCCTTCTCGTCCTGGGCGATCACCAGTGCCGCCATTACCGCGGACTGCTTCTGCTCGGCCGGGTATTTGGCGACCTCGCGGTCGATCTTGCGCAAGGCCTCGGGGCTCAATTTTTCGTAGTCGTTATTCATGCGGCGGTCTATCTGTCTACGTCGCCAAGGACCAGGTCGATGGTGCCGATCACGGCGGTGGCATCGGCCAGCATGTGGCCACGGCACATCTCATCGGTGGCGGCCAGGTGCGGAATACCCGCGGTGTGCAGCTTGATGCGGTAGGGTTTGTTGGCGCCGTCGGACACGGCCCAGACGCCCATCTCGCCCTTGGGATGCTCGATCACTGCATAAGCTTCGCCGGGGGGAACGTGCATGCCCTCGGTGAACAGCTTGAAATGGTGGATCAGTTCCTCCATGCTGCCCTTCATCTTCTCGCGGCTGGGCGGCGCGACTTTATGGTCGTCGCTGATCACCGGGCCTGGATTGTTGCGCAGCCACGCTATGCACTGCTTGATGATGCGGTTCGACTGCGCCATTTCTTCCATGCGCACAAGGTAGCGGTCGTAAGTGTCGCCGTTGACGCCCACCGGGATGTCGAAGTCGAGCCGGTCATAGACCTCGTAGGGCTGCTTCTTGCGCAGGTCCCATTCGATGCCGGAGCCGCGCAGCATGGCGCCACTGAAGCCGAGTTGCAGGGCGCGCTCGGGGCTGACCACGCCGATGCCGACGGTCCGCTGCTTCCAGATCCGGTTGTCGGTCAGCAGGGTGTGGTATTCGCTCAGGTAGACCGGGAAGCGGTTGGTGAAGTCCTCGAGGAAATCCAGCAGGGTGCCGTTTCGCGCCTCATTCAACTCCTTGACTGTCTGCGCGTTCTTGAAGCGGTTTTCCTGATACTTCGGCATCTGGTCCGGCAGGTCGCGATAGACGCCGCCGGGCCGGTAGTAGGCCTGATGCATGCGGATTCCGCAGGTTGCCTCAAGGATGTCGAACAGATCCTCGCGCTCACGAAAAGTGTACAGCACCATGGTCATGGCGCCGATGTCGAGCGCATGGGTGCCGATGTTCAGGAGGTGGTTCTTGATCCGCGTAATCTCGTCGAACATGACGCGGATGTACTGGGCGCGGATCGGCACCTCGACGCCGAGCAGGCGCTCGACGGCCAGGCAATAGACGTGCTCGCTGGGAATCATCGAGGTGTAGTCGAGGCGATCCATGTAGGGCAGCGTCTGCAGCCAGGTGCGGGTTTCCGCCAGCTTCTCGGTGCCGCGATGCAGGAGGCCGATGTGCGGATCGGCGCGAACGATGACCTCGCCGTCGAGTTCCAGCACCAGGCGTAGCACGCCGTGCGCGGCGGGGTGCTGCGGGCCAAAATTGAGCGTGTAGTTTCTGACGTCAGCCACGGCCGGCCTTTCCGTAGTTTTGCTCGCGCACGATGCGCGGCGTCACTTCGCGCGGCTCGATGGTCACGGGCTGGTACACCACGCGCTGCTGCTCCGGGTCGTAACGCATTTCGACATAGCCGGAAATCGGGAAGTCCTTGCGGAAGGGGTGACCGACGAAACCATAATCAGTGAGGATGCGGCGCAGGTCGGGATGGCCCTCGAAATGGATGCCGAACAGGTCGAAGGCCTCGCGCTCGTACCAGTTGGCGACGTTCCAGACATCCACCACCGATTCCAGCACCGGAAACTCGTCGTCGGTCGGAAACGCCTTCACCTGCAGGCGCCAGTTGTGGGTGAGCGAAAGCAGCTGGCTCACCGCCGCATAGCGCGGCCCTTGGTAGCCGGTGAATTCGGAATAGTCGATGCCCGACAGGTCCATCAGTTGCTCGAAGCTGAAGGCGGGATCGTCGCGCAACTGGCGCATCACCGCGAGGTAGTTCGCGGCGGGAACAGCGACACTCACCTCGCCATGATTGATGACCGGCTCGCCGATGCGATCGCCGAAGCTTTCCTTGAGTTGCCGGCAAAGGCGTTCCAGTTTCGCGCTCATGCTTGGTCAGGTTCAGCGTGCAATGGTGGTTGTGCGGCGGATCTTGCTCTGCAACTGGATCAAGCCGTAAAGCAGTGCTTCCGCGGTCGGCGGGCAGCCCGGGACATAGACGTCGACCGGCACGATGCGATCGCAGCCGCGCACCACGGAATAGGAATAGTGGTAGTAGCCGCCGCCGTTGGCGCAGGACCCCATGGACAGTACCCAGCGCGGCTCGGCCATCTGGTCATAGACCTTGCGCAGGGCGGGCGCCATCTTGTTGGTCAGGGTGCCGGCGACGATCATCACGTCGGACTGCCGCGGGCTGGGGCGGAAGACGATGCCGAACCGGTCGAGGTCGTAGCGCGAGCAGCCGGCATGGATCATCTCGATCGCACAACAGGCGAGGCCGAAAGTCATCGGCCACATCGAACCGGTACGCGTCCAGTTGATGATCTTGTCCAGCGACGTGGTGACGAAACCTTCCTGCAGGACGCCTTCGATGCTCATGCCACAGCCCTTCCGCAATAGTTGCGGCGATTTACGTCCGCGCGTCGGACGCCAACTGCGTTCGCGGGCGCTTCGCGCCCATTCATCGCGTTCATGGGTTTCCCTTCGCTACTCACGCCGTCACTCCCAATCCAGGGCTCCCTTGGCCCAGGCGTAGATGTAACCGACGACGAGGATACCGATGAATACGAACATTTCGACGAAGCCGAAGAGCTTCACGGCGGGAGTATTGACGATCTCCTGGAAAATCGTCGCCCAGGGGAAAAGGAAGGCGATTTCAAGGTCGAACAGGATGAAGAGGATGGCAATCAGGTAGTAACGCACGTCGAACTTCATGCGCGCGTCCTCGAACGGAGCGAAGCCGCACTCGAAGGCGGAGAGCTTTTCGCCGTCAGGCCGATTCGGTGCGATCAACCATCCGAGGAGGATGGGTGCGCAGCCGAAGCCCAGCCCCACCAGGATGAAAACGAGTATCGGGAAATAGTTATCCAGCATTTTGGCGACAAGCCACTTGACCCGTTAGTTGTCGGCCGGCCACCTTGCGACGCACTGCAAGACAATCGACGCTCAAATCCATTTTCTGCACTTTCAAAACTGCCAAATTCCTGGTGCCGACGGTGAGACTCGAACTCACACAGCTTTCGCCACTACCCCCTCAAGATAGCGTGTCTACCAATTTCACCACGTCGGCATTTGCGCTAAAACGCGAGCGGCGCAAATTATATCGCAAGCTATTGACCGGCTCGTGCGCCGCAACAAAAAAATCTATCGACGGCCCGTCACAAACCCTACTTCGGAATTTCCTTGGCTTTCGAGTCGGGGGCGGCCGGGGAAGGTGCCGGAACTGCCGGTACCGTCGGTACCGGCGCCGAATCCATCACGCTGCCCGACACCCGCGGACCCGAGGTGGCGATATAGGAAAGCCCGAGGCTCGTCAGAAAGAACACGGCGGCCAACACTGCCGTCACGCGCGAGAGGAAATTCGCCGAGCCGGTGGCACCAAACAGGCTGCCAGAGGCCCCGCTACCGAACGCCGCGCCCATGTCGGCGCCCTTGCCATGCTGAAGCAGCACGAAGCCGATCAGGCTGAGGCCGGCAATGATGTGGATGGTCAGAATGATCGTATGCAGCAATTCCATGTCAACCTCTTATGTTCAGGCGGCGGCGCAGATAGCGAGAAAATCCGCTGCCACCAATGAAGCGCCGCCGATGAGCCCGCCATCGATGTCGGGCTGGCCGAAAAGTTCGGCTGCGTTTCCTGCCTTGACGCTGCCGCCGTACAAAACGCGCAAGCCGGTGGCGACGTCTGCGCTGTCCCGGGCAAAACGGGCGCGAATCAGGGCATGAACTTCCTGCGCCTGTTGCGGCGACGCAGTGCGTCCCGTGCCAATCGCCCATACCGGTTCATAGGCGACGACAGCACGAGCAAATGCCCCGGCGCCGGAATTCGCCAAAACGGCGTCTATCTGACGAGTTACCACCTCGCCGGTAACCCCGGCTTCCCGTTCCGCCAGCGACTCGCCCACGCACAATACGGGAATCAATCCGGCCGTCTGTGCCGCGGCGAACTTGGCCGCAACCAGCGCATCCGTATCGCCATAAAAAGAGCGGCGTTCCGAATGGCCGACGAGGACGAAGCGGCAGCCGAAATCCACCAGCATCGCACCGCTGACTTCACCGGTGAAGGCGCCCTGGGCATGTTCCGACACATCCTGGGCACCCCAGGCCACTGCGCTGCCCTCGAGCACCGCACGGGCCTGTGCCAAATAAGGATAGGGCACGCAGACCGCGACCTCGGCCTTGCCCGTGGTGCCATCGCGAACGGCCTGCAGCAGTCCCGCGTTGGTGGCGAGACTGCCATGCATTTTCCAGTTTCCGGCAACGAGCTTGGTGCGCATCTTGGCAAGGCGACGGTTTGACGAAGCCCGGGATTATAACGGCAGCGGACTGCGATTGCCAGACGGGAAACGCGCACCGCAGGGCAATCGCATGAATGCCAATGTCGTGGACGGCTGAAATAGTCGTTCACGATCAATGGATTGCAAGGGGGCTGTTCACAGGGGGTTGATTTGTGTAGTTTTCTGTCTTTTTGGGGTGTCCCATG
>JADYZH010000087.1 GCA_020853215.1 Sulfuritalea sp. | reverse complement strand
CGCATGAACGGGAAGTCCAGTGCCCACCAGGCCAGGCCCATGATCGGCACCCACTTCAACTGATCCTTGATGAAGAACTTGAGCAGCGGGATGCGCCGGTTGAACAGGTGCTGCAGGACGAAGATGTCCACCCAGCTCTGGTGGTTGCTGTTCACCAGGTACCAGCCTTGCGGATCGAGCCCGGCGACACCCTCGATATCCCAGGCGGTGCGCTGCGTCAGCGCCATCCAGCCACTGTTGCCGGAAATCCAGGTCTCGGCGATTTTCACCAGCAGCGGATCGATGGCCAGGCGCACGATCTTGAACGGCAGGATCAGGCGGACGACGGCGAAGACCAGCAGGACCGGTACCCAGAACAGCACATTGAGCGCAAGCAGCAGGAAGGCGATGGCGCCGAGCAGCGGCCCCGGCAGGAAGTTCAACATGCGGCCCTCAACGGCGCGGCAGCGGCGAATACTCCTGGCGCAGGATGTTCTTCTGCACCTTGCCCATGGCGTTGCGCGGCAGTTCGTCGACCAGATACACCCACTTCGGCACCTTGAAGTTCGCCAGCCTGTCCTTGATTGCCGCGATTATGCCGGACTCGGTCAGCGCGGCACCGGCGGCGTTCTTCTGCCGTACCACCACTGCCGTGACGGCTTCGCCGAAATCGGGGTGCGGCAGGCCGATCACGGCCGACTCGACCACGCCGGGCATGGCGTCGATCAACTCCTCGATTTCCTTTGGATACACGTTGAGGCCGCCGGTGATCACCAGGTCCTTCGAGCGGCCGCTGATCGTGACGTAGAAATCCGCGTCCCAGCTGCCCATGTCGCCGGTTGTGAAAAAGCCGTCGGCGGTGAACTCCTCCCTGGTCTTTTCCGGCATGCCCCAGTAGCCGACGAAGACGTTCTCGCCCTTGACCTGGATGCTGCCGACCTCGCCGGTCTTTACCGCCGTGCCGCCGGCGCCGACTATTCGCAGCGCCGTGCCCGGCAGCGGAAAACCGACCGTGCCGCCGCGCCGTTCGCCCTCGTAGGGATTCGAGGTGAACATGCCGCCCTCGGTCATGCCGTAGCGCTCGAGTATCGTGTGGCCGGTGCGCGCCTTGAATTCGTCGAAGGTTTCCTTCAGCAGCGGCGCCGAGCCGGAGACGAACAGGCGCATGTTGCGGCAGACATCGCGACCGAAGGACGGCTCGTGCAACAGGCGCACATAGAAGGTCGGCACGCCCATCATCACGGTGGATTCGGGCAGCAGCTGCATGGCGCGCGCGGCATCGAACTTCGGCTCGAAGAACATCGCCGAACCGTTGAGCAGCACGCAATGACAGGCGACGAACAGGCCATGGACATGGAATATCGGCAGCATGTGCAGCAGCATGTCGCCAGGCTGGAAATGCCAGTACTCATGCAGGGTGCGCGCATTGTGCGCAAGGTTGCCGTGGCTCAGCATCGCGCCCTTGGAGCGACCGGTGGTGCCCGAGGTGTAGAGGATCGCGGCGAGGTCGCCCTTCTCGCGCGGTACCGTGGCGAAGGCGTCGGCATGCGGCGTCGCGGCCTCGATCAGCGAGCCGCGTCCGGCATCGTCGAGTTCCAGCACGTTGGCTACGCCGGCCTTCGCCGCCAGCTCGTCGGCCAGCGCGCGAATTTGCGGCCGGCAGACGAAGAGGCCCGGCTTCGCATCGCCGAGGAAGTATTCCAGCTCGTGGCGCTGGTAGGCCGGGTTGAGCGGCAGGAACACCATGCCGGCGCGAATCGCGGCGAGGTACAGCACCAGCGATTCGGGCGTCTTTTCCACCTGCGCCGCGACGCGGTCGCCGGGCTGCAAGCCCAAGGCCGCGATCAGGTTCGCCATGCGCGCCGAAGCGCGCTCGACGTCGCCGTAGGTCCACACCCGACCGTCGGGCAGGATCATGCAGGGCGCGGCGGGGGCCGCCGGGAAATGCGCGGCGAGCAGGGCATACAAGTTCATGTTCATGAGTCGTTCATTTTCGTGGTTCGTTTCACATCGGCGTTCGCCGCCATGCGCGCCCTCAACCCATCACCTTCGCCGGCAGCCAGGTGGCCAGCCCGGGAAAGACGCACAGCAGCAGGATCGCCACCACCATGCAGCCCATGAAAGGCAGCGCGCCCTTGAGGATGGTCGGCAGCTTGACGTCGGGGCAGATGCCGTTGATGACGAACAGGTTGAGTCCGACCGGCGGCGTGATCAGGCCCAGTTCCATGTTGATGGTCAGCACCACGCCGAACCAGATCGGGTCGAAACCGGCCGCGGTGATCACCGGCATCAGGATCGGCGTGGTCATCAGGATGATCGCCGCCGGTGGCAGGAACATCCCGGCGACCAGCAGCAGGAGGTTGATCGCCGCAAACACCACCCACTTGTTGACCTGCATGGCGGCGATGGATTCCGCCACCGACTGCGTCACCTGCAGCGAGGACATCATGTAGCCGAACAGGATCGAGGCGCCGATGATCAGCAGCAGCATGCCGGATTCGCACAGGCCGGCGCGCAGGATCACCCACAGTTCCATCGGCCGCCAGACACGATAGATCACCATCACCATCAGCAGGCACAACATGGCGCCGACGCCGGCCGCTTCCGAGGGCGTGGCGATGCCGCCGTAGAGCGCATAGACGACGCCGATGATGACGACGATGAAGGGCAGCAGGCGCGGCAGCAGTTCGAGCTTTTCCTTGAGCGTGTAAATTCGGTCGTCGTCGACCAGGCGGGTGCCGCGCTTCCAGCTGAGGAACAGCGCCCAGGCCATGAACAGCGCGGTGAGCAGCAGGCCCGGGATGATGCCGGCGATGAACAGGCGGCCGATCGAGGTTTCCGAGGCGATGCCGTAGAGGATCATGGTGATGCTGGGCGGGATCAGGATGCCCAGCGTGCCGCCGGCGGCGATCGCGCCGGTGGCGAGGTCGGCGTCGTAGCCGCGCTTGCGCATCTCGGGGATGCCCATCTTGCCGATCGCCGCGCAGGTCGCCGGCGAGGAGCCGGTGAGCGCCGAGAACAGCGCGCAGGCGCCGAGGTTGGAAATCACCAGCGAGCCGGGCACGCGGTGCAGCCAGCGCGCCAGCGCCTCGTAGAGGTCGGAGCCGGCGCGCGAGGAAGCGACCGCCGCGCCCATGATGATGAACATCGGCAAGGACACCAGGGTGAAATCGTTCAGACCGGCGAACACCGTTTCCGGCACGAAATGCACGCTGCGCCAGCCGTCGAACGCCAGCATGAAACCCAGTGCCACGGCGCCGAGGCCGAAGGCGATCGGCAGCCCGGTGGCCAGCACCAGCAGGGTGGCGACCACGATCAAGAGGCCGATCATCAGCGGCGTCAAAGTTTGTCCTCCGCCGAAAGGTTGAAGGGCATTGCCCTGTGCGAGAGCACCAGCCAGATCTCGCCCAGATATTGCAGGCACAGCAGGCCCAGGCCCAGGGGCACCGACAGCATCGGGATCCACATGCGCGCCTTCCACATCGACGGCGTGGTCTGGCCCGTGCTCCAGGCTTCCCACCACCAGGGGATCGCGGCGTAAAGGAAGATCGCGGCGAAGGCCAGGCCGAACAGGCTGCCGATGAAATGCAGTCGCCGCCGCGCCGAGGTCTTGAGCATCAGCGGCACCACGTCGACGCAGACGTGGCCATGCACCAGCAGGATGTAGGGCGCGCCGAGGAAGGTCGCCGCGATCAGGGAAAAGGTGACGAACTCCGTCTGCCAGATCGACGAATGGCCGAGCACCGCGCGCACGAACACCATGTGGCAGACCACGATGATCGAGAGCACGATCAGCCCGGCCGAAAACACGCCGAAGGCGCGCGATACGGCGTTGACCGCCGCTACCCAGGCGGGCAGCGGCAGGATTGGCTTACTTGACACTCAGCGCCTTCTCGATCAGCTCCTTGCCGCCCGGCACCTTCTCGGCAAACTGCTTGTAGGAGGTCTTCTGCGCCACGCCGCGCCAGGCTTCGGCCTCGGCGTCGGTGAGCGTGATCGCCTCGACCTTGTTGGCCTTGAAGGTTTCCACCATCTTGTCGTCGAGCTTCTTCGACTCGCTTTCGAAGTAGTCCTCGGCCTTCTTCGAGGCCGCCATCAGCGCCTTCTGCTGGGCGTCATTGAGGCTGTTCCAGGCCTTCTTGGAAATCAGCACCGGCTCGTACATGAACCATAGGGCATTGTCGCCGGGAGCGGTGACGCACTTGAGCTGCTCGTAGAGGCGGAAGGAAACGAAGCTGCCGGTCGAGGTGTCGGTGCCCTGCGCCACGCCCTGCTGCAGCGCGTTGTAAACCTCGTTGGACGGGATCGACACGATCGACGCGCCGGCGCCGGCCCACATCTGGGCGAAGGTGGCGCCGGCCGAACGCACCTTCAGGCCTGCCGCATCCTCCGGCTTCCTGATGCATTTGTCCTTGCCGGCGAAAGCGCCGGCGAGCCAGGCATCGGCCAGCACCTTGACGCCGCCCTGCTCGATGATGGCCTTGATGTCCTTCATGAAGGCCGAGTCGTTGATGCGCCGCGCATGGGCATGGCCCTTCACCAGGCCCGGCATCAGGGTGGCGCCGAACTGCGGATGGAAGCCCGACGCGTAATCGAGCGGGAAGGCCGACATGTCGATCTGGCCGGTCTGCATGGCTTTCCACTGCTCCTGCGCCTTGACCAGGCTGGAGCCGGGGAAAACCTTGATTTCGAGCCCGACCTTGGCCGCGGCAACATCCTTGGCGATCATCTGCACCATTTCGTCGCGCACGTCGCCCTTGCCGCCAGGAAACTGGTGCGAGGCCTTGAGAGTGACGTCGGCAGCCAGTGCCGGCGCCGCGAAGATGATGGCCGACAGCACGCCGAGGGGCGAAACAAGGCGCTTGCGCCACGCCGCCTTGCAAACCGGTGCATTCGCATTCGAGACACTCTTCTCTGACTTCATTTGGTTCTCCTCGCTTGATTTTGTATTGGCCGCGCCAGCCGCCGGACGGCGGCCGAGGTGGCGATGGTGCCCTCGCGGGCAAAGCTCTCGACGTTTTGCTCCAGCTCGTCGAGGTCGTACAGGTAATTCACCATCACGCCGAAGGACTGCTGCAAACCCTTTGCGGAAGAATCACCGCCGGGGTTGATGCGCTCGATGCGCGCCCCGTTGCCGAGATGGAAGCGCGCCACGGCATCGAGCGGCTGGCGGCCTTCGCCGCGCGCCGCCTTGGCTGCCGTCAGATAGCGCGCCGCCAGCTGTGCCAGCGATTCGTTGATCCGGCGCACCGCCGCGGAATCCTGGCGCCACTCGCCGGCCGCGAGTTGCGCGGCATCGAGCGTGAGCCCCGCCGCCGCCGGTTCCTGCGGATTCTTCGCCACCCATTTGGCAAAACCGGGCAATGGCGACAGCGTGGCGAAGTGGCGCAGCTTGGGAAAATCGCGCTGCAGGTCGTCGATCACGCGCTTGAGCAGGAAATTGCCGAAGGACACGCCGCGCAATCCGGCCTGCGTGTTGGAAATCGAATAGAAGATCGCGGTATCGGCGCGGCCCGCATCGAACACCGGCGCATTCTCGTCGAGCAGCGCCTGCACGTTGTCGGCGAGGCGGTCGGTGAGCGCCACCTCGACGAAGATCAGCGGCTCCAGCGGCATGCGCGGATGGAAGAAGGCATAGAGGCGGCGATCCGAATCGAGCCGGTTCTTGAGGTCGGTCCAGGAACGGATCTCGTGCACCGCCTCGTACTCGATCAGCTTTTCCAGCAGCGCCGCCGGCGAATTCCAGGTGATGCGCTGCAGTTCGAGGAAGCCGACGTCGAACCACGCCGCCAGGCGCGATTCCAGTTCGCGGTCGAGCGGCGCCAGCTCGGGGTCCTGCTCCAGGTAGCGCAGCAGGTCGGCGCGCAGGTCGACGAGGAACTTGACGCCCTGCGGGATGGCGTTGAACTGCGTCAGTATCCGGATCCGTGCCGAGCGCAGCGCCGCGCGCAACTCGGCCTCGGCATCCCACTGGCCGGCGGTGCCCGCGGCACGCTGATAGGCCTCGTGGGCGGCCGCAATGCGCGCCGGCGCCGGGCCGAATTCCAGCGAGATCAGGCGCAGCAAGGCGTGGCGCGCGCCGTCGTCGAGCTTGAGGTAGGTCTGCGCCAGGGCCGCTGCCCGGGTGCGCGCCGAAACCTCGCCACCCCTGGCCTCGGCGCACTCGGTGAGCAGCAGGCGCCACTTGTCGATCTGCTTTGGCCCGATCTCCGCCGTGCCGCCGGCGCCGACTATTGACCGCAGCCGCTGTACCAGTCCTTCAACCATGGACCGGCTCCTCGGTCAGCGACAATTCGCGCAGCGCCGCCAGCTGCGCCAGCAGGTGGTCGCGCATCACCCGTTCGGCGGCATCGGCGTCCTGCCGGTGCAGGGCCTGCATCAGCGCGCGATGCTCGGCCAGCGATGCCGCCAGCCGGCCGTCGAGGCGCAGCGAGTGGTGGCGCGACAGCTTCAGCAGTTTCCTCAAGTCGCCGATCACGATCTGCAGCCAGCGATTGCCGGCGCACTCCTGCATCCGGTCGTGGAACAGGTAATTGGTTTCGTAGTAGCGGTCGATGTCGCCCGCCGCGGCGTGGCGTTCCAGCTTTTCGTGGAGGGCGTCGAGCGCCTTGAGCTGGGCCGCCGTGCGCTTCGCCGCCACTTCATGGGCGACGCGGCCTTCGAGCGTCGCCATGATCGGGAAGATTTCCTCGAGGTCGCGCAGGCTCAGTTCGGCGACGAAGCAGCCCTTGTGCGGCTGCAGGTCCACCAGCCCCTCGGCCGAGAGCACCTTGAGCGCTTCGCGCAGGGGTGTGCGGCTGATGCCAAGCTCCTCGGCCAGGGCGGCTTCGTCCAGGCGCTGGCCGGGCAGCAGCGCATGGTTATAAATCCGCTCGCGCAGCAAGCCGACCGCCTGTTCCGCCAGTGATGAGCGATTGACCCTTGTTTCCACGTGTGTTTGTTGTTGCATACGATATTTTGTATACAACTTACAGGGCGCCGTCAGGCGGCGTCAAGCTGCACTGCAACACCTGGAATCAGACACTTGGCGCGACAAGGCCGCCGGGGGCGCTCGCCGATACCTATGCGCTGCGGGGGCGCGCTACGTACCGGCGCAGCACACCATCCATGCGCGATTGCCAGCCTTCGCCCGTGGACTTGAAGTAGGCAACGACCCCGATTTCGACATAGTGTGCTTTAGGCATCACTTCGGACGCCTGCCGCGGGGGGTGAGTAACCGGCGTAGCAGGCAAACCCATGCAGACCACCGAACACGCTTGGGCTGTTCGTCGAGCGCGACCTGTGCCTTGGTGAGTGCGTCTTCGACCAGCGCATCGTGCAGCGGCCGGAAGACAAGCAACCACGAGAGTAGTGCCGACCCCGTGACGTTCATTTCGATGGTGTGCCGCAAGAGGGTGCCGGACTCACCTTGGGGCAACACTTCGAACCAATGGAGGCCGAGGAAACCACTAGGTGCGGTGAACTGAAAAGTCACTCTTTGGCCAGGCTCATAACTCGCAACGGAGTAGCGGATTGGTCCATGACCGCCCAGAGCGCCTGGCTGAAGGGGACGATCGAAACGCATGCGCGGCCAGGACTCCGATGGCCAAAGTGGATCCGTGGGCGATGACAGCCCATCGAGCAACCGTGCCGCCTGGATTGGGCTGGCGCGAAGACTGCGCTGATGAACGTTGACAACGCGCACGGAGTGGCCTGTGATGCCTAGCGCTCGACGTAACCGGCGCGACGCAGCTTCATCGTGGCGTGGCCGTGTCGACGGAGGGGTTGGGCCTATTTGGCACTGCGGGACCCCGCCAGCGCAGTGAAGACGCCAAGACCGATGAACACACTGCCGCCGAGGCGCCGGCCAATGCCACGAGCAAGACTGCCGCGCAGCACCGGGGCAACCGCACCGGCGGCCAAAGCGTAGGCACTGTCTGTTGCTGCGGCGATTGCAACGAAGAGAGAACCAAGCGTCATGCTCTGAAACATGGGCGGCGCGTTGGGAGTCAGAAACTGCGGCAGAAACGCAGCAAAGAAAAGCGCAGTTTTGGGATTGAGGAGAGCGACGACGAAACCGTCACGGAAGACGCGCGTTAGTGATGCAGCGGTTGGAGTGGTGGCCGAATTCTCGACAGGTGAGGAGCGGAGCATTTGCACGCCGAGGAACACAAGATAGAGCGCACCAGCATACTTGATCACTGAGAAAGCAAGGGACGAAACCGCGAATAAAGCGGCAAGGCCAACTGATGCGGCAAAGGCGTTGCCGAGGTTGCCGAGGGCAACGCCGGCAACCGACACCAAGCCGGAACGGCGCCCCTGAACAAGGCTGCGCGTAACGATATAGAGCACGCCAGGCCCGGGCGTGACGGCAAGGACAAAACTCGCAAGAAGGAATGCGGAGAACAGTGGCCAAGGTGGGAAAAGATCAGTCATTGCGGCAACCCCGAATAGGCCCAACTAACCATCGCCTTACGCACCGGGCTTGCGCACCGGGCAGGCATATTCAGACTGGATTAAACGATTTATCCGGCATTTTGGCAAGCGCGACCCGCGGCAGCGGGACGCTGCCGGGGCCGGCAGCCCGCGCTTGATTCGCGGGCTACGGCATCAGCTGCGAAAAGTCGTCGATCGCCGGATAGTCGCCGGTGTCCTTTTCCGGCTTGGCGGTATCCGGCTTCCTGATCGTGACCAGGTGCGCGATGCCGTAGCGGCGCGCGCTGTCCAGCACCGGCAGGCTGTCGTCGACCAGCAGGGTGCGCGCTGGGTCGAAGGGCTCGATTTCGCCCAGCCGGCGCCAGAACTCCTGCTCCTCCTTGGCGGCGCCGAGTTCGTGCGAGCTGACGATGGCATCGAAGCGCGGCGAAAGGCCGGTCTTCGCCATTTTCAGCGTCACGCTCTTGTGGTGCGCGTTGGTCGCCAGCACCACGCGCCGGCCGCTGGCGCGCAGCGCGTCGAGGAAGGCCGGCACGTGCGGGTGGATGTCGATCAGGTGCGCCACTTCTTCCTTGAAGCGCATGATGTCGAGCTCCAGCGCGGATTCCCAGAAATCCACCGAATACCATTCCAGCGTCCCGGCGCGGCCGTGGTAGCGCGCCATCAGTTCCTCGCGCCCGGCCGCCGGCGCCATGCCGCGCGCCTCGGCATAGCGCAGCGGCAGGTGGGTCTGCCAGAAATGGTTGTCGAAATTCAGGTCGAGCAGCGTGCCGTCCATGTCGAGCAGGACGGTGTCTATCGCCGCCCAATCGACCAGCGCGCGCACTTTCCCGTTATGGCCGGATATAGGCATGGCCCAGCTTCTGCAGGCGCATGATTTCGACATAGCCGGCCTTGGCATAGGCGATGCCGTCGATCATGTCGTCCTTCGTCAGCTTCATCGACTGCATCGAATTGCCGCAGGCGACGAAGCGCACGCCGGCGGCCATCGCGTCCTGCACCCCGTTGGCGGTCAGCGCGTCGGCCTTGAGCATGCCCAGCCCCGGCCCGATGACGACCACCGAGATGTCGACGCTGCCGAGTTCTTCCTGCACGTTGTTGAGATTGGCCAGCACGGTGTGCCACTTGCGCGAATCGTCTTCGTTGATCTGGAACACCATGCGGTTCTGCGTCGCCTGCTTGTTGCCCGCCGTTGCGCCGGCGCCGGTTTTTTGCGCGATGGCCGGCGCCGTCGCCAGCAGGGCAAGCAGGCCGCAGGCCGCCAAAAGTTTCTTGTGCATCTGGATCTCCTCCGCTGCGCCGGCCGCGGGTGGCGCGGGCCGGGCTAAAGCAAGCGCTCGATGTCGGCAGCCATGTCCTCCGGCTTGGTGGCGGAGGCATGGCGCGCCACCACCCTGCCCTCGCGGTCGACCAGGAACTTGGTGAAGTTCCACTTGATGCCTTCGGTGCCGAGCACCCCCGGCGCGCCTTTCTTGAGGAAGGCGAAAATCGGGTGGGTGTTTTCGCCATTGACGTCGACCTTGGCGAACATCGGGAAGGTGACGTCGTAGGTCAGGCTGCAGAACTCGCCGATCGCGGCTTCGCTGCCCGGTTCCTGGCCGCCGAACTGGTTGCAGGGAAAGCCCATTACCGTCAGACCGCGCTCGCCGTACTTGCGCCACAGGGCTTCGAGCCCGGCGTATTGCGGCGTGAAGCCGCAACCGCTGGCGACATTGACGATCAGCAGGACGCGGCCCTTGCAGTCCTGCATCGAGCGCATGCTGCCGTCGATGGCCTTGGCCGACAATTTGTAAAGTTCGCTCATCATTTCTCCTGGTCGAGTTTCACCGCGTAACGCTTGAGGTCGGCCAGGCGCACCACTTCCAGCGCGGCGAGCGAGGTCGATTCAAGCACCACCTGCGGCGCCATGCCTGCCTGCAGGGCCTCCTGCCAGCGCGCGGAGCACAGGCACCAGCGCTGTCCCGGCTTGACGCCGGGGAAGTCGAATTCCGGATGCGGGGTGGACAAGTCGTTGCCGCGGGATTTGGAGAACGCCAAAAACTCCGCCGTGGCGATGATGCAGACGCCGTGGTTGCCGACGTCCTCCTCGGTCACCTGGCAATCGCCGGTGCGGAAGAAGCCGGTCATCGGATCGGTGCTGCAGGGCTGCAGGACGCCGCCCAATACATTCTTTGCCAGATCGTGCATGGTGTTCTCCAGAGTCTCCACGATTATTGACCAAGGGCGGCGCCATAGGTTTGCCGCCGGCAAAAAAAATGGCCCGCGAACGGGCCATTTCCCTTTGCCGCAAGTGGGCTTACAAGCCGGCATCTTCCTTCAGTGCCAGGGCCTTGTCGGTGGCTTCCCAGCTGAACTCCGGCTCGTCGCGGCCGAAGTGGCCGTAGGCGGCGGTCTTTTCGTAGATCGGGCGCAGCAGGTCGAGCATGTTGACGATGCCCTTGGGGCGCAGGTCGAAATGCTTCTTCACCAGCTCGGCGATGGTGGCGTCGGCGATCTTGCCGGTGCCCTGCGTGGTGACCCAGACCGAGGTCGGCTCGGCGACGCCGATGGCGTAGGAGATCTGCACCAGGCACTTGCTGGCCAGGCCCGCGGCGACGATGTTCTTCGCCACGTAGCGGCCGGCGTAGGCGGCGGAACGGTCGACCTTCGACGGATCCTTGCCGGAGAAGGCGCCGCCACCGTGGGGCGCCGCGCCGCCGTAGGTGTCGACGATGATCTTGCGCCCGGTCAGGCCGCAGTCGCCCTGCGGGCCGCCGACGACGAAGCGGCCGGTGGGATTGACCAGGTACTTGATCTCGCCCTTGACCAACTCTTTCGGCAGGATGGGCTTGATGATTTCCTCGATCACCGCTTCACGGATCTGCGGCAGCTCGATGTCCGGCGCGTGCTGGGTCGAGATGACGACGGTGTCGATCGAGTGGGCCTTGCCGTCCTGGTAGCGGATCGTCACCTGCGACTTCGCGTCGGGGCGCAGCCAGGGCAGGCGGCCGTCGCGGCGCAGCATGGCCTGGCGCTCGACCAGGCGGTGCGAGAGGTAGATCGGCAGCGGCATCAGCACCGGGGTTTCGTCGCAGGCGTAGCCGAACATCAGGCCCTGGTCGCCGGCGCCCTGGTTGAGGTTGTCGTCGTAGGCCTTGTTCACGCCCTGGGCGATGTCCGGGCTCTGCTTGTCGTAGGCCACCAGCACCGCGCAGCCCTTGTAGTCGATGCCGTACTCGGTGTTGTCGTAGCCGATGCGCTTCAGCACGTTGCGCGCGACGCCGATGTAATCGACGGTGGCGTTGGTGGTGATCTCGCCCGCCAGCACGACGAGGCCGGTGTTGCACAGCGTCTCGGCGGCGACGCGGGAATGCTTGTCCTGCGCCAGGATGGCGTCGAGGATGGCGTCGGAAATCTGGTCGGAAACCTTGTCCGGGTGGCCTTCCGAAACCGATTCGGAAGTGAAGAAGTAGTCTTGTGCCATTGTTCCTGCTCCAAATAGAAACGCCCCATGTTTGGCGAGGCCAGCTATGGGGCGGAAGCAGGCGACGCTTTAGCGCTATTTGTTTTTCCACCGTTGCCGGTGTTCTCCGCCACGCAAGTTGTCATTTAACTCGGCGGAACAGCGCGCATTTTAGGCGGGGAGTGGCTTCCTCGTCAATTGGGGCCGCCAGGCCCTAAACTCCACCCATGTTCTGGCTGCTGGAATTCTGCGCGGCGCGCGCCGCCTTCGCCACCATGTTCACCGCCTGGTCGGCGGTGCTGCCGCTGCTCAAGGCCGACTGGCAGATGGCGGCCTGGCAGGCCGGCATGGTGCAGTCGGCCTACCACGTCGGCTTCCTGGTGTCGCTGTTCGCGGTGGGCTTCCTGTCCGACCGCTACGGCGCGCGGCGCATCTACCTGGCCACCGGCATCGCGGCGGTGGCCAGCGGCCTCTTGTTCGCCGTGTTCGCCGACGGCTTCGTCTCCGCGCTGCTGCTCTACGGCCTCACCGGCCTGTGCTCGGGCGGCTCCTACACGCCGGGCCTGGCCATCGTCGCCCAGCGCATGCCCGAGCGCCGCGGCCTGGCGCTGGGCTTCTACCTCGCCGCCGCCTCGCTCGGTTATGCCATCGGCCTGCTGGTGGCCAGCGCCATGATCCCGCTCGCCGGCTGGCGCGGCGGCTTCATCGTCACCGCGCTGTTTCCCCTGTGCGGCCTGCTGCTCGGCTGGTGGTCGCTGCGCGGCGTGCCCAACATCGTCCATGCCGCGCCCGACGGCCAGAGCCAGTTTCGCGCGCTGGCCGAGGTGTGGCGCAACAAGCCGGCGATGCTCTCGATCTGGGGCTACACCTTCCATGCCTGGGAACTGCTCGGCCTCTGGGCCTGGCTGCCGGCCTTCCTCGCCGCGGCCGCCGTCGCCGGCGGCGCGACCGGCGCGGCGGCGGCGAGCACCGGCGCCACGCTGTCGGCGCTGACCTACCTCGCCGCCGTGGTCGGCAGCGTGCTCGGCGGCTCGCTGTCCGACCGCCACGGCCGCACCGCGGTAACGCTGGCGCTGGCGCTGGCGAGCCTCGCCTGCTCCTTCGCGTTCGGCTGGATGGTCGGCCTGCCGCTGGCCGTGCTGGTGGCCGTGGCGGTGTTCTACAACGTCACCGGGGTCGGCGATTCCTCGATCCATTCGACGACGCTGACCGAACTCATGGACCCGCGCTACCTCGGTGCCGCCTACTCGCTACGCTCGGTGCTCGGCTTCGGCGCCGGCGCCATCGCGCCCTGGGTCTTCGGCCTGGTGCTCGACTGGGGCCGCGCCGGCAGCCTGCCGGACCACGTGGTCTGGGGCCTGGCCTGGTCGACGCTGGGCATCGGCGGCCTGCTCGGGCCGGTGGTGATCTGGCGCCTGCGGCGGATGCCGGAGGCATCGCGGCTGGCGGGCGGCAAACGCTGACGGTGTGATCGGCTTGGCCACACCCGATTGAAAAGGCGATGTGAAAGTCGGCGCTGGCGATACGGCGCGGTTTCGGTCTATGATTCCCGCAACGCATCGAGGAGCACCATCATGAATGCCAGCCTGCTTGATCGCATTACCATCGAGGCCGGGAAATGTGGCGGCAAGCCCTGCATTCGCGGCATGCGCATTCGGGTTAGCGACATCCTCGAAATGATGGGCGAGGGCGTCAGCATGGAACAAATCCTGATCGACTTTCCCGATCTTGAGCGGGAAGACATCCTTGCCAGCCTGCAGTTCGCGGCCCGCCGCAGCGACATCGTTCGTCTGGCTGCATGAAATTCTGGGTCGATGCCCTTTGCCGCTGGGGCTGGCGGAGTGGTTGTCGAAGGAGTACGGGGTTGAAGCAATACCCCTGCGCGACCTTGGCTTGAGAGACGCGCCCGATATCGGGATATTCCAGGCTGCGCGGAAAGCGCAAGCCGTCGTGATCAGCAAGGACAGCGATTTCGTCGAACTGGTCAGTCGCCATGGTTCGCCTCCGCAACTGCTCTGGGTAACCTGTGGCAACGTAAGTAACGAACGGTTACAGGCGGTGTTTGGCAAAACCTTCCCGGATGCCATGGAATCGCTGGCGTCCGGACAGGCGATTGTCGAGGTGGGGTGAGGCGCCTGCGGCGGATGCCGGAGGCATCGCGGCTCGCGGGCGGCAGGCGCTGACGGTCGTTGCAGCGGACAGTAGGCGATAATCCGGCCTGCTTCGATTTCCCGGTTCACCATGTCCTCCCTGTTCCCGCTCGCTTTCAAGGCGCTGGCACGTTTGCCGCTGCCGCTGCTGCACAACCTCGGCGCGCTCGCCGGCTGGCTGGCGTGGCTGCTCTCGCCCACCTACCGGCGCAACTTCGCCACCCATATCGGCCAGGCCGGCATGACGGCGGCAAAGTGGGCGGCGATCGCCGAGGCCGGCAAGGCGGTGCTGGAACTGCCGAAAATCTGGCTGCGGACGCAGGACGAAGTGGTCGCGCGCGTGGTCAAGGTGTCCGGCTGGGAGCTGGTCGAAGGCGCCTGGGCGGCCGGGCGCGGCATCCTGTTCCTGACCCCGCACCTGGGCTGCTTCGAGATCACCGCCCAGTACTACGCGGCAAGGAAACCCATGACCGTGCTCTACCGGCGGCCCAAGCAGGACTGGCTGGCGCCCCTGATCGAGGAAGGCCGCGGCGCAAACCTGAAACTGGCCCCCGCCGACCTCTCCGGCGTGCGCCGCCTGCTCAAGGCGCTGAAGACCGGGGAAGCCGTCGGCATGCTGCCAGACCAGGTGCCCGGCAAGGGCGAAGGCGCCTGGGTGCCGTTCTTCGGCCGCCCCGCCTACACCATGACGCTGGCGGCGCGCCTCGCCGAGACCGGCGCCACGGTACTGCTGGCCTATGCCGAACGCCTGCACTACGGCGCCGGCTACCACCTCAAATTGTTCCCGCTGTCGGCGCCGCTCGAAGGCGACCTGGAGCAGCGCACGGCGCAGCTCAACCGCGAGCTCGAAGCCTTGATCCGGCACTGCCCCGAGCAATACCTGTGGGGCTACAACCGCTACAAGGAGCCGCGCGGCGCGGGCTTGCCGCCGGAGGGCAAGCCCGCCGCCAAGGCGGACACCGCATCATGACGAGGGTCCTGCTCGCCGTGATGTGGCTCTTACACTGGCTGCCGCT
Organism: Sulfuritalea sp.; assembly: GCA_020853215.1. Lineage (GTDB taxonomy): Bacteria > Pseudomonadota > Gammaproteobacteria > Burkholderiales > Rhodocyclaceae > Sulfuritalea. The sequence goes on along the minus strand of JADYZH010000087.1, from coordinate 8,492 downwards.
GCCGCTGCTGGCGGCGCTGGGGCGCGGGCTGGGGCTGCTGCTCTACGCCCTGGTGCGCGAACGCCGGCGCATCACGCTGATCAACCTCGGCCTGTGTTTTCCGCAACTGTCGGATGCCGAAAAGTCGGCGCTGGCGCGACGCCACTTCGCCGTCCTCGGCCGCAGCCTGCTGGAACTCGGCCTCTGGTGGTGGGCCTCGCCGGAGCGCATCAAGCGCCTGGTCAGGCTGGAAGGCGAGGAACGCCTGCAAGCGCACCAAGGCAAGCCGGTGATCCTGCTGGCGCCGCACTTCGTCGCGCTCGATGCCGGCGGCGCCCGCCTCAACATCGACTACGCGATGGTGTCGATCTACGCGCGGGCCAAGAACCGCGTCTTCGACGGCGCCCTGCGCCGCGGCCGCGAGCGCTTCGGCAAGCTGCAGCTGGTCGCGCGCACCGACGGCGTGGCCAAAGTGCTGCGGCCGCTGCGCGCCGGGACGCCGTTCTACTACCTGCCGGACATGGATTACGGCCGCCACGATGCCGTCTTCGTGCCCTTCTTCGGCTATCCGGCGGCCACCATCACCGGCCTCTCAAGGCTGGCGAAGATTTCCGGCGCGGTAGTGCTGCCGGTCATCACGCGCATGGTCGACGACCATTATGTGACCCGCATCGGCGAGGCCTGGACCGACTTCCCCACCGAGGACGTGGTGGCAGACACGCGGCGCATGAACGCCTATCTCGAAACCGAAATCATGAAATCGCCCGAGCAGTACTACTGGCTGCACAAGCGCTTCAAGACGCGGCCGCGCGGGGAACAAGGGGTTTATTGACGCTTCCGGTGTATTGACCCGTCAGTTGCGGAAAGTCGGCGCTGGCGACACGGCGCACCCGATGTGGTGGATGTTCCGGTTCAAGCAGAGGGTCCGGGCGAGTAGCTGGACGGGCAGCGATTTCGGATTGGCGACTGACCGTTGCTTACTCAGTTTGTTTCGAGAGTGAGGGGGTTGCATCTAGGCCATTGCGGCTATTCAGCCTACCTGCGTGATTGGTCAGCTACAGACCTGCTAGCTGGCACTCCCGGCTAAATTGCCGTTCGCGAGAGGACACTCAAAAGAAAACTTGCAAAAGTGTCAACCGAATTGTAAACTAACGTCGGTTACTTGGAGATAATCGATAAATGGGAACCCCGCTCAAGAACCCGCCCGTGTACCTGACCTTGGCCCAGGTGCGGTTCAACCCGATTCTGAAGCTGGCCGATTTCCTGCCCAGCATCCAGGAGAGCTTCCGTCAGGCCGGCTATCCCGATTTCAATCGCCAGCGCATTATCTCGATCCAGTTGACTGCCCAAGAAGGCCAGCCGCCGACCCCGACCCCTGTTCCACAAGAAAGGTTCCTGCTCGGAAACGTCGACAAAACGCACACCTTCATCCTCGACGGACAGAGCCTCACCCTTCAGTCGACCAATTACGGCCAGTTCGAAACCTTTTCGGCTTGCTTCCTAGAGGGACTGAGCATCGTCAATGACGCAGTGAAACTCGCATTCACGGAACGAGTCGGGCTTCGATATCTCGACCGGGTAATGCCGCAAACCGAAGAAACCATCGAACAGTACCTCGTCGAACAAGTTCACGGCCTGAATTCACGTCTCGGTGGACGCCCGCTCTATGCCTACACGGAAGCAATGAACGAGATCGGGAACATCAAGCTACTGAGTCGGGTTGCCATACAAGAAGGCCCACTGGCATTCCCCCCGGATATCCAGCCCGGGAACATGCGCATTACGGAAAGGTTCACGTCTCACGTGGGCATCAGTGCCATCCTTGACAACGATGGTTTCGTGGAAGGTCGTCAAGTGTTTTCGACGACGGCGGTTGCCGAGCACCTCGACGCCATCCACAAGGTCATCGGAACAGCCTTCAAGACCACCGCGACACCATACGCATTTGCTGCCTGGGACAAGTGATCATGCTCGGATTCGCAGTTCCTGTTGGTGATATCAACGCTCACGCCCATTACAGGCCAGTCCCCGCAATCTACCGACGGGCGACCGTTGCAGAGGGTGGCCCACTCCCCTGCTTTGGCGGAAGCGGCACCGGTGGTGTCGAGGGCGCGCACTTCGTCATGTCTCGCCAAGGCTATAGTCCCTTCGCGATTCTGAGGGTGGAGCTCGCGGCTGCGCAGGAAACTTACGCCCCCTACACCGATCTGATGAAGGAAGTGAAAGCCGGCTTCGGTCGGACCATGTCCCATCTCCCGACGGTGTTCGGCGTATCGCGCCAGACGCTCTACAACTGGCTCAATGGCGAAACCCCCAAAGAGCAGCACCAAGGCAAGCTCGTACAACTGGCCGCTGCCGCGCGTGTATTCACAGAGAGCGGCTTCAAACCGACCGCGCCGTCTCTCGAACGCACCGTCGCTCAAGGCAAGTCGTTCGTTGAACTGATTGGGCAAGGTGCCGACGGCAAGGAAACTGCCGAACGACTCGTCCGGATCGAAAAACGGGGTGCGACCGCACGAGAAAAACTCAATGCTTTGCTTGGCGACAGAACACCTTCGCGCCCCGATGTTGCAGACATGGGCCGCCCCGCCCTCAATGAAGACGTCTGACCGGCATGGATGGCATGGCAACGATCTGGACTCGAGATACGCCATGGCGTCAGGGTCACGTCCTCACCGCAGAGGCCACCCAGGCGCTGGGACTGTCCCATCCAGAAACACCTGATTCGACCTGTGTGGTCGTCATCAGCCACGATTGCGACCTGGCCAACCATGATCTGCAGGTCGAGCCGCATGTAGAGATCATCATCGGCCGCCATTTGCCAGAGGGCAACGGCAACTATTTTTGGGCGAAGGCGCCCCGCTCGCTGCATGTAGATGGGCTGCGAGATGACGCCCCCACTATCGTTGAATTGGTCGCCACAGACAAGGGTGCCGTTCCGAAAGAAGCGCTGGCCGCATTCACCCCGGATACCTCATTTTCGTTTTCTGGAAAATCGTTGTCGGCACTGCGTTCATGGTTGGGCCTGCGTTACAACAGAACAGCATTCCCCGACCCGTTCGTGAATTGTCTATCCCAGTTCAAAGTCGATAAACGTCTCGCAAAGATCATCGAACCCGTCGGCAACCTGCTGTCCGCCGTCTATTTCGACGTCGATGGTGGCATGGAAATCGATCACGCGGATGGCAGCCCCTACGAACTGAAGATCGTACTTGCCTATCCGCCGGGCGACGATCCAGAGCAGGCCGCAGACGAAGTGGAAAAACTCGAGTTCGAGATTGCCGATCTCTTCGAGAAAAAGCATTTCGACCAAGCCACAGGGAAATGGAACGGGATTGCCTTGAAGCAATGCATGTCCATCTCCGAGGATGACCTACCTGTAAGCAGGACAAGACTACTCACGCAGTGGCGGCTCGAGTACATGACCCTGAAGGCCAACGAAAAGCAGCTTGGGGCTCCTGAATGAATACAAATTCTCTGAGTCACAGATTCCGACAGCATTCCAGTCACGCAGTCCGTTAGCGACGGCAATCTGTAGCAACCATAGAGCAACCATAGGGTCAGAGTGATTTGACTTTGTCAAACACTGACCACTGGATTGCTGCCTGCATGCGCCGTGCCCGGCCGCACCGACGTTGGCGGCCCCGGTTCAGCCAGCCCGCACCTCGTCCAGCAGGTCCGGATGCCGGTCGAGCACCTTGAGCAGCTTCACCAGCGCCAGCGGCGGCCGCGTTCTGCCATTCTCGTAGCGGGAAAATGCATTCACGCCGCCGCCGAAGATCTCGGCGGCCTGCTGCTGGTCCAGGCGCAGCTTCTTCCTCACGCTGGCGATGAATGCCGGATCGACGATGGCGGCATTCACCTGCTTGTTGAACTCCAGCATGGCCGCGCTGGTCCGGGCGGATTCGGCCATGTCCAGCACGGCCTCGCCGCAGGCCGGGCAATAGTCGCCGCTCACGTCCGCAATGGATGTCCTCTCGCCCTTGTAGGTGTAGCTCATTTCACGCCTGTCGCGGACCAGCTTCGCCGCGCCGCAGCTCGGACATTTCATGTTCATACCTCCTTGAAGGACACGATCAGCACGTCGTCGATGACCGTGAGTTTCAGGTAAACGCGGCCGGCGGCCGTCATCGGCCGATACACGTCCTGCCAGATGCGATGGTCCGCATGCGTCGTCATGCTCTTGTGGAAATCGGCCGGCGCCAGCGCCATCACCACTTCCACGATCCCGTCAAAATCGAAGCCCAGCGCTGCGCCACCCACCAGTGCCGACATCGTCGCGCGAACCTTGCCTGCTTCGATCAGCCCTTTGACGACCTGCAGCCTGCAATGGGGCGTCGATTTCTCCATGGCGCGATATTAACCTTTTTGGTGAATTTGGCAAGTTGGTTAATATCAGGAAATTTCGAGCGGCGGGGCCATGGGTCGCGGGGCCTGAAAAAGCCGCCATTGACCCCTCAATTGCCAAAAGTCGGCGCTGGCGATACGGCGTATTCTTCGCCGATGCGCATCCGCTTCACCAAAATGCACGGCCTCGGCAACGATTTCGTGGTGCTCGACGCCATCAACCAGGACTTCGTTCCGACGCCGGCGCAGGCGCGCTTTCTTGCCGACCGCCACTTCGGCGTCGGCTGCGACCAGATCCTGGTGGTGGAGCGCGCGACGACGCCGGGCGTTGATTTCCGCTACCGCATCTTCAATGCCGACGGCGGCGAGGTCGAGCAGTGCGGCAACGGCGCGCGCTGCTTCGTGCGCTTCGTCCATGAGCAGGGGCTGACGAGCGCGCGCGAAATCCGCGTCGAGACCCGTTGCGGGGTGATCGCGCCGCGCCTGGAAGCCGACGGCCAGGTCACGGTAGACATGGGCGCGCCGCGCTTTGCGTCGGCCGAGATTCCCTTCGAGGCCGCCGCCGATGCCCTCACGCACGCGCTCGACGCGGGCGGCGAGCGCGTCGAGATCAGCGCGGTGTCGATGGGCAACCCGCATGCGGTGCAGGTGGTGGCCGACGTCGATGCGGCGCCGGTCGCCCGGCTCGGCCCGCTGATCGAAGCGCATCCGCGCTTTCCGCGCCGGGTCAATGCCGGCTTCATGCAGGTGGTGGGCCGCCACGCCATCCGCCTGCGCGTGTATGAGCGCGGCACCGGCGAGACGCTGGCCTGCGGCACCGGCGCCTGCGCCGCCGTGGTCGCCGGCATCCGCCGCGGCCTGCTGGATACTCCGGTGCGCGTCACCACGCACGGCGGCGACCTGTCCATCGCCTGGAACGGCGCCGCCGACGCGAATTCGCCGGTGCTGATGACCGGCCCCGCCGCCACCGTGTTCAGCGCCGAAATCGAACTTCCGAACCACCTTGCATGAGACCCGACATGAACCCTGACATCAAACCCGACGACATCGCGCACTACCTGCAGGACCACCCGGAATTCTTCGAGCAGTATGCCGACCTGCTGAGCCTGGTGACCCTGGCCGATCCGCACAGCGGCCGGGCCATTTCGATCACCGAGAAGCAGCTGGTCAGCCTGCGCGACAAGGTGCGCGCGCTCGAAGCCAAGCTGGCCGAGCTGATCACCTTCGGCGAAGAGAACGACGTCATCTCCGCCAAGGTGCACGGGCTCGGCGTGGCGCTGATCGCGGCCGATGACCGCGCCGCCGTGCTGCGTGCGCTGTTCTCCCACCTCGGCGGCGCCTTCGCTGTGCCGCACGTGACGCTGCGCCAGTGGGGCCATGGCGAAGACGCTGGGGCGGTGCCGGATTCGATCAAGGCCTTCGCCTCCGGCATGCAACAACCCTACTGCGGCGCCGCGGCCGACCAGGAGGCGCTGGCCTGGTTCGGCGAGTCGGCATCGCATTTGCGTTCGATGACGCAGATCGCCCTGCGCCAGCCCGACGGCGTCTGCTTCGGCCTGCTGCTGATGGCCAGCGAGGATCCGCACCGCTTCTATCCGGAACTCGGCACGCTCTACCTCGAGCGCATCGGCGAGATGGCGGCGGCGGCACTACTGCGCGTCAGCACCTGAGAGCTTCTGACATGGCGACGGCTTCGGTCGGAAATTTCCTCACCGAGCTCGCCCTGCAGCGCGGCGCCAGCCCGCACACCATCGATGCCTACCGCCGCGACCTGGCGCGCCTGACGGCGCTGGCGGGCGATGTCGACCTTGCGGCGCTGAAGCCCCCGCAACTGCGGCGCGGCCTGATGTCGCTGCATGCCCGGTCGCTGGCACCGCGCTCCATCGCGCGCACCCTGTCGGCCTGGCGCAGCTACTACGCCTGGCTGGCGCGGCGCGGCGCGATCGAGTCGAACCCGGCGGACGGCCTGCGCCCGCCCAAGCGCGCGCGTGCGCTGCCCAAGGCGCTGGGCATCGACCAGGCCGCGGCCCTGCTCGACCGGCCGGCGCCGGCCGGCGACGAGGCACCGCTGCTGCTGCGTGATGCGGCGATGTTCGAGCTGCTGTATTCCTCGGGCCTGCGCCTGGCCGAACTGGTCGGCCTCGACTGGCCCGGCGGCCTCGACCTCGCGCAAGGTGAAGTCACCGTCACCGGCAAGCGGCGCAAGACCCGCACCGTGCCGGTCGGCGACAAGGCGCGCGCCGCGCTGCAGGCGTGGCTCGCGGTGCGCCCGCAACTGCTGCGCGGCGAGCAGGCGGCGCTGTTCCTCGGCCGCAACGGCACCCGGCTCACGCCGCGCCAGGTCGAAAGCCGCCTCGCGCGGTGGGCGCAGCGCCAGGGCGTCGGCGTCCATGTGCATCCCCACATGCTGCGCCACTCGTTTGCCAGCCATGTGCTGCAGTCCTCCGGCGACCTGCGCGCGGTGCAGGAAATGCTCGGCCACGCCAGCATCGCCGCGACGCAGATTTATACCCATCTGGATTTTCAGCACCTGGCGAAGATCTACGACGCCGCGCATCCGAGGGCAAAGAACAAGTAAATGGAATCGCCGCAGGGGAAGCCGGGCGTTGCGCTACAAAACCCGACGATCCATTACCCCCGACTCCCCGGACCCTTTTCTTGACGTAGCTACTCCATGTATATACACTTGCGTCATGGAGTTCACCTGGTCCGAAGCGAAACGCGACTTGAACCTGAAGAACCACGGGCTGGATTTCGTCGATGCCGTGGCAGTGTTTGAGGGCCTTACGTTTACCTTCGAAGATGATCGCCTTTCCTACGGGGAGCAGCGCTTCGTGACATTGGGCCTCCTTGCCGGCATCCCCGTCTCAATTGTGCACACGGAGAACGAAAATGAAATCCGCATCATCTCTTTCCGCAAAGCAACCCGCCGCGAAACGCAAATCTACTTCGATGAAATCAAAAACTGATTGGGCTCGTCTTGAGTCAAAGAAGGCCGCGTCCGACATATCCGACGAACATCCGGAGGCGGATGTTCGTCATGTCGTGCGCGGCATAGTGCGGCGCGGGCTACAGCCGCTGCCCTCCAAGACATCGGTTTCCCTGCGGCTCGATCAGGATGTCCTGGAGTGGTTCAAGGCGCAGGGTGCGGGTTATCAAACCCGCATCAACAGCGTGCTCCGTGCGTTCCGTGACGCATCGGTCTGACTTTCCACGTCACCCGCAACGCCTTCAGACCCGCGGCAGGTGGCCTTCCGCCAGTGCCGCTCGATACACGCGCAAGGCCGCTTGCGCATCGTCCGCGGCGTAGAGCATCTGGCGCTCGGTCAGGCGCGGATGGGCCCAGTTGGAGGTGGTGACGTGGCGCGACTTCTGCAGGCGCCGGCCCAGATAGCGGGCCACGGCGGTTTTCGCGCCCATGGCCTGCTTCGGCTTTTCGCCGGGCAGCGCGCGCGAAAGGTCGAGGATGCCTTGCGCTTCGATGCCCAGGCGCGTGCGCAGCTGGGCGAGGTCGCTGCCCAGGCCGAAGCCGACCTTGAGTATCCGCGGCGATTCGAGGATGGGCTTGAGTTCGTCGTACTGCATGCCCGGCCGCACCGGGAATAGCCAGACCCGCTGTTCCGTGGCGAGCTGGATCAGGTGCGGCCCGGTCGAGACTTCGCCCCTGGCGAAAGTCGGCTTCGCCTCCGTGTCGAAGCCGAGCACGTCGTGCCCCGCCAGCGCCCGGCAGGCCTCGGCGGCGGCGGCCGGCGTGTCGGCCAGCACCACATCGGCGATGGCGATGCCCTGATAGGGCGGCAGTTCGATATCGGCTGCACTCTGCGGGGTAAGGTTCGTGTCCATCTGGGGATTATGTCCCGGCCGGAGGCGGGGACGGTATCCCCTTGTGGGGTTTGGCCTAGTGGTTTGCTTGCGGAATGTCGAACCCTGTGGGGCCGGCTTTAGCCGGCCTGGAGGATGGCCGACTGAAGTCGGCCCCACGCTCGGCCGCACAATGGAACCGATGTTTCGCAAGCATTGCGCTGGCAGGACGCCAGGGCAGGGCAATCGCATGAACATCACGTTAATCCGAGCAATTGAGCGCGATAGGCATCGGAGGTGGCGGCGATGAGGCGGCGCACCTTGAGCCCGCCCTTGCGCTTGAGCGGGGCTAGCCGAATGAGGTT